>JABDFS010000043.1:30595-31066 GCA_013286425.1 Bacteroidota bacterium
ATAACCTTTCGATACATCATATCCAAGATTCAGGTTGGCATGCAGATCAGGCAGGAAATGAAATTTATAATCTAACTGCAGGTTGCCAATGCTTCTTTGTGCATTGCTGTTATCATGATAATCGTTAAGCAACGCTACCGGATTTGCTATAGGATTTCCCTGTGCATCGTAACCGGCAATGGTGTAACCATTAAAGCTTTTATCACCTGAAGATACCGGCAATGTTGGATTAAAACTTATTGCCGAACCAATTGCACCCTGGTTGCCAAACCTTGTTTTTTCTGCACTTCCTTTTAAGTTCAGGTTAATCTTTAAATGGTTATCAAATAAGGTGGGATTCAATACAAAAGCCAAAGATGTTTTTTGAAAATTATCTGTTTTCAAAACACCATCCTGGTTAGTATATCCAAGCGATAGCCGGTACGGCAATGCTTTAACGCCACCGCTTAAACTGATGTTGTTATTTGTACC
>JABDFS010000044.1:0-28704 GCA_013286425.1 Bacteroidota bacterium
GCTTTTTATGGGAAGGTGACGATGCCAGCTTTAGAAACATGCTGGAATTTTTAGGCGAAACACCTTTGCCAAAATACATCAAACGCAAACCTGATGAAGAAGATAAGGAACGCTATCAAACTGTTTACGCAAAAAACGAAGGAGCAGTTGCTGCGCCAACAGCAGGCTTTCATTTCAGCAAAGAACTTATTAAGCGCTGCGAAATAAAAGGTATCCGTTTTGCTGAGCTTACATTACATACGGGCCTTGGAACTTTCAGGCCGATAGAAGTAGAAGATCTCAGCAAACATAAAATGGACGCTGAATATTATAAAATAGATGATGAATGCTGCCAGATAGTGAACAAAGCAAAAGAAACCAATCATCGTATTTGTTCAATCGGCACAACTACTATGCGCGGAATGGAAACAAGTTTTACTGCACAAAAGCTTTTAAAGCCAAGTGAAGGCTGGACAAACATTTTCATTCATCCACCGTATAAGTTTAATGTTGCAGATAGCCTGGTTACAAACTTTCACCTGCCTAAAACAAGTTTATTAATAATGGCGTGTGCTTTTGCAGGTTATGACCTTGTTATGGAAGCTTATAAAAAAGCAATAAAAGATAAATACCGCTTCTTTAGTTACGGAGATGCAATGCTTATTATTTAAATGAATATGCCTATTAATAAAAAAGCCGGTTGTTGTTTAACCGGCTTTTTTTGTGTGAAATAATTAAGTTATTGATACAACTTAACTACTACAGCGTAAATGTGCTTATTGCCATTTTTATCAGTGGCTTCAATTGTAATGTATTTGCTGTAACTGTTTTTTGTTGAATCGGCTTCAGTAATCTTTATATCATTACCACTTGCCGCAAGCATGGTTTCCAAACGTTGGAAATTTTGATAAGACATTGCCTTTTGAATTATTTCAGGAGTTATATTCAATTGTGTGTTCACTGCTGCATTTATTTGAGGCAATGCGATCTTTAGTGAATCAAGTTTTAGTTGAACCCTTGTAAGATTGCTTTGTTGCTGGGCCAACGCAATATATGATGATTGCAATTCATCATTATAAGTTGCATTAGATTCTTCTTTTGTTTTATCAGCCATTTGCATTTGCTCATTTGCATTCTTTTCAGCTATTGCATTTTCTTTATCCAATTCACTATTGATTTTATTAAGCTTATCATTTTCACCTGGAGCAATTTTATTTTCTGCAACGAATTGTTGAGGCTGTTTGCGGATCGACTGGTCTGCGATCAATGTATGAACAGTTTGTGTGGCTTTCTGTTCAGCCGGATTTACGTACGAGACGGTAAAAACTGATGCAGCTATAATCAAACTAAATACGCCTGAATAAAAGGCCGGAAAATTATTTGTTTTATGTTGTGGCTTATGCAGCAAGCGCCTTACTCTTGTTAATAACAGGTTTTCTTTCTTGCCGGGAAAAGGCATTGCCAAAGCAGGCAAAGCTTTCAATCTTCCAAGCTTAAACAATGCTTCAGCATAGTGCATTGAATTGTACCTGAACTGCAGCACCCAATCATCACAGGCATTTTCTCTTTCACGTTCGATGATGTTGCCAAGCATCAAAGAAAAAATATTGAAAAAGAAAATTTTATCAATAACACTCTGAAGAATAAACAATAAATAATCTGCGCGTTTTATATGTGCCAGTTCGTGCAGGATTACTGCTTCGAGTTGTTCGGTGCTGAGATGATTGATTGCAGCAACCGGGATTAATATAACAGGTTTCAAAAACCCTATCGTTAAAGGGCAGCTTATTTTTTCAGATAAATAAATTCTTACTTTCCTGTGCAGCGATAAAAGCGCCGACATCTGTTCAACAAAAATTCTTTTATCGGCAGCTATTTTTTTAAGCTCAGAATGTTTTATTGTTTTCGATTCATTGTAAATAAAAATGAATCTTGACAATTTAAACATCAACACTAACAAATAAATAGCTGCGAGTGTTGGCGTGCATATTGAGACAAAGGAATTTAAAGACTGCGGCAAACTTTCCGTAAATGTATATACGGGTGTTTGCGCTGAACTGTTATACAATGCAGAGAAAGTGTATGCTAATAAGATCAATCCTGAAAACTGCGCAGCAAAAGCAATGTTGAATTTCTGCCGCGAGTTAAGCTTAACGAATTTAAATATTGCAACACATGCTATCCACAATAAAAACATCTGCCAGACACTTGCAATAAGGCTGCGTGTTAAAGCTTGTAAAAATGCTGACTCTAAAAATACCTGCACGGGTTATTTTTTTAAGCTGTCGAGTAATTGTTGAATTTCTTCTAACTCTTTGTTACTTGGTGTATGTGAACCCAATGCCTGCATCACCAGTTGCGTATGCGAACCGCTGAACAATGAATTCACCATTTTATCTACTAATTGTTTTTGCGTTTTTTCCCTGCTTACGTTAGGCCTGTAAATATGCGTGCGGCTGCTGTCATCGCGCAAAACCAAACCTTTCTCAAACATTATCTGCATCAGCTTTAATGTTGTTGTATAGCCGCAATCTTTTATTTGCGATAACTCTTCATGCACTTCGCGCACGGTCGCCTCATTCTTATCCCACAGCACCTGCAAAATCTCCAGTTCACTATCGGTGGGCTTTAAAGTTTTCGTTGTATTCATCACTGCAAAAATATTTATAAAAGGCAATATACGATTATGTTCGTAAAAGGAAAGTTAATAGAATAAATTTTTTTTAAAAGGAAGAAATACAGGATAAGCTGCAGGGCATAAGTACGTTTTATGTGGCTGTATCCGGGAATGGCTTGCTCCTGGAACAGAGCTACCTGCAGGCTCATTTGTTCGGTAGTTGTTCGGTACTTCTTCGGTAGTTGTTCGGTAGTTGTTCGGTCCATAGTACCGAAGAAATATCGAAGTTATATTGACTTTATTTCGTTTAAATGACCTGTCAGGTATATACCTGGTTTCTATAAACAATCTTCCTGGTAAGGTTGAACAGGCAATGATGTAATTGCAAAGCAGTTTGTGAAAGAATGAGTGGTTATTACTGCATCGTCCACTCAGCGCAAGACAATGCCTGGCAAAAAAACCGTATCTTGCAGCCGAAATAACAGCTGATGATATTCCTTTCTTCTAATTTAGACCTGCTTAATCACTAACACCAACGGTTCTCTGCACCGCACTGCTATTTCATTTCTTTTATTATTTAATCATCTTTAATACTCTGTTATGCTTACTCATACTTTATCCGGAAGAACGCAATATTATTTACAGTTGGAAGAGGACTTCGGCGCACACAATTATCACCCGTTGCCTGTAGTGCTTGAGAAGGGAAAGGGCGTTTTTGCATGGGATGTTGACGGGAAAAGATACTACGATTTTCTAAGCGGTTATTCTGCTGTAAACCAGGGCCATTGTCATCCGCGCATTATACAGGCGCTGGTTGAACAGGCGCAAAAACTTACGCTCACATCGCGTGCATTTTACAATAATCTTTTAGGCGAATATGAAAAGTTCGCAACTGAATATTTTGGCTATGATAAATTGTTGCCGATGAACACCGGTGTTGAAGCCGTTGAAACAGCACTTAAGCTTTGCCGACGCTGGGGTTATGAAAAAAAGGGCATTAAAGATGGTGAAGCAAAAATTGTTGTTTGTGAAAATAATTTTCATGGCAGAACAACAACGGTAATTTCTTTCAGCACGGATGAACAATCGAACGCAAAGTTTGGTCCGTATACGCCGGGCTTTATCATCATTCCATACAACGATACAGATGCTTTGCAAAAGGCCCTGGAAGACAAAAACGTTGCGGGCTTTTTGGTTGAGCCCATACAAGGCGAAGCAGGCGTTTGTGTTCCTGATGAGGGTTATCTTTCAAAAGCAAAACAGTTGTGCGAAGCGTATAATGTTTTATTTATTGGTGATGAAATTCAAACCGGTTTAGGCCGTACGGGTAAAATGCTTGCCTGCGATCATGAAAATGTAAGGCCTGATATTTTGATCCTTGGCAAAGCATTAAGCGGCGGAACCATTCCTGTTTCTGCTGTATTTGCTGATAATGATATTATGATGACCATTAAGCCGGGTGAACATGGTTCAACCTATGGCGGCAATCCTTTGGCTTGTGCGGTTGCAATGGAATCATTAAAGGTGTTGAAAGAAGAAAATATGTTGCAGAATGCAGATGCGATGGGGGCTTTGATGCGCGGTGAAATAGCAAAGCTTAATTCGCCGTTTATTTCAACTATTCGCGGAAAAGGTTTGCTGAATGCCATTGTAATTGAGCATGCAAATAAAGATGCAGCATGGGAGCTTTGCCTTGCATTAAAAGAAAATGGTTTGCTTGCAAAGCCAACACATGGTGATAAGATCCGTTTTGCGCCGCCATTAACTATTACAAGAGAGCAAATTTTAGAATGCGTTGATATTATCAGAAGGTCGCTGAAAATTTTGCTGTAGATAAACTGAAGAATAAATAAGAAAATAAATATTGTACGATTTGCTATTAGGGAATGTATTGCGCCGTCATGTCGAACGAGAGTGAGACATCTCTTAAAGTTATCGTTGGCCCAAATTTATGTACTGTAATTTTAAATGGTTACATATATTGTTACAGTACTAAGGTCTGGAAATTTATTTCGCTCATGATTATATTACAATTGCCTCAATGATTGCTTCGCAATTACCCTACGTCGAAATGACGTGCGAACAGGTTTACATTTTGCAATCACACTAAAGTTCACATTTTCAAACCCACAATATTATTTTTTATAACGCTGTTGAATACTCTCGCTCATCATTGCATAAATAGCTTTGAGTTCAGGTGCATCATTCAGCAATTGCAAGTGTTTTTGTATAACAGCTTCGTCGCCTCTTGCTGCCGGGCCTGTTTGCATGTTGGAAGGATCATAATAATGCAGGCGGTTTACAGTTTCTTCAATCAATGGCAACAATAGATTGAAATCTGTATGATGTGCATCGCAATATTGTTTTGCCAGGGCAAATAAATGATTGCTGAAGTTGGATACAATGATTGCTGAAAGATGATAATTCAAACGCATTTCATCATTTGCTTCCATAACATTTTCTGAAACAGAGCCTGCAAGTTCTGCAAGTGCCTGTTTGGTGAAAGTATTGTTGCCATCAATTAAAAATGGAATGGCAGGAGTGTAGTTCAATTCTTTTCGTAAGGATTGCAAAGGATAAAACACACCAAAGTTTTCAGAAGTATTTTCAAGCACATTCATGGTTACACTTCCGCAGGTATGTGCAACTATTTTGTTGTTAAATTTTAGTGAAGCACTTATTGCAGCAACTGCATCATCACTCACCGCAATAATATAAATATTGCTTTCCATATTGATTGTTTTGATATCAGTGCAGGGTTGTGCGTTAAGATTCTCCGCAAGCGCATGAACAGCATTTGCATCGCGGCCAACAACTTCTTTTATTGTATGATGATGTTCCTTTAAAAGTTTGCCAATAACGGTTGCTGTATTTCCCGAACCGATTATAGAGATTTTCATGTATGCAAAAGTGTATATTAAAACTATATACAAGTAATTTAGCCGTAAATTGTAATCCATGAAAAATATATCAACCACCATTACTCTGGCTTTTTGTATTGCACTTATTTCGGTTCAGTCAAATGCACAAAAAGCCCCGCATGTTTCTATATTCATTCATGCTTTGTATGCAGCACCGCTTGACAGCAGAACCAACGATTTTTATAATGGCGGCGGCGGGGCCGAAGCAGGTATTCTAACCGGGTTGGGTTCCAGGAGATTTGGCGGTTCAATAGGGTATTCAAAATTTTTTAAAGACGACAGGAATGTTTTGGGTGATAAAAATTATATACCTGTTAAGCTGAATTTCAGGCAATATCTTCCTTTGAATATTATTTTTCTGCAGGCTGATGCAGGTTTAGGATTTGTAAGTTTTCAGCATTCAGACGATAAGCAAACACCTTTTACTTACGATTTCCAGGCAGGAGTTAAATTCGCTGCGTTTGAAGCTGCAATTGGCTGGGATAGTTTTCATGCAAATGAAGAAGCGGGTTGGTCTTCCTGGTTCACGGTTAAAGCAGGTATAAATCTTGGGTTCTGATTATAACCCTAAAACATCCTGCATAGAAAAAATGCCTTTTTTATCAATGATAAATTTAGCTGCCTGTACTGCACCTGCTGCAAAACCTTTACGGTTATATGCAGAATGTGTTATCTCAATATAATCGTTGGGTGAGTTATATTTTATGGTGTGAATGCCCGGCACGTCGCCTTCGCGTTTGCTGGTAATTTCAAGCTCTGATGAATTATCAGTTACATTATTTACCCAGTTGTTTTTGCTTTTAATATTTTCAAGTATTTGCTCTGCCAATGTAATAGCTGTTCCGCTCGGTGCATCTTTTTTTTGTGTGTGATGTACTTCTTCCATGCTCACATCATACTCATTGTGCGCATTCATTAATGAAGCAAGATATTTGTTCAAAGCAAAAAATAAATTCACACCAATACTGAAATTGCTTGCATATAAAAATGCGCCTTGCTTTTGCGCACAATATTCTTTTATTGCATCCAGATCTTTCAGCCATCCCGTAGTACCACATACAACAGGAATGCCTGCATCAAAGCATTTTTTTATATTGCCGACTGCGCTGTGCGGCGTGGAAAATTCTATGGCAACACCTGCTTTTTGCAGGTTTTCAACGGTAAAATCTTCTGTATTGTCAATAGTAATTTTTAATACAACTTCATCACCGTTTGCCATTGCAATTTCTTCAATAGCTTTGCCCATTTTTCCATAACCTATTAATGCAATTTTCATGTATGCAATATAGGATAAAGCTGTAACTCTGTTAGATCAAAGACTTGGGTATAGCTATGTAAAAACTTTCAAAGTATTATAGACATGCTGCCATTGCATTTGAATCTTGAATAACCGATTTTTATTTGGAGCTGAGTTTAACAAGATAAATATTCGCGTTAGCAATAATTATAACGCGAAGACCAACTTAAATTAGGCATGAAAAAAAACAAATATGCTCTTTTATCTATTATTTTAAGCGGCATCTGCATTATTGGACTATTAATTTTCAATTACAACTTAGCTCAAGTTTACCTTTCATCTGACGGCAAGACCCAAGCACTATTTGGAATAAATGAATTCATGCGACTTTATATAAAATTTTACTTTATTCCCTTTGTTATAGGCTCCTTAATATTTACAATTCGCTCATTTCAGAAAAAAGAAATAAAATCATTGAAGTATGCGAGCGTCATTTGCTTTCTGATAGTCGTAGCAACATTTTTTATCCGTTTCTGGCGATTCATGATTTAAAAGTTCTTCGTCGTCAGCATCACTCCTGTTTAGCCACGAATGCACGAATTGAGCAAAAACTATTCGTGCATTCGTGGCTAAATACTTCAATTAAAATGATGAAGGCAACATCTTGTGTTGCTTGTCTCTTAAATTCAACGCGACCGAAAGCGAAGGTGTTTTTGTGCTGATGTTGTAATCAGGTTGTATATGCATGCTGAGATCGTCGCTTACATTAAAGTCTTTTAAGTGCGCAAATACAGTGGCATCCGCAACATTCAATCCCCAAACCAACATAAGGAACAATACAGAATAATCCCTGTTTTTTCTGAAAGAGTTTCGGTAATACTGCAATGTTTCCGGTGATAAGCCTTCCAGCTTCGGATCAATTGCCGAGGTGTCACCTCCATTTACCAGTATCTCATAAGCATCTTTTGTTTTCTGGTACCATTTGTTGTTGTAAATAAACAGGCTTGTTGGAACTGCCAATGCACCATACACAATGGGTATCTTCCAGTATTCATGATTGTAGGCTTGTCCCCAACCCGGAATTATAGCAGAACGAATTGTTGCTTTATGAGGATCATGTTTTTTTTCGATGAGTGAATCTTTCTTTGCAAGCTGTTTTGTAGCACTGTCTTTTTTTGGCTGAATTGTATCAAGCAAAACTACTTTGCCGTTATTTACTTTAGTTGTACTGTCGTTTTGTGCAACGGTTCTTAAAGAAATAACTGAGGCAAAAACCAATAATATAAGAAAATAAAACCTGGGCATCTTTATTCTGCAGTGGCTTGCATTAACTCAAGAATTTTATTCAGTTCTTCGTTTGAATAATATTCAATGGTGATATTGCCTTTGCCATTTGAATTATGCTTAAGCATAACCTTTGTTGAAAAATAAGAGGCTAAATTATCTTCTATACGTTTGTAAGCATCGTTAAGATTTGCTTTTGTTGAAGATTTAACAGCAGGTAAATGACTACGATATAATTTTCTAACCAGTTCTTCTGTTTGCCTTACGCTTAATTGTTTGCTTTTTATCTCACTAAAAAGATATAACTGTTTATCAATGGTATCAATATTGATCAGTGCTCTTGCATGGCCCATGCTTAATTCACCGTTGCGCACGGCGATCTGTATATCCGGAGGAAGTTTTAATAAACGGATGTAATTGGTAACTGTACTTCTCTCTTTGCCCATTCTTTCAGCAACCTGTTCCTGTGTGTAATTCAATTCATCCATCATGCGCTTGTAGCTCAACCCGATTTCAATCGCATTCAGATCTTCACGCTGTAAATTTTCAAGCAAAGCAAGTTCAAGCAACTCCCTGTCGTTGGTTTGGCGCACATATGCAGGTACATCCTTTAATCCTGCAATCTTAGCAGCGCGCAATCTTCTTTCACCTGCAACCAATTGATATTTTCCATCACTGATCTTTGAAACAGTAAGTGGCTGAACAATATCAAACTGTTTTAATGAAGAAGCGAGTTCCTGTAAAGAAGTTTCATTAAAATCGTGGCGCGGATTTTTTGGATTGGTGATGATATTTTCAACGGGGATACGCAGAATGTTTGTAACGGCTTCTACAACAGAAGTTTTAAGCGAGCCTGATGTTGTTTTAAGGTCTGAATCTATGCTTTGCAACAATGAGCGAATGCCTCTGCCTAATGTATCTTTATTTTGTTTGGGTGATGTCATTTTTTATTAAAGTTTCAACGTTTAAAAGTTTCAGTGTTTCAGGTTTCAAAAGCCTCTTTGCATCATTATTATTGAAACAATGAAACATTATAACTACTCCAGGATTCTTTCTTCATTTTTAATTTTCGTCATGTCGTTTTTCTGTAATACTTCTTTTGCAAGATTAAGATAATTGATCGAGCCTTTGCAATCAGAATCATACAATACAACCGGTTTGCCAACACTCGGTGCTTCACTCAACTTACTGTTGCGGTGAATGATGGTATTAAAGACCATATCTTCAAAATGGCGGCGCACTTCGTTTACAACCTGGTTGCACAAACGAAGCCTTCCATCATACATCGTCATTAAAATGCCTTCGATTTGCAATTCAGTATTTAAGCGGCTTTGAACAATCTTTATTGTGTTTAATAATTTCCCTAAACCTTCCAACGCAAAGAATTCACATTGAACAGGAATTACCACACTATCTGCAGCAACCAATGCATTTACTGTTATTAATCCAAGTGATGGGGAACAATCAATAATGATAAACTCATAATCATCACGCACTGTATCTAAAACATTTTTTAAAACGTTCTCGCGGTTAGGAAAATTTATCATCTCCACTTCATAACCAACAAGATCAATATGCGAAGGAATGAGATCGAGATAAGGCACATCTGTTTTTAATATCACTTCATGCGCGTGTGCATTGTTCACCATGCTGTCGTATAAACTTTTGGTGATGTTGTGCAGATCAAAGCCAATTCCGGTTGTGCTGTTTGCCTGTGGGTCCGCATCAACCAGCAGTGTTTTAAACTCAAGCACAGCAAGGCTTGCAGCAAGATTAATTGCTGTTGTGGTTTTTCCCACACCACCTTTTTGATTCGCTACTCCGATTATCCTCGCCAAGTATTTTATTTTTTAAATTATTATCTTATTTCCATTTCAGGATTTATACATCAATTGTTTCACCAATTGCAGGCAGCAATAAAGTTTTACCTGCTGCTTTAAAATCTGAAACTGCTTTACCTGTATCGATTTTAATAATGTCGAATGTGTTATAATGAACGCCAACAACTGTATTGCAGTTAACAAATTCTGCCGCAATAATTGCATCGGTTACATCCATTGTATAATTTCCGCCAATGGGTAAAACAGCAAAATCAAGTTTTGCCCAACGCGGAATTAATTGCATATCCATTGTAAGCCCCGTGTCTCCCGCATAATAAAAATTGCCTGCATCGGTCGTGAAAACAAAGCCCAAAGGATTACCTGCATAACTGCCATCAGGAAAAGAAGAAGAGTGTGTTGCATTTACAGCTCTTGCTTTTCCGAAATCAAAAGCAATCGGTCCGCCATGATTTAAAGGATGTACTTTCTCAACACCATTTTTCCCTAACCAGCCAGCAACTTCAGCAGCGCCTACGCAGGTTGCGCCATTCTTTTTTGCAATAGCTATCGCGTCTGCAACATGATCGCCGTGGCCATGTGATAAGAAAATATAATCAGGTTTTATTTCATCAACATTAATATGCTTTGCATTAGGATTAGGTGTAATGAAAGGGTCAAATAAAATCTTTTTGCCATCCACCTCAACCATAAAGCAGGATTGTCCGTAGTACGTTAATCGCATATTGAATTTATTTAAAGGGGCACAAAAGTAATTTTTTACAATTACTGTCTTCAACAATATTAGTTTTTTAAGATAGTTTAAAGCCTATTTTTATCAACATTTTATAAAGCATAGTTTATTTTGTAAAAATTTTTTATGAGAAACTGGAATGGATGGTGGATCGTTATCATTGTTCTGTTGGTTATAGACTTTTATGTTTTTACAGCCATCAGGTTTTTAATGCATAACAACAGCGAAAAAAGCCGCACGATCGTTTATTCAATTTACTGGGCAATATCTGTTTCCGCAGTTTTATTTATTCTTTTCTTCCCGAACTCACAATACCTGCAAACGCATGTGGCTTTAAGAAATTATGTTTTTGCAATAATTGTAGGACTGGTTTTCGCGAAGCTGATTGCAACTGTTCTTTTCCTGTTTGATGATGTGCGAAGACTACTGCTTTGGCTGATGGCAAAAATCTTTCCGAGAACAGGTGTTGATTTTACAAGCGATGGTAATGCTATCAGCCGTTCAAAATTTTTAACATGGGCAGGCATTAGTTTGGGAAGTGGTTTGTTTGCGACACTGCTGGTTGGTTTTTCAAACAAATACAATTACAAAGTAAGGCGTGTTAAGCTTGCCTTTAAGAATCTTCCACCTGCATTCAAAGGATTAAAAATTTTGCAGGTAAGTGATATCCATAGCGGCAGTTTTACAGATAAAGCTGCAGTGAACAGAGGTGTTGATATGATACAGAAACAGAACGCCGATATTATTTTGTTTACCGGTGACCTGGTGAATGATAAGGCTGATGAAATGCATGATTATATGGATGTGTTTAACAGGCTGAAAGCGCCGATGGGTGTGTTTAGTACATTAGGTAATCATGATTACGGAGATTATACATCATGGCCGAGTGATGCAGCAAAAAAAGCAAATCTTGAAAGGTTAAAACAAATTCATGGTGAACTGGGCTGGCGGTTGTTAATGAATGAACATGTTATTCTTGAAAAAAATAATCAACAAATTGCTTTGCTTGGAATTGAGAACTGGAGCGCGTTTGGAAACTTTCCAAAATACGGGCGTATGGATCTTGCATACCCGGGAACAGAAAAATATCCTTTCAAAATATTAATGAGTCATGACCCAAGCCATTGGGATGCAGAAGTGCGGCCGAAATATGCTGATATCGATCTGATGCTTTCAGGTCATACGCACGGCATGCAGTTCGGTGTTGAAAATCCTTATTTCAAATGGAGCCCTGTGCAATGGTTTTATAAAGAATGGGCTGACTTATATGAAGAAGGTTCCCAAAAATTATATGTTAACCGCGGTTATGGTTTTATTGGTTATCCGGGAAGAGTTGGCATTATGCCCGAGATAACGGTTATTGAACTGGCCTAATTTATTGGCTTACCAAACAAGGTTATCTTTCTTTCGTAAAACATTTGTTTGCGTTTTGATTTTGATTTACTGAAATAATCAGTAAGCCAGGTTTGTTGTTCTTTAATGTGATTATCCAGGTCAACAATTGCTTTTGCAAGCTGATTGACCATTGTTTCAGTTTTGGTATCAGGATATATCACCTGCTTCAGATTTGTTTTTGCATTGGTTAATTTAATATTTGCTGTATCAATTATTACCTGTATCAGTTCGTCGGGTTTTTCCGGTTTGAACTGGTGATTCCGGTAATCGATAAAATCATTAAAATAATTAACAGCTTCATTATAATTATCAGAAGCATTATTGTAGAACGAAACTCTCTCATTTTCAATTTCTATTTTGACATCCTGCAGTTCATTAAAGATCATTGAATTCTTTAAACCGTTTCTTTCGATCCTGTTCGCTGATCCTAATAACTGTTCAGTATGGCCTTGATGTTCATAAACTTTAATTGAATCATCAAAATCAAAGAAAGGCTTAGAAGTGTTTTCTGTTTTGGCTTCATAAAATTCCTAGTTAGTAATGGGGTATTGTGAAAACTGCCAGAGATAATCAAAAGGCATGTGCGTTTTTATAAATACTAAGGGATTTACTTTGAAATAATTATTATCTATTTTCTTGTGAAAGGTTTTGTTTTCAATATATCCTGAACCCCAGGTCGGATCAAACATAAACCATGCAGTATCTATAAGGGCTGCACACCAGGCATGAGGAAGATTACTATTTTGTCTTGTATAACCGTCAACAACAAAAGATTTAATTCCAGCTTTTAGGCATATCTCATTAAACACAGCCGCATAATTTTCGCAAATGCCTTTATGCGTTGTAAGTGTTCTGTTTACTTTATCTTCTGTCGTTTCATAAAAATCGATCGCGTACATATTGTCAAGATCATATTGAATATTTGTTGCTGTCCAAATAAAAATGGCTCTTACTCTATCTGTATTGCTTGTAAAATTTGAAACAATATAGTTTGCAATCCCTGTTGTGGTTTTTGCTGAAGAATCAGCTAATTCAAGTACCTTTTTATCTACAGCCGTATATTCATTGATAGCAGTCTTTTGAGCTGTGAGTAATTGAGTGAATAAAATTAGAGGAATCAGCAGCTTTAAGGGTTTCATATAAAATTGTTCATTTATGAACTGCGCCAAAAATATGTACTGATTTCTTTAAAAAAAATCTAATTTCCATCCAGCAGCTTCTTCTTTTGCGCTTCAAACTCTTCTTTGGTAATCACACTATCGTCGTATAATTTTTTTAGCTTGGTAATTTCATCTGCTACGCTTACCGGGCTGTTATTTGGCTTGGATTTATATTTATCAGGTACAACAATTTCACCTGAAGCAATTGCATTTTCTACATCACACTGGTAGTTTACGATATCTCCAATGCCTATTATAATATAATAAGTATAGCCTCTTTCTTTATTGCCTTCGGGTTTCAGTTTTTTTACCATGCCTGTATGGTGATCAGACGTTTTGCGCATCGATGCCTGTTTTACGCTTGGCGCTGTAAGCCATGAGTTTTTGGAAACAGTTATAAATTTAAAATCACCGTTATCCCTTGTGCCTGTACCAAGTTTAATTTCCTGGTCAACTGTTATTTTATAACCGCTTGAAGTATACAAAGTATCGTTAACAATTCTTGGAAGAAGCGTATCCTGGCAAAAAATATATTGAGTGAAAAAAGTAGAGAGAAAAAGTAAAAATATTGTTTTCATATGGCGAATGATTTATTATTGCAGCATTATTCTCTAAGGTATTAATAATTGCCATGAAAACTAAAACATAACGGCTTTTTGATTGAGAGACTTCAGTTTGATTTAACAATTTTATTGATATCATAAATTTTATCTTCACGGCTTTTAAAAACAGTTGAATGAATAAAGCTTTATTGATCTTAAATATTGTTCTTTTACTTGCATTGGCTTACTTGTATTATGCATTCTTTAATTCAAGCAAAACTGTTCAGCCTGCTGCTGCACCGCAGCAAACTTCTAAAGCAAGCTTTAGAATAGCCTATTTTGATTTGGATACACTTGAAAAGTATTACACGTATGCTAAAGAAACCCGCGATTATTTAAACAGTAAGAATGATGCGATGGAAGCCAAGCTGAATAAGATACGTTCAGATTACACCGCAAAGGTGAATGACTATAACAAACGCGGTGCAACGCTTTCTCAAACTGAGCAAAGCCAGATGCAGGAAGACCTTACGCGTTTGGATAGTTATTATTCCCAGCAACAGCAAAGCCTGGGTCAGGATTTCCAGGGTGAGTATATGCAGAAAATGCTTGCACTTAAAAATAAGATACAAACGTTTCTTAAAACTTATAGTGTTGAAAAAGGATACGAATATATTTTTGCTACCAGCAGCGATGATAATGTAATTTATTATAAAGATTCAGTAAGAAATATTACAACAGAAGTGGTAGATAAACTGAATGAAGAATATAAAAACGCTAATGCAAAGAGCAAATAGCTATTCTTTGGAAAAAAATATTAATGCTTATTGTATTAACTTCAAATCCCGTTGCAGAACGGGATTTTTAATTTGTGTTTGGCTTAAAATATTTTTGATGCAGCTTATCAATTTGAAGTTTATTTGTGTTGCCGCAATCTGATCTAAACGAAAAACAATGATTGACTTTCAAACACTATTCTCAAAATTTTCCAATATAAAAGTTGCTGTTTTTGGTGATGTAATGCTCGATACTTACTGGTGGGGAAACGTTGAACGTATTTCTCCCGAAGCACCGGTTCCAATTGTTTCCATGCATCACCGCGAACAAAGAATTGGCGGTGCAGGGAATGCAGCGTTGAATCTTGCTTCAATGGGCGCTCAAACAACATTGTTTACTGTAACAGGCAATGATGACGATGCGGTGATTCTTTCATTGCTGTTAA
Source organism: Bacteroidota bacterium (assembly GCA_013286425.1). Taxonomy (GTDB): domain Bacteria; phylum Bacteroidota; class Bacteroidia; order Chitinophagales; family Chitinophagaceae; genus Parafilimonas. Next base: position 14,929 of record JABDFS010000044.1, read on the forward strand.
GCAGGAACAACATCAACACAAATTATATTCTTAAAAGTGATGAACGCATTACGACCAATAAAACAAGAATAATGGGCCGTAATCAACAAATGATGCGGCTTGATTCAGAAGTTACAACTGATATTTCAAAAGAAGATGAATCGAAATTGTTGCATTTATTTTCAGCGTATGTAGAAAATGTAAAACCTGATGTTGTTGTTTTTGAAGATTATAATAAAGGTTTATTAACGCCAACTCTTATTGAAAATGTGATCACTATTTGTAAAGAAAAAAATATTGTTACAACAGTTGATCCTAAACGAAAAAATTTCTTCGCATATAAAGGTGCTGATATTTTCAAACCCAATTTAAAAGAAGTGAGAGATGCATTGAACATTGTTGCCGATGATGTTTCCGTTGCATTACTCAATCAAATTCATAAGCAACTGAAAGAACAATTGCATCATTCAATATCACTAATAACACTTTCTGAAAAAGGTGTGTTTATAGAAGATTATAATAGTTCATACATAGTACCTGCGCATGTAAGAAACATTGCAGATGTAAGCGGAGCAGGCGATACAGTGATTGCAGTTGCATCATTGGTATATGTTGCAACAAAAAATATTTTACTCGCTGCGGAAATTGCAAATCTTGCAGGCGGAATTGTTTGCGAAGAAGCAGGCACTATTGCTATCAATAAAGAAAAATTAATGAGTGAATGTTATGAGTCGCTTATTAAAAATCCTAACAACAGGTTTCCTTCAATAGATTAAAAATGAAATGCAGGATTGCTATACATGGTGGTGCAGGTACAATTTTAAAACAGGATATGACACCTGATTTGGAAAGACTGTACACGCAGGGTTTACAACAAGCATTGGATAAAGGTTATACAATTTTAGAAAACGGAGGTACATCAACAGATGCAGTAATTGCAGCTGTTGTTGAATTGGAGAATAATATTTTGTTCAATGCAGGCCGCGGTTCTGTATTCACTAGAAAAGGGTTGCATGAAATGGATGCTGCAGTTATGAACGGTGCTGATCTTGCTGCGGGCGCAGTTTGCGGCGTGCATAATGTACGCAATCCAATCGAATTGGCAGCAACAGTTATGCGCAATAGTGATCATGTTATTTTAAGCGGAGAAGGCGCAGATGATTTTGCTTTATCGCAGCATATTCAAACAGCACCTGGTGAATATTTTTTCTCTCAATTTCGGTATGATCAATGGCAGGCAATGCGCAACTCCGATGAGTATGCGTTAGATCATTCCACACAAAATATTATTGATAAAAAATTCGGAACAGTTGGCGCTGTTGCCTGTGATGTAAACGGAAACATTGCTGCAGCAACAAGTACCGGCGGCATGACCAATAAGAACTTTGGCCGCATTGGTGATAGTCCGTTGATCGGTTGCGGCACTTATGCGAATAATAAAACCTGCGCTATTAGTTGTACCGGTCACGGCGAGTTGTTTATAAAAGCAGTTGCAGCGTACGATGTAAGTTGTTTAATGGAATATGCGGGAATGAATTTGTATGATGCGATGAACAAAGTTGTGAACGAAAAATTAGTTGCCATTAATGGTGAAGGCGGAATGATCGGTGTTGATGCACAGGGAAATTTTGCAATGCTGTTTAATAGTGAAGGCATGTATCGTGGTGTAAAAACAAGCGACGGTTTTACACAGGCTGCTATTTATAAATAATTTTTTTTGGGTGACCAACTGTTGTGTTTCAATTAGGCACGGTTGCGTCGTCCCGCATGTGCAGGATACTGCATTAATAATATTCAGTAACAAACTCACCATTAATCATCACTTTATCAATTAAATTACTTCCAAATGCATAAGGCAAATAAGCCAGCGAAGGAATTTGTTTTGTAAAAATCAGGTTTGCTTTTTTCCCAACGGTTATGCTTCCAACTTCGTTTTGTAATTCCATTGCAAACGCTGCATTTATTGTTGCTGCATTTATAGCTTCTTCAGGTAACATGCGCATTTGAATACAACTCATCGAAACAACAGTGTTCATATTTCCACCTGGCGATGAACCCGGATTAAAATCAGAGGCCAGCGAAACTGCACAGCCTGCATCAATTAATTTTCTTGCAGGCGGATATTGCATTCTTAAAAAGTAAGCAGCAGTCGGCAACATTGTTCCAATAGTATTGAAAGCAGCCAATTGTTCAATATCATTTTCAGTCATTGTTTCCAAATGATCAACACTTAATGCATTTAATTCAATCGCAGCTTTAATTCCGCCGATGCTGTTTAACTGATTAACATGCAACTTAGGTTTCAAACCATATTTCATTGCCGCTTCGCAAACGCGTTTCATTTCATCAACAGAAAAAAAACCTTGTTCGCAAAACACATCAATATAATCAGCAAGATTTTCTTTTGCAATATTGGGCAACATTTCATCAATGATCAATTTGATATAGGCTTCATGATCATTTTTAAATTGTAAAGGATAAGCATGCGCTCCTAAAAACGTTGCCTTAACCGGAATCGTTGCAACCTCTTTCAACCGTTGAATTACACGTAGCATTTTCAATTCGCTTTCTACAGTTAATCCATAACCACTTTTTATTTCTATTGCACCGGTGCCAAGCTTTATTACTTCATTCAATCTTTTTAAAGCAAGCTCAAACAATGCATCTTCTTGCATTGCATTTAACTTGTTTGCAGAGTTTAAAATGCCACCGCCTTTTGCAGCAATATCAGCATAATTCAATCCCTTTATCTTATAAACAAATTCTTCTTCGCGACTTGCTGCAAATACGAGATGCGTATGACTATCACACCAGCATGGCAAAACAAAACATCCGTTTGCATCAATAACTTTTTCTGATTTTATCTCATTGGTATATTCATTCATTTCGCCATACTCAACAATGCTTCCTTCTTTAATTATTATGTATGCATTCACTAAGCAAGGCAGAGACGATAATGCATAGCCGCGCAGCAATTTATTATCATCTCTTACATTTACTAACAGGCCAATATTTTTAATTAAAACATTCATGGCAGCGTAAGTGCAATGTTAAAAAACTCAAATATAGCATTCATGAAGTAGAGCCTCAGCCGCATTTATATTTTTAGTTTTAATTTTAACGCGGTTACAATATCAAAACGCTTTTGCTTTGAGTGATGATGGGCTTATGAAAAATATTAAGACTACATATATTTTACTATTTGCGGGAATATTCTCACTGTGTATTTTTTCTTTCCTTTTTTACGGCAGAATAAAGCTATTGATGCATTCTTATGAAATGGTAAATACAAGTACACAGGTATCATTACAGTCTGAAAAGTTTTTCCTGAGTTTACGTGATGCATCAGTAGATTTTCGCAATTACCTGCGCACACATGATTCCGCTTCGATGGTTTCATTTAATGAAGAAATTAATGAATATCCTGAAATATTGAGCCTGCTTCAAACGCTTGAAATAGGTAATCAGCAACAGTTAAAAAAGTTACAACAGATAAATAAACTTGCGGGCGATTATGTCGTTTATATGCGCAGTCTTGTGGAAGCAGATAAAACATCACCTCCTACAACAGACATGTTGAATAAACAACGTAACATGCTCACGGATATACAATCTGAAATAAATGCGCTTATAAGTGATGAAGAAAAAATAATGAAGAACAGGGATAATGACCTGATTCATCATATTTATACAACACCGGCTTTTCTATTGGCTTTTTCTCTCACCTGTATTGCAATAACTGTGTATGCATTTCTTTCTATTATACGTCAAACAAATAAGCGGCAGGCACTGGAGTTAAGTGAAGCAAGGTTCAGAACGCTTATAAAACAGACGCCTGTTGCCATTGGAATATTTAAAGGCGCGGATGCGATAATCGAGATCATTAATGATAAAGCGCGCGGTTTATTAGGAGATAATGGTGAAAAAATTCTTGGCAAATCTTTATTCGAAGTGTTTCCTGTTACGAATGCTGTGCGAACCATGTATGAGAAAGTTTTGAATGAAGGAAAACCTTTTACCGCTTCTGATTTTGGCTTGGAATTTAGTCGCAATGGTGCATTAAATGATGGTTATTTTGACTTGTTGTTTGAACCATTGGCAGATGAAGAAGGTAAAATAACTTCTGTGATTGCTGTTGCTGCTGAAACAACAGAAAAAGTTACTGCTTATAAAAAAGTAGAAGAAAGCGAAAAACATTTTCGTGCAATTATTGAGAATAGTATTGATGTAATTGTGCTTGCTGATATGAGTGGAATAATTCGTTTTGTAAGTGCATCAGTAAAAAACATTTTCGGTTATGAGGAAACAGAACTTATTGGAAAAATGGCATTGGAGTTAATAAACCCTGATGATATTCCGGGTCTTGTTGAAATTGCTATGCCGATGATTGAAACAAAACAGAAAGTGTTTGGCACCGTAAGATTTTTGCATAAAGACGGAACATGGCGCTGGATAGACAGCACGCTTTCAAACATGTTGGATGTGCCGTACATAAACGCTTTTGTTTGCAATGTTCAGGATGTTACTGAACAAAAAATTGTTCAGGATACACTAAAGCAAAGTGAAAGCAATTTCAGGCAGCTCGCTGATCTTATTCCGCAAATTGTTTGGACGGCGGAAACAAATGGTTATATAGATTATTATAATAAACGCTGGTATGAGTATACAGGATTATGTGAAGATGAAAACGATAAGAGCTGGATACCTATACTTCACCCGGATGATGTACAGGTATGTATTGATACATGGTACCATTCCGTAAAAACGGGAGCGCCTTATCATATTGAATACAGGTTTAAAGATAAAACGAAGCCGGAAAGCTATCGCTGGTTTTTAGGAAAGGCTTTGCCGATAAGGAACGAAGATGGTGAAATATTTAAATGGTTTGGTACATGCACAGATATCAATGATCAAAAAACAATTACAGAAAAACTTGAGCAACTTGTAAGGGAACGTGCTGCTGAATTAACTGCGAGAAACAGGGAGCTTAATGAAGCGCAAAGTCTTGCACACATTGGAAGCTGGGAGTGGGATATAAAAGAAAATAAAATTTACTGGAGCGATGAACTATACCGCATATTCGGCATATCAAAAGATAATTTTGATACCACTTATGAAAGTTATACCTCGCTTATTTATCCGGATGATAAAGAGTATGTAAATAAAATAATCGGAGATGCATTTCAAAAAGGAGAAGCCTTCGATTTTTATCACCGTCTTAGAAGACCTGACGGTAATATTCGCGTTGTGCATGCGAGAGGAAGAGTTATTATAAATGATCAGGGTGAGCCTGGACGCATGTCCGGAACGGGGCAGGACATTACAGATTTAATAGAGATACAGAATAAACTGAATGTACTTAATGAAACATTCAACTTTGCAGAACAAACATCTTTTATAGGAAGTTTCAGGTATAATTTTTCAACTGGAATTTTTTCAAGTTCAGATAACCTTTACCGGCTTTTGGGATATAAACCAATCGAATTTGAACCAACTTTTGAAAATTTTAAAACCTATGTACACCCGGAAGATCTTGAAGATATTTTAAACAAGATGAGCGAATTAAACGAAACAAGTACTTCGAACGATTATCTTTTCCGGGCAATAAAGAAAGATGGTAGTATAATTAATGTACGCAACACAGGCATCTTTATAACTGATAAAAATGAAAGAATATATATAGGCGCTCTGCAGGATGTAACACTTCAGCACAATAAAGAAATGCAATTGCTTGAGCAAAACACTGCTCTTGAGAAAATGAATAATGAACTGGCTTCGTTTTCCTATATCGCCAGTCATGATCTGCAGGAGCCTTTACGAAAAATAAAAATGTTCACCCTGCGACTGCTGGATAAAGAAAAAGCATCTTTAAGCAATGAGGGTAAAGATTATTTTACCCGTATTGATAAAGCGGCAACACGAATGCAGCAGCTGATAGAAGATTTGTTAAGTTATTCGCGAACCAATACAGTACATGCACATTTTGAAGTTGTTGATATAAATAAGGTTTTGGAAGAAGTATCAGACAATCTTAAAGAAAAGATTACGCAAACAAATGCTGTTATAAAATCGATGGGGCTACAGAGTGCTGAAGTTATTCCTTTCCAGTTTCAGCAATTGCTTACCAATCTTATTACAAACTCAATAAAATTTACGCATAAAGATGTAACGCCTCAGATTGAGATTTCACATACAATTATAAATGGAGAAAAGTATAAAGAATTACATGGATTGAAAAAAGCACGGTACCATAAATTCAATGTAAGCGATAACGGAATTGGATTTGAGCCGCAATATAAAGACCAGATATTTGGTTTATTTCAACGGTTGCATGGCAGCAGTGAATTTGAAGGAACCGGCATTGGCCTGGCTATTTGTAAAAAAATTGTTGAAAATCACGGAGGCATCATTACTGCAATTTCCGAGATTGGCAAAGGAGCAACTTTTACCGTTTACATTCCGGTAAATCAATCAAAAAATCTTAATTGAAAACTCAATTTATATTGAGTTTATGTGTACGAAGTTTACCTGTAAAAGATTGTTGAGTTTTCTATCCAAATCTTTTATAGTTAAGTACATAGTTTTTACTTCGTGAAGTTTTTCACCGTTGGCAATTGCTGTATGATAAGAAGTAATAAGCTCCTCTTTTTGTTTTTGGAGTTGAACAATTATAACTGATAAACCTTTTTGGGTAGCTGTAAAAGCACTCATGCATTCATTTTTAAATCGTTAGAAAGTTTTTTGAAATTCAAATTCTGTACCTGAAATTTAAAAATAAGAAAAAAAGATAGCGGCTTATCGGTTTTAGCTTTGCTTTATAAATGTTTAAATCGGCAAAGTAGAAAATTAATAAGCAGCAAACAGATTGCTCCGTTCACTGCTTACGTTCTGCTTGATTGTGACACCTTCTTTCAAAAGCTCCCTGCCAACAGGAGCTAGGTATAATTCCGTAATTAACTCTAATTCGAAATGCCGGATTCAAGAATTGTATTGTGTTTGTCGTATCAATTCAAAGTTAGGAGCATTTTTTATAAGTTTTATAAGAAGCGATTATCAATAAAAACAATTGCATAAAATACAATTTATCTGCGACAAAAAGGTGTAGCGAATACTTTGTGAAGAGAAGATTTCGATTAACTACCCAAACCATTTAATTAAGCCTAAAATTGAAGAATTGCTTTTAAGCAATTACTTTCGCATTATCGGGATTAATAATTTAACCAGTAACAAAAAATAGTTTATCATGGCATACGATGTAATAGTTATAGGTAGTGGTCCGGGAGGATATCCCGCGGCAATTCGCGCGTCTCAGCTTGGTTTTAAAACAGCGATAATAGAAAAAGAAAGCCTGGGTGGAATTTGCTTGAACTGGGGTTGCATTCCCACAAAAGCATTGATAAAAAGCGCGCAGGTTTACGATTACATGAAACATAGCAGTAATTATGGGTTATCTGCAACCGATGTTAAGCAAGACTTTGGTGCAGTTATAAAACGCAGCAGAGGGGTAGCCGATAAAATGAGTAAAGGCGTTGCTTTCCTGATGCGTAAGAATAAAATAGATGTTATAATGGGCTATGCAAAGATTGTTTCCAAGGGTAAAATTGAAGTAACCGCTTCAGACAATTCCAAACAAACAGTTGAAGCAAAATATATCATTATTGCAACAGGTGGAAGAAGCCGCGAATTGCCGAATCTCAAACAGGATGGCAAAAAAATAATTGGCTATCGCGAAGCATTGGTTTTACCTGAACAACCTAAGAGCATGATTGTGGTTGGCAGTGGTGCAATTGGTTCCGAATTCGCTTATTTCTATAATAGTATGGGTACAAAAGTTACCATTGTTGAATTTATGCCGAGAATTGTACCGGTTGAAGATGAAGAAATTTCAAAGGAACTGGAAAAACAATATAAAAAACAAGGCATTGATGTAATGGTGAATGCAACAGTGGAAAAAGCCGATACTTCCGGTGCAAGTGTTCGTGCTACAGTTAAAAAGCAGGACGGAAGCACCGTTACTTTGGAGGCTGATATTTTATTAAGTGCTGTTGGTGTTGTAGCAAATGTTGAAAATATTGGGCTTGAAACAGTGGGTGTAAAAACAGATCGTGGCAAAGTTGTAACGGATAAATATCTTCAAACAAATGTTCCCGGTTTTTATTCTATTGGAGATTGCACACCAAACCAGGCATTGGCGCATAAAGCAAGTCGCGAAGGTATTGTTGCAGCAGAGCATATAGCTTATGTAGAAAAGAAATCATCTCATCTACCTGATACGCTTGATTATAACAATATTCCCGGTTGTACTTATTGTGTTCCTGAAATATCAAGTGTTGGTATGACAGAGAAAGCGGCAAAAGAAGCAGGCTATAATATTAAAGTTGGCAAGTTTCCATTCATGGCTAGTGGTAAAGCAACTGCTGCCGGCGCAACAGAAGGATTTGTCAAAATGATATACGATGCAAAATATGGAGAGTTGTTAGGCGCACATATGATAGGATTTAATGTGACTGAAATGATTGCTGAAGTAGTTACAGCACGTAAACTTGAAACTACCGGGCACGAAATTCTTTCAGCAGTGCATCCGCATCCAACAATGAGCGAAGCTGTTAAAGAGGCTACTGCAGTTGCCTATGGTGAAGCAACGGATTTATAATTCTGTTTGTTTAAAGGCACGGTTTTAGTTTTATTGAAACATCTATTAATCAAAAACACTAACATGAAATTTAAACAACTAACAATTGCAGCTTGTATTCTTTTGGCAATGGCATCGTGTAACAGTAGTTCAAGTTCATCTGCAACTGCTGATACTACTGGTACGAATGTAATGCCTGCAGATACTTCTATGTCATCAATGATGAATGATACTTCAAATATGATGTCAGGAGATACGTCAATGCACAAAATGCAAATGTGTGTAGTAATGAAAGATAATAAAATGATGGTAATGGATGGTGGAAAAACAACAGAAATGAAAGATGTTATTACAATGGATAACGGAACTAAGGTAAAACCAGACGGAAGTTATACAACCGCAGATGGCAAAACAGATAAACTGAAAAATGGCGAGTGTATTATGAAAGATGGTTCCAAAACTACAACGGATAAAATGCCGATGTAATAATATTTTCCTTTTGATTGAAAGCCGCTTTAATAAGCGGCTTTTTTATTTGCTATTGTGCATTTTTTTGAACAACCAAAGATTTTTTTGTTTAAATAAAGAAATTATTTCTACAAGTTATATTGTACAAAGAGGCAGGAATTTTTGGTAAGACAATTGCTTTTATATTTTGATAAAAACTGATTATGACCAATACCGTACAAACTGACAAGCGTCAAAAAAAAATATTTATAGTAGAAGACGAAGGTGATATGTGCCTTTTATTAAATATTATGCTCCAGGAAAAGGAAATTAAACTTGATCATGCAAAAACAATTGCTGCCGCACAGGAATATCTTGAAAAGGAAGCACCTTCAATTATAATTCTTGACAATAAACTCCCTGATGGGCTTGGCGTAGATTTTATATCATATATAAAGAAAAATTATCCTGCAACAAAAATTGTAATGATATCTGGCTATGCCGCAAAATCAAAAAGCACTGCTCTGGAAAATGGAGCTGACATATTTCTTGAAAAACCATTCACTCAGAAACAGTTGTATTACTCTGTAAAAAAGCTTTTGAATTAGCAAAAGTTTTTAAACTAAAAAAGAGCTTGTTCAATTCAATTTTGACGCAAGCTCTTTTTATTTCTATCTACCCAATCTTATCACACAGATTAGTTATGCATTAAATCTTAGGATCATGCTAAAATCCACTAACAATCATTCTTTTAAAAAATAAACTTGTATTGCTAAAGAATCCCATAATTGAATCCTGGAATGAATATGGTTTTATTTCTGGAGTACCGGCAGTTTCAATATACAACACCTTAAACTGAACGGTTAGGTCATCAGCATTTGTAAACCAAGCTGTGCCGTGAACGTTCATACTGTAAGAAATTCCTTTTTTATAAAAATATAATTCACCGGCGAACACATTCCAGAAGTTTTCTATAACGGGAAAATGCGATAGTGAAAACTCAAGTTTGTTATCAGCTAGAAGTGAAATATTGCGTACAACAGCCACGGGAACGCGCTCTGAAGACTGGTTCATGCAATAAAAAACCGCATTTTCAAATTGAGATAATGTGCCAAGGTTGCTAGTAGGTAGAGTGTCAGTCATAGACTTTTTTTTAAGACATTAATTACGTATTTGTTGCTGCTTTATTTACTTTATTTTAATGCACACACAATGGATTAAAATTCAAACATTATGCCTTTATTAAAATATAATCTATAAGCACATATTAATCGTGAAAAATGTCAATAGGTTAACTGCAAAATCGCATTCGGGAAATTTTTTCCTTATTCATAATATCTTTAGCCTATGAATAAGCTTCACAAATATAACTTATCTATACAATGGGAGGGAAATACCGGCAGCGGTACCAGTGGCTACAAAGCTTATGCAAGGGACCATGTTGTTTCAGCCGGAGATAAAGTGCAGATTCCTTGTTCCTCAGATCCTGCTTTTCGTGGCAATAAAACAAAATACAATCCTGAAGAATTGCTGGTTGCATCTGTGGCAACCTGCCACATGCTTTGGTATTTACATTTATGCGCGGACGCGGCTGTTGTTGTAGTAGATTATAAAGACAATGCCACAGGCATAATGCAGGAGACAGAAAACGGCAGTGGGTTTTTTAAAGAGATAATGCTTTATCCTGAAGTGATTGTGAAAGATGCATCAATGATTGAAAAGGCAAACAGCCTTCATGCAAAAGCAAATGAATATTGTTTCATTGCCAACTCTGTAAAATTTCCGGTGCATCATAAACCTGTCTGCATTGCTGAAGAAAATTTTTAATAAGATCAGTAAATTTGATTGAGATTTGAATATGCCTGCTACTGCAAAAATTATTTTATTCTTTCTTGCCTTATGCGTTTGGGCAGGGTTGATCAGCCAGTTTTATATTTCTCTTTCAAATGCTAAAGTATCTCTACTGGAAACAGTGATATTTTATTTTAGCTTCTTTACAATTCTTACCAATTTTATTGTTGCTGTTTGCAGCACGGTTCTTTTAACTGCAAAAAAAACTTCTTTGGTATATAGATTTTTTTCAAAAACAACAACGTTTACTGCTATTGCCGTTTATATCCTTGTTGTTGGAATTGTTTTTAATGCTGTGCTAAGACCGATCTTACACATGCATGGCTTGCAGGAAATAAGTTCAGATCTTTTGCACGTTGCTTCACCATTGTTATTCCTGATTTTCTGGATAAGATTTGTGCCTAAAGAAAACATGAAAAGACAGTATGTTTTTATATGGTTAATATACCCGGTTGTTTATATTATCTATACAATCATCCATGGATCAATGACCGGTTTTTATCCTTATCCGTTTATAAACATCAGCAAACTTGGTTATAGTAAGGCAATGTTTAATACCTTAATAATACTGCTTTCATTTTTTGTTCTATCGCTTTTGTTTATCGAGGTCAAAAAAATAAGAAACGGAAATGCAGGAAAATTATAAAGCAGTTATTGTTGATTGAATATTAAATTGTTTGACTGTTCAATTTCATCTTTATTGATTGTATGGCCCATGCCCGGATAAATTTTGGTTGTAACATCTGCATGCATGTTTTGTAGAACTATTGTTGTCGCATTCACTCTTTCAACAGGCACATGAGGATCAGGGTTGCTGCTGCCAATAAATACCGGTGTATTCATAAAACCACCGCTGTAATTTTCCGTATAAATTTTATCGCCGATCAATCCGCCTGTAAATGCAATTACACCGCCCCATTTTCTTGCATTGCGTGTAACAAATTCAAGCGTTAAACAAGCACCTTGCGAAAAGCCTAAAAAATAAATTTGTTCTGAAACAATGCCTGCATCGTTAATATCTTCTACAACTTCACTCAATATATCTAATGCAGAAGACAACCATGGTTCATTTTGTTTTGGCGGCATTAAAAATGAATAAGGATACCAGGTATTACTTGTTGCCTGCGGCGCTATCAATGCAAAATCTTTTAAATTAAAATATCCTGCAAGCGATAATATATCCTCAGCAAAAGCGCCGCGGCCATGAACCATTACCAAAACTTTTTTTGCTTCGTTAAGTTCTTTTCCGGCAGTAAAATTTTTTTTCTGATGCATCACTCAAATTTATCTGCGTTAAAACTTACAGGTATAATTGCATGCTCGATCATTTCTCTGCGTGGTTCATACCATTCGGGCAGTTTCAATGTTTCGCCTAAATGTGTTTTGTCTTCATCAACAGCGAAGCCAGGACCTGCAGTAGCAACTTCAAATAAAACACCGCCGGGTTCCCTGAAATAAATTGAAGTAAAATATTGCCTGTCGAGAATTGGCGTTGGATTCAACATGCGTTGTGCAACTTTAATACGTACTTCTTCCTGTGTTTTTTCATCGGCAGTTGCAAATGCAATGTGGTGGACAGTCCCGCCGCCGCTTAATCCTTTTAAACTGTCGGGTGCGCAAAGAATATCAACATAATTTCCCGGCGTATCAGTCGCTGCAAAACGAAAACGGTTACTTTTTTCAGCGATCAGTTTATGATCAAGTTGCTCGGTAAGAATCGCAGCAGTGCGTTCATAACCTTCTTCCCAAATTTCAACATTGTAAAACCCTTTGATGGATTTCTCCAAAGGAATATGGCCATATGAAAAGCCTTTACGTTCATCTTTATCATTAAATACCAGTTCCAATCCAAGGCCATCTTCATCTTCAAAATAAATCACCGCTTCGCTATCAAAACGTTCCTGCGGTTGTTTAAAATGAACGTTATATTTTGTCAATCTTTTTTGCCAGTAATTAAGAGATGACATCGGCACTGAAAACGAAGTTGTATTCAACATTCCTTTGCCATGCCTGCCTTTCATAATGTTTCCGTAAGGAAAAAAAGTAAGTATACTTCCGGGAAGTCCATCTTCATCACCATAATAAAAATGATATACATCAGGCGCATCAAAATTTACTGTTTTCTTTACAAGCCTTAACCCTAAAACACCGGCATAGAAATCAAGATTTTTTTGAGGATCTCCTGCAAGCGCCGTTATATGATGAATGCCTGTTATTAAAGCTGCCATATTCTTTGTTTGATTATGATAAATTTTGTTTAAGCATGCGTACTACAATTTTATCAATTGGTAACGACCAGATAATTTCAATTTATTATTTTGTACATGCAGACAAGCTTGATGGGCTACAGGTGAAAACAAAAGTTTTCGATTTTGAATTGCATCAAATTGCAGATCCAAAAGGGCAAAGCGAAGTATTGCGCTGGATAGAATGGAATGACCTTACTGAAGAATCTGTTGTATAAACATGTTCATCCACAATAACATCCAAACCTGTTTCTTCTTTAAACTCACGCCTTACACAATCTCTTGTGCCTTCACCAATCTCTAATCCGCCGCCGGGAAATTTTGTAAAATAATCGCCGCGAATAAATTCATCACTCACTAAAATTCTTTTATGTTCATCAAATAAAATTCCATACACGCGAATTGTTAAACGATTTATAGCCATGCATAAAAATACACAGATAAGTTTTGTGCTGAAAAGAATACGTGGTTAATTTATTGTGAGCGTGAAAGAATATAAATCATACAGCAATTTTATCACTTCAAACAAAGATGTTTAAACAATAATAAATATTTTTAAGCCTGGACCACTTCTGATAATTGCCATAAAAATCAACAATGAGAAAATTTTCTTTTTTAAAA
>JABDFS010000044.1:28714-30729 GCA_013286425.1 Bacteroidota bacterium
TCTATCAGCACTGCTGATTATTTCGCCTGCATGGATTGCCTGCAAAAACAACAATGAAGAAACAGATTATAGTGGCTGGACGAAAGCGCATGGTAATTCAAACGGAAATAAGTATTCTTCGTTAGCTGAAATTGATACAAACAATGTAGCACAGTTGCAGGTTGCATGGGAGTTTCATACAAACGATGCAGATACAGCAGCGCATTCGCAAATACAATGCAACCCGATAGTTGTTGATGGCATTATGTATTGCACTTCACCAATGCTGAAGGTTTTTGCTATAGATGCAGCAAGCGGAAAACAAAAATGGGTGTATTCGCCTTTTGATACAATCGCAGAAAATAAAGGAATGCACTTTGTTTTAAACAACAATCGCGGCGTTACTTTTTGGAGTGATGGCAAAGACGATAAACGCATATTTTATAGTGCAGGTTCTGATTTGATTTGCATTGATGCCAACACCGGAAAGCTTATAACAAGCTTTGGCAACAATGGCAAAGTTGATTTGCACGATGGTTTGGAAATGAAAGGCGTGAAAGATTTATTCGTTACACAAACATCGCCGCCGTCAGTATATAAAAATCTTATTCTTTGCGGAACAAGAGTGAGTGAAGGCATGGATGCTGCACCTGGTGATGTTCGCGCGTATGATGCAAAAACAGGAAAAATTGTGTGGCAGTTTCATACAATACCACATCCCGGCGAAGCAGGTTATGAAACATGGGAAGATCCGAATGCATACAAATATGTTGGTGGTGCAAACAACTGGATGGGAATGACGATTGATGAAAAAAGAGGCATTGCTTATATTCCTATTGGTTCTGCTTCAATGGATTTTTATGGAGGAAAAAGACGCGGCTCAAATTTATATGCAGATTGTATGCTTGCATTGGATGCGGCAACAGGAAAAGAGAAATGGCATTTTCAATATTTACATCATGATACGTGGGATTATGATCCATCATCAGCACCTGTTTTGTTAACGGTTGATCATAATGGAAAAAAAGTTGATGCTGTTGCACAAACAACAAAAACGGGGTTCGTTTTTATTTTCAATCGCGATAATGGCGAGCCTTTATTTCCTGTTGTTGAAACACCTACGGATACAACAACTGATCTGAACGGGGAAAAAATCTGGCCAACACAACCTGTTCCGCAAAAGCCTGCGCCACAGGTTCGTCAATCACTAACTATACAGGATATCAATCCTTATTTATCAAAGCAGGAATCTGATTCAGTCAAAAAGTTATTTGATACAATTCACACAGGCAGAATGTTTATGCCGCAATCAAAAGCAGGCACTATAATTTTTCCAGGCTTTGATGGCGGCGCAGAATATGGCGGCCCTGCAGTTGATCCTGAAACAGGAATTCTTTACAGCAACTGCAATCAAATGGCGTGGATATTAAAAATGTTTGACATTAAGAATGCTCAGCAGGAACAAACATTTGCGCAAGCTGGTCCGGCATTATATAAAGCGAATTGCATGGCTTGTCATGGCCCGGATAGAAAAGGTGGTGGTAATTATCCTTCTATAGTTGACATCAATAAAAAATTAAATAAAGACCAATTCATCAGTTTTATAAATGCAGGAAGAAGAATGATGCCATCATTTCAGCATTTAGCTGAAGAAGATAAAGAAGCAATCGCATCATATGTTTTGAATTTGAAAGATGAACAAAACAGGAAGTATACAGCAAAACTTTCTGGTATAGATTCATTCCGCATAATACCTTACCAGATTTCAGGCTACAATAAATTTATTACAAAGAGCGGCATGCCAATTTTGTCTCCACCTTATGGTGTGTTGAATGCGATTGATATGAATACAGGTGAGTATGTTTGGAAAAATGTTTTTGGTGAAGGTGAAGTGCCGGGCATTCCTAATTCCGGCTGCGAAAATTATGGCGGCCCAGTTGTAACAAAAGGCGGCTTGTTATTCATCGGCGCAACAAAAGACGGAATGTTCAGGGCATATAATAAACGCACAGGAAAATTATTATGGCAAACAAAAT
>JABDFS010000045.1 GCA_013286425.1 Bacteroidota bacterium
AACACGCGTTGTGTTATTTAACCAGGCTTCCTGTTTTTTGCTTCTTGTTTCATGCGTTAAACCCGCATGATAAAAACCTGCGTTTATATTTTTAAGATTTAAAAGATCTGCAATTTGTTTTGTGAGTTTGCGACTCTTGCAATACACTATACTGCTGCCATTTACATTGTTCAAAACTTCAATCGCTTTATTGATCTTACTGTCAACATTAAAAACTGAATAAGAAAGATTAGAACGGTGAAATGATTGCCTGAAAATATCCGGCTCTTTTAATTGCAGCTTACTTTTTATATCATCTAAAACAACAGGAGTTGCAGAAGCTGTTAAAGCTAAAACAGGAGCAGAGATGAAATCTTTTAACACAGCAATTTGTAAATACGAAGGGCGAAAATCATAACCCCACTGCGATATACAATGCGCTTCATCTACCGCAATAAGATTTACGTGTATTGAAGAAAGATATTCTTTGAATATCCTGCTTTGCAAACGTTCAGGCGAAACGTAAAGAAATTTGTATTCATCCTGCACTGCATTTTGCAAAGCTTGTTTTACTTCAAAAAAAGTTAAGCCGCTGTGTAAAGCAAAATGCAGGAATATTTTTCTTTTCAAGATTTGCAGCCTGGTCTTTCATTAAAGCAATCAGCGGGCTAATTACAAGACACAAGCCATCATTCATTAATGCAGGAATTTGATAGCAAATAGATTTGCCTGCGCCTGTTGGCAACAAAGCAATCGTATCTTTTTTATCTAATACAGATTGAATGATTGCTTCCTGCTGCGGTCTGAAAGAAGAATGATTCCAGTATTGTTGAAGTATGTTTAGTGATGAAAGCATTGCTGAGCTAAGATATGCAGTAGAAGTGTGCGACGCAACCGTGATGCCATGAAAAACTGAAGCCGGCTACATAAATTATGCTACTTTCTTCCAGTTTAATCTTACTGAATTAATAGCGAGCACAACATCACTTAAACCCATCACCAAAGCACCAAATGTTGGTGTGAGTAAACCAAAAGCTGCAACAGGAATAGCAATAACATTGTACAAAAATGCCCAAAATAAATTTTGTTTTATGGTGATGAATGTATGCTTGCCCAAGCCCAATGAAAGCGGCAAATTTTTCAAACCATTATTCATTAAAACAACCTGTGCACTTTGCATGGCAATATGCGATGCATCGCTTAAAGAAATTCCCACAGCCGCTTTTGCCAACGCAGGCGCATCGTTTATGCCGTCGCCGACCATTGCAGTTGGCGCAACAGCATTAAGCTTCTCAACCCATGCAGATTTTTGTTCAGGTGTTTGTTCAGCGATCACTTCATCAATGCCGAGCTGTTTTGCAACAGCATCACATTTTTCTTTTTTGTCGCCGCTTAATAAAATCGTTTTGATATTTTTTGCATGCAACATTGCAACAACATCTTTTGCTTCAGTACGAATTTCATCAGTCACATCAATCCATCCGATGAGTTTATCATCCCGAATGATATAAACATTGTGCGATGCATCATCTGTTAAATGTTTGGCCGCATTGTATGAACCCGCGATGTAAGTGCTGCCGGTAAGATTCGTAGCTTTCATACCAACACCTTTTATTTCGTCAACATTATTCCACCTGATCACATTATCTGTTTGCCATTCGTGGCTAATACTTTTTGCAATAGGATGATTGGAGAATTTTTCAAGCGAATACACAATGCGTTTACCTTGTGCTTCATCAACAAAAAATTTGTATTCACTTATAGTAAATTTGCCTGTTGTTAATGTACCTGTTTTATCAAATATTACCTGTTGAATATTGTTAAACACTTCAAGGCTTTTTGCATTCTTGAACAAAACACCATTGCGTGCAGCTCTGCCTAAACCCACTGCAATAGCAGCCGGTGTTGCCAAACCCATCGCGCATGGACAAGCAATAACCAACACTGCAATGCTTCTTAATAAGCTTGCGCTGAATTCTTTGTCAGCAAAAAAATAATTGGCAAGAAAAGTAACAACCGCAATGCTTATCACAGCAGGTACAAATACAGCACTTATCTTATCTGCCAGTTGCTGCACCGGCGGTTTTTCTGCCTGTGCATCTTTCACCATTTTAAGAATATTGCTCAGCACCGTATCTTTTCCAACAGCGGTTATTTGTGCTTTAACAGAACCACTTTCAACGCTGCTGCCACCGATAAGTGCATCATTTAATTTCTTCTCAACAGGAATGCTTTCGCCGGTAAGCAATGCTTCATTCACGCTTGCTTCGCCCCATGTTATTTTGCAATCCATGGGAACAGGTTCACCTGTTTTTATCAATACAATATCACCTACTTTAAGTTGTGTGCTTTCGATGCGTGAAATGCTCTCTTCATGTTTATCATTATACACAATCTTATTCGCCATTGTTTTTTGTGTAATGGCTAATTTCTTTAAAGCGGCTTGTGTTGTCTGCACACTTTTGTCTTCTAACCAATTGCCCATGAACACCAGCGTAATAATGGTTGCCGTTGTTTCATAAAACATGAATTGTTCAGGATTGCCGGAAAGCGTGCCGTATAAACTATACGCAAACGATGCAATTGAACCAAGCGCCACCAGCACATCCATATTCGGTACGCCATTTAATAAACTTCTTATACCATTTTTACCGAAGTATAACATGCCAACGATAAACACAGGAAGCGTTAATGCGAGTTGTACATATGCGTTCATTAAAAAATGAATGTGCACACCGAGCATGTGCAGGAATAAAGGCGCAGCAAACACCAGGCAAAAAATAAAACGCTGAAAATTATTGCTGAGAAATTTTTTTGAAGTTTGTTCGTGTATGTAATCATGATCAGATGCATTTTCACGTTCGGGAATAACTTCATAACCCAACCGCTCAATACCTTTTTCTATTTTTTGTGGAGGAATATTATTATCTGCATCAAAACTTACATCGCCGCCAATAAAATTCACTTTCACATTTTTCAAGCCTTCTTTTTCCAGGTATTTATTGATGGTTAAAGCACAATTGGTGCAACTCATTCCTTTTACTTTCAGATTCACTGTTTCCATACAAAATATATAAGTGCTTATGTATTTGCAAATTTACTGAGCGGACTGCTGAAGATGAAAAATATAAACTCAACTGCGTTGCATTTAACAAGCCGTGATTGTTACAAAATATATAATTTGCCTGCATGAAAAAATATTCAATACTGTTTGTGCTGATATGTTTTGCTGCAATTTTATCAGCTCAAACAAATAAGAAATATGTATTGGTGATTCATGGCGGTGCCGGAACTATTTTACAATCAACCATGACGCCTGAAAAAGAAAAGCTATATAAACAAGGATTACAAAACGCATTGAATGCCGGCAATACTATTTTAAAAAACGGCGGCACTGCATTGAATGCAGTGGAAGCTGCGATTAAAGTGTTGGAAGATGATTCTTTGTTCAACGCAGGTAAAGGTGCTGTGTTTACCAACGAAGGGAAGAATGAACTGGATGCATCTATTATGGATGGTAAAACATTAAAAGCGGGCGCTGTTGCCGGCGTTACAAATATTAGAAACCCAATTACGGCTGCACGTGCGGTGATGGATAAAAGCGAACACGTAATGATGTCAGGCAAAGGCGCTGAATTGTTTGCGGCTGCAAATGGATGTACTATTGTTGACCCATCTTATTTTTTTACAACACAACGCTGGAATGATTTGCTTGACGCGAAGAAAGAAGATTCATTAAAAGCTTTGCATAAAGATTCAACAAAGGCATTGCTGAGACAACCGGACAATCACGATTATAAATATGGAACCGTTGGCGCCGTTGCATTGGATATGTATGGCAATCTTGCTGCGGCTACCAGCACCGGAGGCATGACGGATAAACGATATGGAAGAATTGGTGATTCGCCGATAATTGGTGCAGGCACATATGCTGATAACAATACCTGCGCTGTTAGTTGTACAGGTTGGGGTGAATATTTTATTCGCCTGGTGATGGCAAAGACCATTAGCGATAAAATGGAGTTCGCGCATGAAAATTTAAAAGATGCAGCCGATGATATGATCATAAAAAAATTGCCTGCATTAGGCGGCGACGGCGGATTGATTGCTGTTGATAAAGACGGAAACTTCACCATGAGTTTTGATACTGATGGAATGTATCGCGGCTATGTAAAATCTAATGGTGAAACGGGAATTGAGATTTATAAGTAAGAAGTTTGGTAAGGTTATTTGAAATTGAATAACAAGAGAATCAGCATGATTGTAAAATAAAAAACTCTTTGCGCGTTATTTCGACGTAAGGAGAAATCTCTCGAATTTATTAACGCGTATCAATTTGTAGAGATGTCTCGTTCCTCGACATGACGTTCTAAAATTGATTACTAATATTTACTATTATTTATTTCAATACCCACCAATTCATTCAACTTAAATAAAAACGTTGCCGCGTTTATTTTCGGTACACCTATCTCCATCAAGCAAAATAATTGTAGTTCCTGTTTAGAAATAATACAATCGTATTGTTTGATAAATTTCATTACATCATTCATTTGCATATAATCAAACTGCAAACGATAATTTACAAGCACAGGTTTTTGTATAATAGTTGTTTGCTGTAATGCAAGCGCAGCCGATGTTTTATATGCATTGATCAGTCCCGGAACACCTAATAATGTTCCGCCAAAATATCTTACCACAACAATCAATACATTCGTTAATTGGTTACTATCTATCTGGCCAAGTATCGGCCGGCCTGCAGAGCCTGAAGGCTCGCCGTCATCACTCACACGAAAATTAGTTTCATCAACACCAAGCCTGTATGCAAAACAATGATGATTGGCTTTAGGATGTTCTTTCTTTAACTGCGTGCGGATTGTTTTAAAATCTTCTGTATTGTTTATTGCAAATGCAAAAGCAATAAAGCGGCTGCCACGATCTTTAAATTCTGCAGTAGATGATTGTTCAATCGTGTTATAAAAATCTGCACTCATGCTTTCCCACCTTGAATATTGTTCCTTGTGTCTTGTAACTTGATTCTTGTATCCTGAACCTTGAATTATCGTAACACCATTTGCCTGTCTGCATCTAATCTTACCAAAATAAAAATGAGAATGGTGAATGTGAGCATTGAAGAACCGCCATAACTCACCAGCGGAAGCGGAATGCCGATAACAGGAAATAATCCAACCGTCATACAAACATTCACTACAATGTGAAAGAATAAAATGCTGGCAACACTGTAAGCATAGATGCGACTGAAAGCGCTGCGTTGCCGTTCGGCAATAAACACAATGCGCAACAGCAACAAAAAGTAAATAGCAAGAAAAATAAATGAACCTACAAAGCCAAACGCTTCTCCTAACGAAGTAAATATAAAATCTGTATGTTGCTCCGGTACATACTTACCACGCGTTTGGGTGCCTTTCAAAAATCCTTTTCCTAAAAATCCGCCCGAGCCAATCGCAATCTTGCTTTGACGCACATTGTAATCATCAGGCTTGCTGGCAGTTTTACCTGTTGCTTCTTCTGTTTCCAGCGAATGTTTGTTCTGGCTGCAATCATAATCTTTACCAACGGCACTGTAAATACGCTGGCTTTGATAACATTCAAAGACATCATTAAAAATATAAGGCACCGCGAAGCGTTGTATGCCCACGCAAACAAACCAGATAGAAACAATCATTATAAAAATATTCCACCGCTTTCTTACAAATATCTGGTAGCGTAATATAAAAACGAGAAGGCCTGCAATGACTGTTAATATAATGGCCAATGTATTTTTTTCAACCAGTAATGTTGCTACTACCAATGCACCAAAAGAAAAGCCGACAACAAGAATTATTCCCGGCAAACCTTCCCGGTACATTACAATAAAGAAACTGAGATACACCAATGCAAGACCGGCTTCGTGCTGCAAAACAGAAATGGCTGCGGGCAATAAAGCAATGGCTCCTGCGGTAACCTGCGATTGCAGCCTGGTGAAATCCATGTTGAGCTTTGATAAATATTTTGCAAGCGCCAGTGCAGTAGATATTTTACACAACTCGGCAGGCTGCAGGTTGAAGCCGCCGCCCAACGGTATCCAGCTTTTAGAACCATTGATATCTTTTCCTATTACAAAAACAGACAGCATTAATATAATGCCGAAAACATAAATGAGGTTGGCAAATGCAGGGTACAATTTGCTATCGCTTAAAATAATAAACGTGCCGATAACAAGGCAGATACCGGCAAACAATATCTGTTTGCTGTAATTGGTGGTTCCTTCAAAAAAAGAGGAAGGTGTAAAAGTTGCCGGATTATATTCAACCATGAATATGCATAATATGCCGGTGCATACCAACACCAGGTATAAAACAACCGTGAGCCAGTCAACACCTTTTGAAACTGATTTAGGATAACTTCTGCTCATGATCAATGTTTAGGTTGAATTTTCTTTTTATTATCCTGTTGTATGGCATCAGGCTTAGTTTTTATTTGTGTTGTATCGCCGTTGTCTTTGCGGTTGGGCTCTGCTTCAGGATCAAACTGCACAGGCTTGGTTGTTTCTAAATTGTTTTGAAAAACAGGCGCCGCATCAGGATTGATCTTCTGGCTTTGCTTTACAAGCTTGATTGAATCCTGTTTAAAATACCAGTGTTTGATAGCCGGCGGAATAAGGTCAGCGCCTGATATCCTCTCAACATTTGCCTGGCTTTGTGTGGTGAGAGTATCTTTAAGATATTTTTCCATTACCAGGGAAGCGATCGGCGCTGCCCATGTAGCACCAAAACCTGCATTTTCCACTACCACACAAATAGCAATTTTAGGATTTTCCATTGGTGCAAATGCAACAAATAAAGAGTGGTCTTTACCATGTGGATTCTGTGCTGTACCTGTTTTGGCGCAAATATTAACGCCATCAATTTTTACAGCTTTTGCCGTACCAAAAACCGCCACATCATGCATGCCCATTTGCACCGTGTTAAAAGATGTATCTGAAATGTGTTCAAGCGGAACATGCTTAAACCTGTATTTCCCGATGAACTGCGTATCGGCGATGGTTTCGTTTTCGATACTGTCAACAAAATGCGGCGTATAATAATATCCCTTGTTGGCAATGATGCACATAGCATTCGCAATTTGCAAAGGCGTTGCCAGCATTCTATCCTGGCCAATTCCTAAAGTAACAATATTGCAACTGTTCCATCGCGGGCCGCCAAAATCTTTATTGTAACCGGATGTGTCAGGGATATTTCCGTCATCTTCACTTGGTATGTCAATATTCAGGTCAATGCCGTAACCAAATGCATTCATGTAATGCTTCCATTCAAGATAACCCAGTCGCGGATTATGATATTTTGGATTATCAACGATCATCCTGAAAACATTACTGAAATAGGAATTGCACGAATAAGCAATTGCGGTGCGAAGGTCTTTTGAATGACCCTGCCAATGTTCTGTACACTTTACAGGACGGCCGCATGAATAATATGCACCGGCGCAGGGGTAACCATAAGCAGGTGTGATGATGCCTTCATCCAGCGCTATCAATGCACTTAAAGGTTTGTAAGTTGAGCCGGGCGGATATTGCCCTTTGATGGCGCGGTTGAGTAAAGGCCTTGCTGTATCTAAAATAAGTTTGCCAAAATTTTTACGGCGTTGCGATCCTGTAAGCATGGTTGGATCATAAGAAGGCGATGTTGCCATAGCCAGTATGCCTCCCGTTTTCGGATTAATGGCAACTACACTTCCAATTTTATTTTGCAATAATTTTTCTGCAAGCATTTGCAGATCTATATCCATGCTGGTATATAAGTTTCTGCCTGCGATAGCAGAAGTATCGTACGTGCCGTTTTCATAAGAACCCTGTATGCGGTTTTTGTTATCACGTATATATCTCTTCACACCACGCTGGCCCATCAACACTTTTTCATAACTGCGTTCAAGTCCCGTCATGCCCGCATAATCACCCTGATCATAACCTTCGCCCGCATGGCGTTTTAAAAAGTTGCTGTCAACTTCACCTAAATAACCCAATACGTTTGCTGCCGAATGAAAAGGGTAAGCGCGCACAGGCCTTTCAACAATATTAAAACCAGGAAACTTATACATGTTCTCGTTCAACCTTGCAAACACTTCATCGCTTATCAACGGTTCAAATATGCTGGGTTTATACCGCGAGTTTTTTATAATGGCTGTAACCATTCTTTTATGAAACTCTGCTGTATCAATACCAACAATACTGCAAAGCGCATTGGTATCAAGGCCTTTTGCTTCGGAAGGCGTAACCATCAGGTCGTACATGATGGTGTTTTCCAAAACTGCCTTGCCGTTGCGGTCGTAAATAATGCCGCGGTCGGGATAAACAACTTTGCGATAGATGGCATTGTTCTCTGCCTGTAATTTATATTCAGAAGAAAATATCTGCAGGTTCAGTAGCTGCAATAACATCATTAAAAAAACAAGAATGAAAAATATCTGTATTATCCTGCTCCGCGATTGATTGTAGACCGGCATGTATGTATGTAAAGACTTTAGTGCTCTCTGTTGCAAAATTCACGATTACAACACGATAACAACTGCAACTGTGCAAAATTTTTTGATAAAATAAATAACTGTATTAAAGTTGTTGATAAGTTAGGTTAAGGATGAATTGAAAGATCAGATTTATATATCCGGCGAAATTTTTTTAGAGATTACAGGGTTTGTTTTATATGATGAAGTTAAATATTCAAACTGCTTAAATTCCCCCAAGCTTATATACTGATGAAAAATGCAGGATATGCATCTGCCACCATCCATTGTAACCGGAACAACCTGCAGTGGAGAGACTCGCGCAAGCCATTTTAAGTAAAGCAATACGCGATGGAGGCTCCCGGAAGCCATTTTGAATAGAAATGTGTTTGGTGGCAGACCCATACCGTGTACCCCACCTTTTAAAGCATTGATTAAGAACAACATCTTCTAAAATGATGAAATAATTCATTCTTCGCAACTACCTGGCACCTTGCTGTATTCTAACGAGCCTTGTACCCGGAAAGTACCTGCAGGCTTATTTTTACGAAATAACTTCGATGTTTCTTCGATATTTCTTCGATCCAATAGATCGAAGTTATATCGAAGTTATATCGAAGAAATATCGAAGTTATATCGAAGAAATGAACTTCCAGGTATGAACAGCCTTATAGTGAAAAAGATTTTTGAAAAGTTGAAAATGAGTAAAGAAAGCTTGTGGGTACACACCAGGAGATGTACCTCGTTTTTGATAGAAAGATTAATGTTGGGTAATTATATAAATTGCTACAACTTTCAAGTCATAGAATAAAAATTCACCAACTAAAATGGCTTTAGCCTAAATAATTGTTTGGCGAAAGCCATTTAAATACAATTTGAAATTAGACCACTACCTGGAGGCAGTGGCAATTAACAACAATAAAAATACTACCTGCAATTTTTCACCTATGACAACTTCACTTTCTTCAGCAATTTCCAGTTCTTTCTTTTATGAATAAGGTTATACACTTTAGCATAAATAACAGGCAATAATAATAAAGTAAGTATAGTTGATGTAACTAGTCCACCAATTACAACTATTGCCAACGGTTTTTGTGTTTCGCTGCCAATGCCTGTGCTCATGGCTGCAGGCAACAAACCAATAGCCGCCATCAATGCAGTCATTACTACAGGCCGTATTCGCGATTTTACACCTTCCGATATGGCATCATCCAAATGCATTTTGTTCGCAAGATTTTTTCGGAAGACACTTATCAATATCACGCCATTCTGAATACACACACCAAACAATGCAATAAAACCAATGCCTGCGCTTATACTGAAATTGATGCCTGTTATGTGTAATGCAAGTATGCCACCGATCAATGCGAAAGGCACATTCAAAATAGTAAGCAATGCATCTTTTGTATTGCCAAATGTTATGAACAACAAAAGGAATATTGCCAGCAAACAAATCGGAACAACATGCGATAAAGTTTCGCTTGCTCTTTCTTCATTTTCAAACTCACCGTTCCAGGTTAAGAAATAACCTTTGGGCAACTGCACATTGGTTTTTACTTTTTGTTGCGCTTCTGCAATAGTGCTCCCCAGGTCTCTTTCACGGTTTGAAAATTTAACTGCAATGTATCGCGAGTTATTATCGCGGTAAATAAATGCGGGCCCTGTAAGCATTACAATATCTGATATCTCTTTCAGCGGCACTTTATTGCCATCTTCTGTCGGTACCATTAAGTTCTCTATCTTCTCTTTTGTATCACGGTACTCCTGCGGATAACGAATGCGCACATCAAATCTTCTTTCACCTTCATACAATTCTGTTGCAGCTTTACCGCCAATTGCCATTTCAATAACAGAGTTTGCATCTTCTGCATTCACACCATATAAAGCCATACGTTGCTGATCAAGCTCGATCCTGAATTCAGGCTGGCCAAGGTTTCTCAACAAACCAAGATCATCTATTCCTCTTACTGTACTTAATTGTCGCGCAACTTCTTTTGAAAGAGAATCAAGCGTATTAAAATCAGGTCCGAAAATTTTTACTGCCAACGATGCATTCACACCGGCAACAGCTTCTTCCACGTTATCACGAATCGGTTGCGAATAGTTCAACACAATGCCAGGAATTTTTTCAAGTTGTGTATTCATGCTATCGATCAATGCATCTTCAGTAATGTTGCGTTTCCATTGATCCTGCGGCAAAAGATCAACCTGTATCTGTATATCAAAAAAACCTTTCGGATCGGTTCCATCATTCGTTCTTCCAACCTGTGCTAGCGTTTGTTTTACTTCGGGAAATTCTCTCAATATATCAACCATCTTGTTCGATACAACTCTTGATTCACTTAAAGAAACACTCATCGGTAATTCAGCTTCCACCCATAATGCGCCCTCATTTAACGGTGGTAAAAATTCAGTGCCGATAAATTTTACCGAGAAGAAAGTAACAGCCATTACAACGAGCGCTATTAATAAACTTTTGTTGGGATTTTTATAGGTGATATTAAAAAGCTTTGTTACACCGCGCTCAAAAAACCGCACAACAGGATTGTGTTTTTCGCGCACATTTTTTTTGAGCAGAATACTTGATAATGCAGGCACAAAAGTGAGTGTAAGAATCAATGCGCCTAATAAAGCAAAGGCAAGTGTGTACGCAAGCGGCGAGAACATTTTTCCTTCAACTTTCTGAAAAGAAAATATAGGAATAAGGCAAGTGATGATGATCAATTTTGAAAAGAAAATTGACTTGCCCATTTCCGTTCCGGTGTTCTTGAACAAGCCAAGTTTTGCAAGCTTGTTGAATTTTTCCATGCCCACTTCTCTTGCTTTCTGATCCATCACCACGAATAAGCCTTCAACCATTACAACAGCGCCATCTATAATAATTCCAAAATCGACTGCGCCTAAACTCAACAAATTTGCCGACATGCCTTTTATGCGCATGCATATAAACGCAAACAATAATGATAATGGAATGATGATACTTACTGTTACTGTTGTGCGCCAATCAGCCATGAATAAAAACACAATTACTGTAACCAGTATGATGCCTTCAGTTAAGTTGTGCAACACCGTTTCCTGTGCATAATCCATCAGGTTAGTGCGGTCATAAAACGTATCGATCTTTACACCGACAGGTAAAATATTTTTATTGAGGTCATCTACTTTCTGATGAATAGCATCCAACACATCAGAGGGGTTTTCGCCTTTGCGCATTACAATGATGCCTTCTATAACATCAGGTTGCTTGTCTCTTGTAACCCAGCCCAGGCGCGGCTTTCCGGCTTCTTTAACCTGCGCAATATCTTTCACTAAAACAGGAACGCCCTTAATGTTGGTAACAATTATGTTTTCAATTTCATTGATGTTATTCAACACACCAATGCCGCGCACAACATATGCCTGGCCGTTGCGTTCGATCACGTCACCACCAACATTGATATTACTTTTTTGAATAGCGTTATACACATCGAGCGATGAAAGATTATACTTGGTAAGTATATCTGGATTTACATTCACCTCGTATGTTTTTTCTTCACCCCCAAAACTGTTTACATCTGCAACCCCGGGAATAGATTTGAACTGCCTGTCCAGCACCCATTCCTGTATGGTTGTAAGATCGCGGATCGAATAAGTGTCGCTTTTTAATGTGTAACGATATATCTCACCGGTTGGTCCGTAAGGCGGTTCAATTTCAGGTTTAACACCATCAGGCAAATCAACATTCTGAATGCGGCTCAATACCTGTTGCCGCGCAAATGCATCATCAACATTATCGTCGAAAATTATTCTTATGTATGATAAACCAAATGCTGAAGTAGAGCGAAGATTGATCTTACTCTGCACACTGTTCAACTCTGTCTCCATGGGAATGGTGATCAGCTTCTCAACTTCTTCCGCGCTTCGGCCAGGCCATTGTGCGATGATGATGATCTGTGTGTTGGTAACATCAGGAAATGTTTCTATGGGTGTTTTCTTATAGCTTACAAAACCAATAATGCCCATTACAGCAGTAAGAAAAAATATGAGGTAACGGTTTCGTAAAGAAAAATATATGATGCGTTTAATAAACTTGCTCATTGTAAAAAATTATTGAATCAGGAATGGTTGAATTAAAACTCTGCATTCAATGCATTGTATAAAAGCAACTGGTTTTTTGTAACCAGTTTTTCGCCGGGTTTAAGATCTCCGTTCACGAAAGCTTTTGCACCGGCAACCTGTATAAGATCTACCTGCTTCACTTTTAAACTATCGTTTGAATAATAACTCACGATATAATTTTTGCCATCATCAGTAATAATGCTGCTGAACGGAATACACATTGCCTGTTGGGCATCTTTTGTTTCCACAGTTACTTTGGCAAACATGTCCGGCTTTAAAGAAAGGTCTGCATTATTAAGCGTGATTCTTACTTTCATTGCCTTGTTTTCGGGGTCAAGTACCTGGCTTATTTTATCAATCTTTCCATCATACACTTTATCAGGAAAAGCCAGTGTTGTTACCTGCACATCTTCGCCTTCATTTACACGTGATATATCAGCTTCAAACACATTTGCCCAGATCCAAACATTCTTCAGGTCAGAAACAGTAAAGAGATTATCACTCATATCTGAGCGAATAAAATCGCCGGCATTCACTTTCTTTTCAACGATGTAACCATCAATCGGTGAAACAAGCGTATACTCACCACTTGAAGAAGAACGTGTGCCGCTGTTGATATTTAATGATGATTGTATTTTAGATTTTGCCGCGATTGCTTTCTGATAATTCTGCTTCGCTTCAATAAAATCTTTTTCACTCGCGATGCCGCTTTGATATAATGATTGCTGGTTATCGAGTTCTCTTTTTGCAATAGCAATATCTGCATCTGCACTGTTGAGATCAGCATAATTACCCGCAACATCTGCACTGCGGATTGTCGCCAGCACTTGTCCTTTTGAAACCTTATCGCCCAGTGTAACTTTTGATTCAATAACCTGCCCGCTGCTACGTGGAAATACTTTTATAATACTGTTCTCATTAAAGCTAACCTGGCCGCTTAGTGTAAGTGTATTATCAATACTGCAATTGCTTACAGTATCTAATTCAATCATCTTAGCCATTGTATCGCTTAAAACAAATTTGTCTGCAGCTTTAGGGTCTGTTTTTTGTTGATTGCAAGCGGTTAATAATGCAACCGGTAAAAACAATGCAGCAACAGGGACATATTTTTTCATATACTGTTTTTAAAAATTATTTTATAACATTAATGCCTGTTTCATAATTCAGGTTATCTGCAGCAATAAGCAGGTTAAGTTTTTGCTGCAATATTTTTTCCTGCAGGTCTTTATAATCGTTGAAGAAGTTTGTAAAATCAAGGAATGATATCTGTCTTGCTTTATAACTGTTGATCATGCTTTGATACAAAGCATCGTACCGTTTTAAAAAATCCTGTTGTTCAGAATTATCCTGCCCTGCAACAAGCATTAATTTATTGTATGCATTCACAACATCATTTTCCAATTCTGTTTCTGCATTATTCTGTACAACCTGTTGTTGCTGCAATGCTGCATTTGCCGATTGAATATTGCCTTTATTTTTATTGAACAAGGGCAACGGCAATGAAACACCCATGCCAACATAATTGGGTGCATAGTTCGACTGCCTGTCGTAATCTGCTTTTACAGTTACATCAGGATTGCGTAATGCCTGTTGATAGGTGAGCAACTGTTGCTGGTAAACTGTTTGCATCTGCTGCAGCTTATAATAAGGATTGTTTTGCTTTGCCTGGTTGATATAATAGGTAACATCTTCAGGCAATGAAAGCTGTGCCGGCGCTGTATTTGCGGGCTTTATAAAAACGGTGCCGCTAATATGCAATAATGTTTTAAGGTCGGCTTCTGCATCTTCAACATCGCTGCTCATATCAATCATATCCTGTTTTAAAGAAACAGAAAGCGATTGCAATTGCAAGTAATCTTTTTGTGAAATATTGCCTGCATCCAACTGGCCTTTCATTGCAGCTAACAATGTATTCAACTGTGTTTGCTGCTGTTTATAAAACTCATAATTGTTTAAATGATGCGCGATGGTGTAATAATCAACATGCAACTGGCTGGTTAATTTTCTTATTACATCTTCCAGTTGTAACTGGCTTATATCTCTGTTTGTTTGTGCTGCAGCAATAAGCTTTCCACGCTTGCCTGCTGTTTTTATCAGCTGGTCAATTTCTATATAATACTGCGCGCCTGGCGAGCCATCCGGCAATGTTTTATACGGAAGAAAGTAATTGTTTGCCATTACAACCTGGTCTGTATTCAGCACAGGATTATCCCAGTATTTCGCCTGGATTATTTGTGCTGAAGCTGCATCAACATTATAATGCGCAGCCAGTATGAAAAGATTACTGTCAAGGAAAATTTTTTCAGTCTCTGGCAAAGAAATATTCAATGTATCAGTGTGATTATTGCTTTGCGCGTTGGCATGTACACAAAATAACAGTGATATATATACAGGCATTAACCTGCACTTTGCAGGAAATTTTAATAGTAACATCAGGGAAAAGTTTTGGAAAAAATAAATGGAGACGATACGTTATATAATCGTCAGAAAAGAGAGCGATTAGGATTTGGGCGGTGGCGGATTTATTTCTTTGAAGAAAAGAAAATCGTAATCTATTTTATTGGGAAATAAGTATTCAAGCTGATGAACCGGTGAAGGCTTCGGTTTAAACTGCTGAAAAGAAAAAAGATTAATATCTATATGTTTTGAAAACTGAAGGTCTTTGTGCCCGTCATTCGGGTATTCAGGAAATTCGTTGGTGTGTTTCAGTATTACTTCGCCTATATATTCTGCAACAGTGTTTATGTCGTTGTCGTACGTTAAAACATTCTTTTGGCAGAACGCATCAACATCCTGTGCATAGATGCTTACATTAAGTATCTGCAGCGCAACAACAAGTGTTATAAACTTAGCAAAAGCAATTTTAGCTTTCATTCCGGCTGCAAGAGTACATTAATTTTAAAGATGTGCTTGTTAACAACTGATGAAAAAAAATTAACAACGCTTAATATAACTGTTCTTTTAAGTAATTGATTTAGGCAATTGAATTAAACGATTCAATATTTTTATACAAGATTTGTTCAATCTAATTGCTTTGCCATGGATATATTCAGCATTCTTTCTGATGAAGTAAAAGGTTTTTTTGGTATCGGTGGTTTGCTTGATATGTATAAAAGCGGCGACTACAGTAAACTGCTCACACTTGATGGCGTGTTTGCTGCTGTTTCGCCTATAATGCCTTTGATATTGGTAATTGAAATCATTCGTGCACTTGTTTACAAACGATTTAAAATAGAAGATTATAAAATGTCTTTTATAGTGTTTGTTTTTAACCGGTTTGTTTCGAGATTTATTTCCATTGCTGCACTTGCTTTTTGTATTGGCCTTTTGCAGAAATATGCAATCTTCAAATCAACATTTGCATGGTACTGGATAATTTACGGATACATTGTTTGGGAGCTTGGCCATTTTATCTATCATTACCTCGCACATAAAGTGCGTTTATTATGGTGTTTGCATTCAACACACCATGCACCGCAAAGCATGAACATGTTTGTAAACTTTTCTCATTTCTTTCTTGAAGCGCCTTATGCTGATGTTATACGAACTTCAACCTGTATTTTATTAGGCGTTAGTCCGCCGCTGTTATTTTTAATTATGTTCATTGATGGTTTTTGGGGAACATTTATTCATGTTGGAGAAAACGTAATTAAAGATGGAAGATTAGGTTTTCTGAATAATATAATTCTTACACCATCGCATCATCGTGTGCATCACTCAAAAAACCCGCAATATCTTGATACTAATTTTTGTAACCTCTTAAACATTTGGGACAGGGTTTTTAAAACATATAAAGTTGAAGACAGGGAAACTTTGCCCGTATATGGAATAACAAGAAAGATGAACCCGAACAGTTTTGTTGATGTGTATTTTGGCGAGATATTTTTATTGTGGAAAGATGTAAGAAAAGCGCCGGGTTTAATAAATAAAATGCTGTATATAATTATGCCGCCGGGCTGGAGCCATACAGGAAAACATTCAACTGCAAAAATTGTTAAAGAAGAATTTGATAAGCAACAGCAGCATGTTGTAAGCGAACAGTATGAACAAACTGTTTAGTGTTTTGTTATACGGATATTTTCTTCAACCTGCTTGCAGCTTCTTTTAATGTTTCTTCTTTTTTTGCGAAACAAAACCGCAATACTTTATCATCTTTTTTTGATTGATAGAAACTGCTTAATGGTACAGTTGTTACACCATATTCTTTTGTCAGACGAATGGCAAGCTGCATATCATCTTCATCAGAGAAATCTTTATAACTATAGCATTGAAAATAGCTTCCGTATGATGGCATTGATTTGAATCTTGTTGCCTTCATCAGGTTTTGAAAATAATCTCTTTTATGCTGAATGAATTTACCCAACGAAAGATAAGCATCTTCATTATCTAAAAATGCTGCCAATCCATATTGAACAAAACTGTTGCAGCTAAAGCAATTAAACTGGTGCACTTTTCTGAACTCTTTCATCAATGCAGGTGAAGCGATGCAATAACCAATTTTCCAACCGGTGCAATTGTATGTTTTGCCAAATGAAAAACAAACAAAACTTTTTTCAAGCAGATCAGGGTAACGCAGCATGCTCAAATGTGGCAGGTTGTCAAAGATCAAATGTTCATACACTTCATCACTTATAATAAAAATGTTGCTATTGTTATGAATGATTGCTCGTAATTGTTCAATATCATTTTCATTAATAACAGCTCCGGTTGGGTTATGCGGCGAATTAATGATAATAGCTTTTGTTTTTGCAGTGATCTTTTCCTTTACTTCCTGCCAGGGAATGCTGTAGTCAGGATATTGTAATTGAATCAATACAGGTTTGGCTCCGTTAATAATTATGTTGGGAATATAACTATCATACGCAGGTTCAAAAACAATTACTTCATCATCCTTTTCCAATATGCTGGTGAGTGCAGTATAGATTGCATACGTACCGCCGGGCGTAACAGTAATTTGTGTTTCTGCATCAGCTGCAGTGTGATAAAGCTTCTGTACTTTATCAGCAATCTTTTCGCGCAGCAAAGGCAAACCGCACATATGCACATATTGATTGTAACCTTTTTGCATCGCTGCATTCACTACAGCAATCAATCCTTCGCTCA
Source organism: Bacteroidota bacterium (assembly GCA_013286425.1). GTDB lineage: Bacteria > Bacteroidota > Bacteroidia > Chitinophagales > Chitinophagaceae > Parafilimonas. The sequence continues at coordinate 17,677 of JABDFS010000045.1, forward strand.
TCATAAAATCGGGAAAGCCTTGTCCAAGATTGATAGCATTGTATTCAACTGCCAGTTGACTCATTACCGTAAAAATGGTTGTACCAGTGTCGGGGAGTTTGGAATTCATAGTTTGTGTTTCATTTGTTTCAGCGTTTCAGAGTTTCATCAGTTCTTTAAAATAAAATCTAACATTAAAACTCTGGAACTATGAAACTACTTTTTATAGATCAATGCCTGAACATTTTTATCGCCCTGCACATTGTTCATCTGCCGCAAAATCCATTTGCTTTTCCATACAACAAACCTGCTTGCGGGCTGCACTGAATACGCTTTCGGATTTGGTAAACATGCAATGATCATTGCTGCTTCATTGCGCGAAAGATCTTTTGCATGTTTATGAAAATATTGCTGAGATGCCGCTTCAATTCCAAAGACGCCTTTGCCCATTTCAATGGTGTTGAGATAAACTTCAAGTATGCGTTTCTTGCCCCAAATCCATTCGATCAGTTTGGTATAAACAGCTTCCAATGGCTTACGTATGTAACGCAAAAATCCTTCGCCCTGGAATAAAAAAACATTCTTTGCGGTTTGCTGGCTGATAGTACTTGCTGCAGCGCCTGCATCCCTTCCGTTAACGTCAGGATCATTGTCCATACTTTTTGAAATTGCTTTCCAATCAAAACCATTATGCACCGGGAACAGCTGGTCTTCACTTGCAATAGCTGCAAGTTTTGCGTTGGGTGAGATTTCATTCCATGAAACATAATCTCTTTTCAAACCATAACCGCCAATCCAGTTGGTTAACTGTGTAAAAGTTATTGGCGGCATTAACCATTTACAGACGAGCAGATAGATCAATGAAAGCACAAAGCCATACACAATCACTTTAAGTGCGCGACGAAAAAATGTTTTAACCCGTGATCTTTTTTCTGCTTTCATTCAACCCGAAAATACTACGAAGATGCTTTTGCAGAAATATATTCTATATGATATTTTTTGCCGATGACATAAGTTGTTTTATGCGTAAGTCCTAACACAACACCTAAAGCCAATACACCGGCAGCAATACTTATTTTGGGAATATTATCAGAAGCGAAAAAATCATCATGATCGCTCAAAGTATTTATTGCGTTTAATAACAAATAACCGCCGCCTGCAATTTTGAATATAAGTCCATTCTTTACATAACTGAAACCTTCATCTTTTTTGGGAAAGGCTTTTATGTGGTTTACATTTATCGTCATAAAACCATAATAGATGGTATCAAGCGTATTTAATCCAAGCCTGTTGTAACCAATTTGTAATGCATAAGGCCGCAGGTACAAACTATCGTATTGTATCTTATAAATAACAGCATCTACCCATTGGCCGTTATCAAGCTGCAGCGTGATGTAGTTATCTTTAAACCACGTATCTATAACCTTGTCTTTTTTCTTGAACTGAATAAAATCTGATTGTGCAAACGATGAAGTAAAGATGAAAGCAGTGATTAGTATAAGTATGCAGCGATTCATTTTTAAAAATACAACGCTGCTTTGTAAAAGCTTGTTAAAGCCTGCCTGCATGTGCGTCTCTTATAAGAATAGTTACAACGATAGCAATGCCGAATCCTATTAAAATAACTCCCGAAATGCGGTTGATGATATGCACATTATGTGGTGTGAGCTTTAATCTTATTTTATTTGCGAGCAACACTTTGGCTGTGTCTGAAGATAAATTGAAAAGTAATGCCGTTAAAAAAACAATGAAGCGGTATTGATCGGGATGATCTACCAGTTTTGAATCTGCTGTTATAGTTGCGGTTGATGCAAACCAGAACAGGAATGAACCCGGATTAAGTGTATTCATAAAAAACCCAGAGAAAAAAATACCGGCTAAATGATGCGTGCGCAAATTATTTACCGTAAGCATTCCGTTTTCTGTTGACTGTACTTTTCGAAAGAAGAAATTATAAATTCCTAAAGCTACCAGTAAACTGCTTCCTGCTATGCCTATAACAAGTTCATGCTCCATTACAGTATCGAACAATTTTGTGAACATATTGCAGATAAGTACCAGCAAAACATCGCTGATAAAAACGCCTGCAATAAATGCATAGCCGCCCCGGTGGCCGTTGTTAAGACTCTGTTTCAGGATAGAAAAAATTACAGGGCCAACGGACACTCCTAACAGCAAGCCTAAAATTAAACCCTTCACTAATGCTTCTAACATTATGAAAACTTATGGTTTATTAATTCGCGGCAAAATAAGCAATAATTTTTTTGAGTGTTTTCTTAAAAATAAATGACTGTTGATTGAATAATAAAATTAAGAGCTGAAAGTTGTGTTGCGATGAGCGAAGTCGAAATAATTTTTTTTATTTGAATATGCAGGAACATTATTTTGTTTACATACTTCAATGCAATGATGGATTTTATTATGTTGGATTAACTAATGACTTTATTAAAGATTTTATTGCGCATAATGAAGGCAACTATGAATTTACCAATATCCGAACGCCTGCATAAATAATGTATTATGAAACTATTCCTTCATTAAATGATGCGCAAAAAAGGCAACAACAATTCAGAGGTTGGTCAAGAGCAAAAAAGAAAGCAATTATCAAGCAAAATTTTCACAAATTGCAGCTCTTATCTCAATGTCAGAATATGAGTCATAGTAAATACAAAGATTTCGACTCCGCTCAATCTTCATCATCTCCGCAACAATCATCAGTTGCAAAAAGCCCTTCGGCTCCGCTCAGGGTTGGTATTCTTGGTGGCGGACAATTAGGCCGTATGTTATTACAGGCAGCTGCTAATTATGTTGTTGAAACTTTTGTGTTGGAAAACGATGAGCATTGTCCTGCAGCACATTTATGCCATCATTTTATAAAAGGTGATATAAAAGATTTTGAAACAGTGTACAACTTCGGAAAAAATTTGGATGCTGTTACGATAGAAATAGAAGCGGTAAATATTGAAGCATTGGAAAAATTGGAAAGTGAAGGCCTGAAAGTATATCCGAAACCTTCTGCGATTAAGACAATAAAAAACAAGATCAGGCAGAAAGAATTTTATGCATCAAATCAAATTCCTTCACCGGAATTTATTATCACAGAAAATATAGAAGCTCTAAAAAAGAATGCAGGTTTTTTGCCCGCTGTACATAAAATTGGCGAAGGCGGTTATGATGGGAAAGGAGTGCAGGTGTTGAGAGATGAGTCAAAAATTGCAAAAGCATTTGATGCGCCTTCTGTTTTAGAAAAGATGGTGGATATACAAAAAGAGATTGCTGTAATTGTTGCGATGAATAATAAAAAAGAAACAGCAGTGTATCCAGCAACAGAAATGGTGTTCAACCCTGAATTGAATTTGTTGGATTACCAGATTTCGCCGGCTGAATTATCATCAACAATTGTAGAAGAAGCAAAACAGATTTCGCTGCAGCTTGTAAAAAGTTTTGACAGCCCGGGATTATTTGCTATTGAAATGTTTGTTGATAAAAATAACAAAGTGCTGGTAAATGAAACAGCGCCGCGTGTACATAATAGCGGTCATCATACAATAGAAGCTAATTATTGCAGTCAGTATGATATGTTGTGGCGAATAATGTTAGGTTATCCTTTGGGAAATACAGAAGCAATTTTGCCTTCATCTATTGTAAATCTTTTGGGTGAAGAAGGATATAGTGGCCCTGCAAAATATAATGGCCTGGATGAAGTATTAAGCATGAAAAATATTTTTGTGCATTTGTATGGAAAGACACAAACAAAACCGGGTAGAAAGATGGGACATGTAACAATAATGAGTGCAGATAGAAATGATTTGATTGAAAAAGTAAACCGGATTAAAGAGTGTTTAAAAGTAGTAAGCTGATTTATTTTATATCTTTCCTTTTCAAGAAATGAATATGTCATCTGATCAACCGATAGTTGGAATTATAATGGGCAGCGACAGTGATCTCGACGTCATGCAGGACGCTGCTGCTATATTAAAAGAGTTTGAAATCCCTTTTGAGTTAACGATAGTGTCTGCGCACCGCACACCAACTCGAATGGTTGAATATGCAAGCAAAGCTGCTGAACGCGGATTGAAAACTATTATTGCAGGTGCAGGTGGCGCAGCACATTTACCCGGAATGGTTGCAAGCCTTACAACATTGCCTGTGATTGGTGTGCCTGTAAAATCTTCTAATTCAATTGATGGTTGGGATTCTGTGCTTTCTATTTTGCAAATGCCAAACGGTGTTCCTGTTGCAACAGTTGCATTAAATGCTGCAAAGAATGCAGGTATTATTGCAGCGCAGATTATCGGTACTTCAGATAAAACGATTGCTGATAAATTAAAAAATTATAAATCAGAATTAGAAAAGTCTGTGTTAGATAAAGCAAAGCGCATTGCCAAAGAATGGCAGAATAATTTTGATGTACGGTAATTATTCTGTTACGGTAATTGTTTTCACATTTACAAATTCCATGATGCCGTGTTTGCTTAATTCTCTTCCATAACCCGATTTTTTTACACCACCAAACGGCAATGCAGGTTCACTCTTTACCATTGAGTTAATAAATACAGAGCCACTGTTTATTCTCTTTGCCAAATCAATTCCTTTATCAATATTTTTTGTCCAGAGATTTCCGCCCAAACCGTAACGCGAATCGTTGGCTAAAGCAATCGCTTCTTTTTCATTCTTTGCTTTGATTAAACAAAATACAGGGCCAAAAATTTCTTCATCAAACGCAGGCATGCCTTTGTGAACATTCATTAATAAAGTTGGCTGATAATTGCAGCCTTGAACCGTTGCGCCTAAAATTATTTCAGCACCTTTTGCAATTGATTGTTTAACCTGGTTATCTAATTTTTCAGCTAGGTCTAATCTTGCTAACGGACCAGTTGTTATTGATGCATCAAAAGGATTTCCCTGTTTTAGTTTTTGAATATTTGCCTTAACAGCATCAGTAAAATCATTCAGCACAGCTTCAACCACAATAAAGCGTTTGGCTGCAATGCAACTCTGTCCTGCATTCTGCATGCGTGATGCAACAGCAACTTCAGCAGCTTTATGTATGTCTGCATCATTTAAAACAATAAAACAATCTGAACCACCCAATTCCAGAACAGATTTTTTTACCTGTGCTGATGCAATAGCTGAAACACTGCTGCCTGCTTTTTCGCTTCCGGTTAAAGAAACTGCCTGTACAATATTGCCTGAAAGAATTTTTTCTGTTACATCTGTATCTGCAATGATAGATTGAAACACACCAATATCTGCACCTGCATCTTCAAACAATTCCTGTATGGCTAATGAACAACCACAAACATTCGGTGCATGTTTCAACAATGCAACGTTGCCCGCCATTAATGTTGGCGCAGCAAAACGAAACACCTGCCACAACGGAAAATTCCAGGGCATGATGGCGAAAACAGCGCCAATTGGCTGAAAGGCAACGAAACTTTTTTTATATTTTGTTTGAATGATCTCGTCTTCTAAAAATTGTTGTGCATTGTCTGCATAAAAATTACAGCCTAATGCACATTTTTCTATTTCGGCAACAGATTCTTTAAACACTTTGCCCATTTCATTGGTGATGAGTGTTGCCAGTTTTTCTTTTCTTTCCAACAAAAGATTGGCAACGTTTCTAAAAACTTCAGCGCGTTCTTCAAAAGGCATGCTGCTCCAGTAAGGAAAAACTTTTTCTGAGCGGGTTAACGCTGTATCAATTTCAGCATTGCTCATTATTTTGTACGCTGCTATTTCTGTTTGGTCGAAAGGAAATATGGATTTAAACGACTTCATAGTTTGTAAGCAATTTAGAATATGAAACTGAAGTTGAATGCATATACTGCAGTTGCAGTGTTGCGACCGTGTTCAATCGAAGTTCATTGGCTCGTCACCAAAAAAATAAAACTACAAACCCCGTAAGCCGGATTCTGTTTTAAGCTATCATTTATCTGTGCTGCCTACCCCGAAGCAGAGCGGGCAACTCTATTGCTTCTTTACGTGGCATTGCAACGCCCCAAGGTTTACCCTTCCGCCTGTTGCCAGCTCGGAACGTGAGCTCTTACCTCACATTTTCACCCTTATCCCAAATTGCTTCGGGACGGTTATTTTCTGCGGCACTTTCTCTTTCCCGATAAAATCGGGAAGCCATGTTTAACACATGGTGGGCTGCCCTATGCTGTCCGGACTTTCCTTTCCGATATAATCGAAACGATAGCGCGGGTTTGTAGTGCTGTAAAATTACAAAGGTTTTTTTAGTTACCGGCAGTTGATGCGTTGTGGCATCACGGTTGTGTCACTCCCTTGTACTGCATAATTGAATGGCATCAAAAACTCACTTTTCAAAAACAAGTGTTTCTGCATTTGCACCTAACTCTTTCAAAGCGTCCAGAATATTTTTAGTGAATTCATCAGGTCCGCATACATAAAAATATTGGGTCAAATCTTTTATGTTCTTCTCAAGATAATTTTTATCAATATGCTTGTTATAAAATTCTGTGTCGGGTTGATGGGTTATAATATTAAGGAAATTCTTTCCAAGCATTGCTTCAAACTCATCTCTTAAAATAATATCAGCTTCTGTTTTGTTAGAAAAGATGAGTGAATTATTTCCAATTTTACCTTGTTGTTTTAAATGCCTGAATATAGAAATGAACGGAGTAACGCCGGCGCCACCAGCAATAAAAACACCTTCACCTTTATATTCAATAGCGCCCCAGGCACTGCTTATTTCAAATTCATCGCCTTGCTTAATAGTTTTTAATTTATTGGTTAATCCTTGAGGATTGTCATATAGCTTAATGGTGAATTCAAGATAATCATCGTCGGGCAAACAAGTAAACGTGAACGGATGCTTATTGTCTTTCCAGCCTTCTTTATTTAAACTCAGATCAGTTGCCTGGCCGGGAGTAAATTCAAAACCTTCAGGTTTTGCAACGCGGAAAGTTTTTACGTTATGCGTGCGCGGAATAATTTCTTTAACGGTAACAATGTAGGTATTTTCCATAGTAATTATTACCGCTAAAATACTGCCTAAAATAACAAAGCCGCGCAAATTGCGCAGCTTTGTTGCCCGACCTGGATTCGAACCAAGACACTCAGAATCAAAATCTGATGTACTACCCTTATACTATCAGGCAATTATTTCAAATTATTTTTTTGTGCTATCCGGTAATTGCAAAGTAGAATTAGACGGTTGCTGTGTATTTGTAGGCGCCTGTTGCGTAGGAACTGTTGATGTATTGATGTTCTGTAATGTGCTGTTGTTGCTACCGCCGGCACTGGAAATAAATAAAACAGATACAATACAAAGAACTGCGAGTGCAGAAACAAATATCCATGTGCCTTTTTCCAATACATCTGTGGTTTGTTTTACACCCATAAACTGGTTATTAAAACCAGCCAACGTACCGCTTAAACCACCACCTTTAGGGTTTTGAACCAATATAATCAATCCTAAGATTATACAGATAATTACTATAAGAATAAATAAAACAAGTGTCATCGCTTAACTTTTAATTCCTCAATTTTTGCCGCAAAGTAAGCGGTTTTAGAGGGATTATTAAAACTTAATTTTTCATAAATTTCTATTGCATGTTCCGGCTTGCCTTGTTTTACCAATACATCAGCCATTGTTTCAGTTATAATTTCTTCAGATTCATTGGAATGGGCTGCAATATGCTGCACTGCTTCTTCTCCGGCAACATCAGGTTTCAATTCTGCCGGGTTAGGATTAATGCTCTTCATCTGCTTCAACCAGTCGGTAAACCTTTTTAATTGCGATCCAAGCTTGTCAGCAGGCTTATTTTCTTCCAGCTTTATGCCCTGTGATTCAAAATAATCAATACGGTGAAACGGAACATTTTCTATGGGAATTTCTGTAAGAGCAACGTCTATTGGTTTTTCAAACTCAGATGCCTGCTGCTGCAATAACGAATTTATTTTATTACTTAATATAGCTTCTTCAGCAGTGTCTTCTAAAGGTTCATTGTCCGATTCCTCATCGTATAATAATTCATCGCTTTCTTCTGCTATCGGTTCTTCAGTTTGAATATTTTCTTTCCATTTCCCTGCACTTGATTCGGTTTTTGTATTAACAGAATCGTCGTTAAGATTATAGTTCAGCCACAACTCATTCGAAAAGTGCAAAGCAGCCTTGTGTAGTGCTTTTTGCTTGTCCGCTTCATCTGTAAAGAATAGTTTTTTTGCCAGCAAAAAACTTACTGCTCCATAATAAGGATATTGCTCCACAACCTGCCTAAGCTTATCTGTTGAAACATCCGTAAGCGTTGCATTTTCAGCAAGATTGTTTAATATTCTTTCTTCAGGTAAAGCCATTAAAGTGAATGGTTTTATCAGGTGAAAATACTATTCTCTACCAGTTTGAAAAAATGTGATTGAATATCAGATCGGTCATCTGGTTAATTATATCTGTTTGCAGCTGGATCTCCGCCTGTTGCAATGAAAGCTGTGCAGAAAAATCAAAGTCTTTGCTTACGGTAAAATTATCTGTTTTGTTGTCTACAGTATTTACAGAAGTAATAGTTACAGCTACGGTTAAACGGTTGGCTGCACTTTGGTTGTTGCTTATTGCTGCGAGCGAAACATCATACCGGCTTACATAACCTGTAATTACATAGCTGGCATCATCGCTGTTTACAAGCGTTAATTTGGTGAAATTGTTTATTTTTTGTTTGACATTATCTGTTAAACGCGGGCTTAACTGCGGGTTTATATAGCGCGCTTTGTTTTCTAAAAACCCAACTTTTACGGTTTTCATTTTTGTATAATCAACAGAAACATCTTTGAAAGAATATACACCGCAGGATGAAAAAATAAACATTCCTGAAATAACAATGACCAAACAGCTAAACAATAATAGCTTTCGGCGTTTTGTATTCCATTCACCTTTCACGATTGACGATTTACTTTTTCTATTCATCAATATCATATTCTTTCAGCTTTCTGTATAAAGTTCTTTCACTAATACCTAAATCTAATGAAGCATCTTTTCTTTTGCCGCGATGTTTTTTAAGTGCTTTAATAATCAGTTCGCGTTCTTTATCCATGATGTTCAGCGATTCTTCTACTTCTTCATGATCGTGGATATCGTCTTTATGCGACAGAATAACCGGTTGTGTGCCTGGCTGAGCATTCATCGGTAAACCTGCAGTTTGCGAAGCCGTTGATAAAACAGGTGCAGCATAGTCATTTCCGTTCAATGTGTAATCGTTCTGTAAAGATTCTGTAGTGAAATTTGCAGCACTTCCCGCAAGTGAGGGGTTTTTGAGAATTTCCAGGAACATCTTCTTTAATTCTGTAACATCTTTTTTCATATCGAAGAAGAGTTTATATAATATCTCACGCTCATTATTAAACTCACCATTTTGTTGTTGTGAATGAGCAAGCACCGGCAAACGATTAATATTTTTTTCTGGCAAGAAGCGATGAAGGTCTGTTGCTGTTATAACCTGGTTAGTGCTCAATACAGATAATTGTTCTGCAATGTTCTTTAATTCGCGCACATTGCCCGGCCACGAATAGTTAATTAACATGTTTTTTGCCTCATCATCTAACTGTACCGGCGTGGTTTTATAACGCTCTGCAAAGTCAACTACGAATTTTCTGAACAACAAATTAATATCTTCCTTTCGATCTTTTAATGCAGGCACACGAATCGGCACCGTACTTAAACGATAATACAGGTCTTCTCTGAACTTACCATTTTGTGTAGCATTGTATAAATCTTTGTTGGTTGCAGCAATAACACGCACATCTGTTTTCTGCACTTTAGATGAACCTACACGAATAAATTCACCTGTTTCCAAAACACGCAGCAAACGTGCTTGTGTCCCCAGCGGCATTTCTCCTATTTCATCCAAAAAAATTGTTCCGCCGCTTACCGTTTCAAAATAACCTTTGCGGCTGTCAACAGCGCCGGTAAATGAACCTTTTTCATGGCCAAATAATTCTGAATCTATTGTGCCTTCGGGAATAGCGCCGCAGTTAACTGCAATAAAAGCATTATGTTTTCTTGTTGATAATGCATGTATAATCTGAGAGAAAGATTCTTTGCCTACGCCGCTCTCACCCACAATTAAAACACTTAAGTCTGTTGCTGCAACTTGTATAGCAACCTGTATTGCATAATTGAGCGCCGGTGAATTTCCAATTATTCCAAACCTGTTTTTTATTGATTGTATTTCTGCCATCTTTATTCCTCTGAACTTTTTAAAATTTGTTCTACTTCTTCTTTTAATACAGGCAAATATTTTATCACAATTTGCCAGATAGTTTCAGAATTTATTAGGTCGTAATCATGTACAAGTATATAGCGAAGCCCAATAATCTTAACTTTTTTTGAGATAGGAAAAGAACGTTCTAACTTGTTTAATTTATTAAGCGCTTCTCCAATAATTGCAAGTTTTCTTTCAACTGCGCTTTTTGTTTTTATGTAAGCTTTATATTCATAAAGTAGAAACATCAACGATAAAATTTTCAATATCCTGAATTGATATCTTAATATCCTCCAAATATTTAATGATATCAGGATTCATAAATTTTACCTTTTCTGCGTTGATTCGCTTCAGAAAATATTGATTTCTTACTTCTGGTTCTGAAACCAAATCAACTTTCCTGCCTGTAATTTTTTCCAGTTCGAACATCAGGTCAAAATAATCGTAATAAGGTGGTAAAAGATTACCATCATTATCATTCTTGAAAGTGAGAAGAAAATCAAAATCGCTTTCTTTATTGAAATCATTACGAACGCCGGAACCAAATAAATATAGGGTTTTAACCTGCATTTGTTCGCAGGTTTTAATTATGTCTGATAATTTATTTTTTATTACCTGGTTCATACTACTTCTTTACCACTTCACCGATCAATGTTGCCTGTGTAAAATCAGTTACCTGCACAAAGGCATAATCACCTTTTTTGTAACCGTAATCTGCTTTTGGAAAAACAATTACTTTATTCTGAGAGCTTCTGCCCATCCAATCCGCTTCGCTTTTTTTACTGTTGCCTTCAATTAAAACCTTAAATGTTTTGCCGACATCTTTACTGTTACTTTCATAAGAAAGTTTATTCTGCAACTCAACAATTTCTTTCAACCTTCTTTTCTTTACATCTTCAGGCACATCATCTTTATATCTTTTTGCGGCAAGTGTTCCGGGGCGTTCGCTGTAGAAAAACATATAACTCATGTCATAAGCGCTGCTTTGCATCATACTCAACGTGTCTGCATGGTCTTCTTCTGTTTCGGTACAAAAACCCGCAATAACATCAGAGCTTATACCACAATCAGGAATTATTTCGCGTATGCGATTCACTTTAGCTATATACCATTCACGTGTATAAGTTCTGTTCATTAATTGCAATACGCGCGTACTGCCACTTTGTAATGGAAGATGAATATAGTTACAAATGTTTTCATGTTTAGCCATTGTGTGCAGCACTTCATCTGTAATATCTTTTGGATGAGAGGTGCTGAAACGAACACGTAATGTTGAACTAACCAATGCAACTTTTTCCAGCAGTTTTCCAAAGGTCACAATTTCATCGTTGGCTTCATCCATCCAATAATAACTATCTACATTCTGACCAAGCAGCGTTACTTCTTTATAGCCACAATCAAATAAACTTTGTGCTTCAGCAACGATAGAATATGCATCGCGGCTGCGTTCTCTGCCACGCGTAAAAGGCACTACACAAAAACTGCACATATTATTACAGCCGCGCATGATAGAAACAAAAGCGGTAACGCCGTTACTGTCTAATCTCACAGGAGAAATATCTGCATAAGTTTCTTCGCGGCTGAGTAAAACATTCACTGCTTTCTGCCCGGTTTCTGCTTCTTCAATCAATACAGGCAGTGTTCTGTAAGCATCAGGGCCAACAACAATATCAACCAGCTTTTCTTCTTCTAAAAACTTTGACTTCAATCGCTCTGCCATGCAACCCAGCACGCCAACTAACATTCCAGGATTTGCTTCCTTTATTTTTCTGAATTCGGTTAAGCGCTTGCGAACTGTTTGTTCCGCTTTTTCACGAATGGAACAGGTATTAAGTAAAATCAAATCCGCTTCTTCATAATTTCTTGTAGCACCAAAACCTTCTTCCTGCAAAATAGAAGCAACGATTTCGCTGTCGCTGAAATTCATCTGGCAGCCATAACTTTCTATATAAAATTTTTTGTTGTGTTGATTTACATCATTTGCAAAAGGTGCAAATGCTTCGCCCTGCCGCGTTTCATCATGTACTTTACCTGTAGCCAAATCCAGCATGTAAAAAAATTAGTCTGCAAAGATATTGATTTGAGACAGAATGGCAGCAACGGGAAGGTTAAAGGTTTATGGTGTAAGATTTATGATATTTTGAGCGGAAGACGGGACTTGAACCCGCCGCCTTCAGTTTGGGAAACTGATGCTCTACCGGATGAGCTACTTCCGCTTGTTGATTAAACCACCGTTTTAAGTTTTGTCTTTAGCCAGCTTTCACTAATTGGTATTATCCAATTGTATTCCAGTTCTTTTTTATTGGTAACAACATTATTAAAGAATAATGTTTGTGATGCAATGAAATTATTTTCCAAAGCATAATTGAATTGCGGCCGCGGAATAACCTGCACTTTATCTTTCACCACAAAAGCAAGATTTTGCCAGTTGAATAGCTCAACGCCAAACTGTTTTTCTATCTGTTGAATAATGCGCACCGAACTATCAATGCTGCATCCGCTAACACCGGTTGCAGCTTCATCAGCCATTAATATTATAAACTGTCCAAAGAAAAGATTTGCATAACCTTTAACCGGTGTGCCGTGGCTTTTCCAATTCATAACAAGATCATTCAACATATATTCAATATGTAACGCTTCACTTAACGTAAACAAGCGGCTTGCCTGGTAAATCCACACTTTGGAATCATCGCTGAAATCTGCAGGCAATAAATGTTTGTATTCG
>JABDFS010000046.1 GCA_013286425.1 Bacteroidota bacterium
ATTAACTGTGAAAGAACCAAGTAATCTTTATACGAGAGATATTCCCAATGAAACAGAAAGACAAGGATTAATAAAGTCTCGTATAGGTCAAGGTGCTTATAGAAAAAGTGTATTGCATAGATGGGGTTTTAGATGTGCAGTTACCGATTATTCTAAGCATGATATTTTGATAGCCTCGCATATTGTTCCTTGGAAAACTTCAACAAATGAAGAAAGATTAGATGTGCACAATGGCATATTATTGTCGCCTACATATGATGCCTTATTCGATCAACATTTAATCAGTTTTGAAAATAATGGTAAGATCATTTTATCCAATTCCTTACTTGAAAGTGGGTACAACAAAATTGGTGTTACAGGAAAAGAGATCATAAAAAATCTATCAACCGAAAATCACATTTATCTTGAGAGACATCGAAATATTTTGGATTTGTAAAAGTTTAGCATCACCAATATCTCCGGCTTTGTATCCTTGCCTTTAATGCGGCTCATGTTATAGCTTCTCACTTCTTTACTATGCACATCGGCCATTTTTCAAAGTTATATGTTGTAATGATTGCTCATTATCTATATAATTCTTACATTGGTTAATCAAAACTTTTGAAGCATGCAACCAGTTTATCAGCAGGATAACATCCAGGACCCGCACATAATTTCTTATATGACTTTACGGAAAGCGATTGGATGGATGGGCGTTTTATTGCCGGCAGTATTGGTTTTGGGTTCGTTTATTTTAGATCATACATACGTAATTAAACCGTCGCTGAGCTATTATTACTGGACACACATGCGCAATGTGCTGGTTGGTGTTTTATGTGTTATAGGAAGTTTTTTACTGTCTTACCACGGGCCGGAGGGTTTTAAATCGTGGGATTCGCTGGCCAGCAAATCAGCCGGTTTGCTTGGCTTTTGCATCGCTTTTATTCCTACTTCGCAAAATGGTGATAATAAACCGGAAGATACTGTTCATTACATAAGCGCTGCGATTTTCCTGGCTATACTTGCAGGCATGTCGCTTTTTCTTTTTACAAAGTCGGGTGCGTACATAACAGCACAAAAGAAAAAGAGGAACAGGATATTTAAAGTTTGCGGGATAATAATGCTTGCAGCAATAATACTGATACCTGTAACCGGCCTTAACTTTATTCATAAACATATCAGTCAATTTAAACCAACGGCTATTTGTGAAACGATCGCATTGATATCATTTGGCATTTCATGGCTGGTGAAAGGGCAATTAATTTTTAAGGATAAAGAAAATGCTGCATTGATAAAAGCTTAAGTGTATGTTCACGGGTTCACGGGTTTGGATATGCCCACAGCGGATCGCCCCTTTATGATCAATTCAAAAACATTTCCGCCAGGTTAGTTCTGTATTGAATATTCTTCCGGTGTTATACAACTTACTTCCTGGGTGTATATATCTGCCATCAGGATACAAATGTAGCTTCCTTCTTTTGGAAGGACGGGAGGGTGAGGCCTGCTCATCCCGCAAAAAGCGGGACAAGTTGTTGTAGCTGCGTATTTCTTTGCTGTGCACGTCGGCCATACTGTAAATATAATCATCAGCCGCATTTTTTATTTTTGGCTGAGCGCATTAAGCACACCATAAACATTTATTTCGTTTTTATTGTATAGATGGCTTTATGTCTTTTGCAAACGATTTAATATCGTTTAAAGACGCAGTTGAATTTTCAGTTTTATCAAATTTTATTTCCAGTTGCCCCGGGTAATTTTTGATGTAGAAAGTTGTGCCATTGTTTAAGGTAAGATTGGCATCAATCGAAGTATTTATAAACGAGGCATCCCCGTTTTTGCGAAGGTGATTATCCATACATTTTTCTACTGCCCTTGTGTTATCTTTATTATAATGCGCCTCTATTGTATAATAACGATCAGATTCGCTCACCATAAGGTTAACGTTGTTGTTAAGCTGCGAACAGGAAAGAGAACAGCATACCATAAACAGGTTGCATACAATTGCCATTGGATGTTGCTTCATAAAAATAATTGTTATTGTAAACCGGTAATTTCGGTATGCCGGCAAACCTGGTTAAGCGGGGGGAATTTGTAAGACTGTAAGCGAAAATATAATACGCAGGTTAAGTTGATGCAGGGATTTGATAAACGGAAATTTATGATGCTGAGCGCAAATATTTTATTGCATTACGCAGGCAGTATTTATTACAGGATTTTATCAGAGAGGTTGTACCGGAATCCGTGGCATGCAAAAACCGCCGCACCACCATCTCCGGCTTTATATCCCTGCCTTTAATCTGAGACATGTTATAACTACATTGCTCTTTCGTGTGTACATCAGCCATAGCATACAAATGTACCTTCCTCAGAAATTTAGTTAATACCTTTATATAAGTTCATAACCTTATAAATAGCTATTATAAGTCTAAAAGCTTATAATGGGTGATAAAATAATAATTACAGCTTTGGAACGATACCGTGTACAATTATGCCGGTAAGAATAGCAAAGGCAACGCTGAGAAAAGTGCCTATCAAAATGTATTCACTTAGTTTTTTATCATCTTTTAATCGCAAAATTGATTTTGCTGCAATAAGAAACCCGATAGCTGAATACTGACCCAACAACACAAAAGTTAATATCATTGTTCTTTCCATATTGCCTATAAACCTGCCTGCTTTTACCAGGCTTTCATCCTGCAATGCTGCAGGATCAAACCGGTAGAATTTAAACAAAAATTTGATGAATACATTAGCAGGGCCCAAACACAACAGGTAAGCAAGTATATAAGTCATGTTAACAGGGTTGAGCAGCACTGCCCTGAATGCTGCCAGGTTAATATAGCCAGATGGGTTTGTGTAAATAAACGCGGCAACACCTGTAATGATGAATTGCAATAACTGGCTGATTGCATACAAGGTATTGGAAGCTTTTCGCTCCATTAAATAAATGAGCAACAACATGACCAGGCTTATGCTTAAAGAATAATAGCCGAAAGAAAGTTGCGGGCAAAATATTATGGAAGCAAATAAGAACAAAAGAGGGAGCAAGCGATTTTTCCGGCGGTGACCTTTAATATGGTAATGCATTTTAAAAAGAGGGAACCAATTGGTTTCCTTTTTTATTTTAATGAAATGCTGTTTATGAATGGTAATAGAAACCATTGCTGCAATATTTTAAGTAAATTTGTAAACATAAACATGGGTATGCAAACATTGCAAAACACAGCGTTGGCCGGAACAAAAGCAGTTAAAAGATTGCGTTTGCAAAAATTGCGTGCAGGACATACTTTTATGATTAATTCAAAAGCTCTTCCTTTAGGACAATTTTATATTGAATATCCTTCAGGCATTATACAACTGGCTGCTATGACCGAATCAAAAAGAGATTATGCAATACTAAAGGAGCTTGATGCGCAGGAGGCAACGAATTTAAGGTTACTGTATGGCTTATATTAATACCTGATGCCTGAATTGTACATTATTACGGGTTCAAATGGGGCAGGCAAATCCAGCATTGGCCCGGATTATCTCCCGGAACATATAAGGTTAAATAATGTTGTTTTTGATGGTGATAAGCTTTTTATGGAAAAGCAACGCGAACTATGGCGTAATGGTATGAGAGCACATAAAGAAGTAAGGAAACTGGCCTTTGAATTTGTGTCTCATACTTTTGACAACCTTGTTGAAACAGCCCTTTCCACCAATGCTGATTTTGTTTATGAAGGCCACTTCACAAACGATGCCACCTGGGATATACCCAAAAAATTTAAAGAAAAAGGATATTCAATCCATCTCATTTTTTTAGGCCTGGCAAACACCTCACTTTCTGAACAACGTGTACTTGACCGCACCAAAGAAGGAGGCCATTATGTTGACCCATTTACTATTGCTGATAATTTTTATGGCAACCTTGAAAAACTAAATAAGTATTATGCATTATTCAATTCTGTCAATATAATTGATACATCAGAAATTGAACATGGCTTGCTTGCAACTTTTAAAAATGGAATTCTTCAATATTCTGTTCCGGCTATTGAATTGCCAAAGTGGTTTATAGAGTATATGCCAGACATGACCGCATTGATAAAATGATAGTATAAATTGTTTTCCATCATTTCGGGCTTTGTATTCCTGCCTTTAATGCGGCTCATGTTGTAGCTGCGCTGCTCTTTTGTATGTACATCAGCCATTGCGTAAAGATAGCTGTGAGCGACGAGCCAGGTCATATTGCCCTTGCTTCTATCGCAATTTTTGGTCGTTGGCCAACAATCACAGTGAGGCCATAAAAAATCTATCAATCGAAAATCATATTTATCTTGAAAGACATCGAGATATTTTGGGGCTGTAAAGTTAATCATGCCAGCATCTCCGGCTTTGTCTCCTTGCCTTTAATGCGGCTCATTCGCCACGGCGGACAAGTTACTATAACTTCTTACTTCTTTGCTATGCACGTCTGCCATTGGATAAAGATGTTGACGTCATCTTAACAGGCAAGATTTTACCAAGCGCCGGGTATGAGGATGAAGGTGGAAGCTTTATAATGAAGAAACGGTTACTATTTTTTATGGAAGGCCGGCCTTAGATTAAATAAGCTTTGCCACCATCGGGTTTTTTTTGAGCCATTAAAGCTGTTATTGAAATTATGAACCGGGATGGAATTAAACACTTTAACTGTAACAATAAGATCTTCTTTTAAAAGTGCCAGGTCTGCATTAATTAAATCCATAGTATGTTGATCACCTGCATTTACCGTCCTGGCGTATTCAGCTTTCTTCATGCGAATGCTGTGCTGCAAATTCGAGATTTTGTAAAGCATTTGACTACTGTTCATAATAAGAGCATTAATGATAAAGAATATTTATACTATAAAAATAAAAGTGACTGCAAGGGTTGTTTTATAAAAAGAACCTGTTAGACCGTGTAAGTAAATCTAAACGGGTACTGTTTTCTTTTGCAGCAGAAACGGAAAGCTTTCTGCCTTCTATCTCTTTATTGTTCATTCCAAGCAATGCAGCTTTGGCCTCAACATCGGAGGGCATGTTTATAAAAGCACAACCATGCTGATCATTGGCTTCGCTGTTAGAAATAATTTTTACAGACGTAACAAACCCAAATTCTGAAAACATGCCTTTAAGGTCTTCTTCGGTAATGTAGAAGCTTAAATTAGATGCAAAAATATTCATACAATTAAATTAATTAGATGATCAAATTTTTAGAAGGGCAGAAACAAAAATGGAAAAGATTAGAATTTACCAGCTAAGTAAATGGTAAGGTTATCTATATGATGGTTGTACAATTCAGTTCCAGTGAATATAGACTATTAAATTGGATAAATACAATTATATTTTTGATCTGTCGTATAATGATAAGGCCTATGTGCTGCAAAAAAATGAATAGCATACTACTGAACAAACTGCCATAGCTGGCACCATCTTTATAAACAAAACACTCATTGAAATTTCACATGCCTTTTCTATTTCCAGGTCATGGCTTATGTCACATCCTAAATAAAGTAACCGGCAGGTATTTGCGATTTGTATTGTTAACATCATAAACTAAATAGGTGAAGCGGATTATAAAGCATACCTTCCTCGAATGGGTAATCTGAATATAGTGCAATTCGTTTGTTTTGAAACAACACTGGCCAGTGATCAATTTATCAGGCGATGGGAAGAATATAACAGGTCTGAAAACAGCGATATGGATGTGACTTTGCAGCAGTGTGAGGGAGAAAAGATATATAAATACCTTACGCAACACAGAGATACCGGAAATGAATTACGATTCTTTTTTTTAAAAGGGAAAAATTCTCCAAGGGTACACCGTGAACAAATAACTACAAAACAAGCGGGCGGATACCGTGTTTTACAGGAAGAAAGAACGACTGAAACGCGGGCGGACGAAAGCAAGATTTTTGTTTTCCTTACTTCGCCGCAGGTTGACTTAAATACATACAGGCAAACCGGAGTTGATGCCCAATTAAATATTTACGAAGCATATTATGAGAATTGTAAGTATGCTTACATCCATGAATTCTTCGTAAAGAATAAATATGTTTCAGCACTTACAGAGCAATTGAAGCAATTAGATTCATGCGAAATAGGAGTTTATAAAGAATGCGCGTTGCAACCTGCATAAAAATTCCAGCGATTATTTTACAAGCTTCACATTTAAGGTAGTACCATCTTTGTTGTTACCTGGTTTCAAATGTTTACTTATTTTCTTTTTTCTTTCCTGCATTAAAGATTTAGTATAGTAAAAAGCGTTCGTTCGCTTTATAATAGATAACCAGGTACAAATAATCTTTTAAAAATTAAACATGGCTTATATAAAAAACGATATGGTTTTTTTCGATTATAAATGGGATGAAAAAGAAAAGGTCAGTGAAGTGAAATCCATCGGAAATGAACAGTCGACACTTAACCGGACTGAAGGTATTGAAATGTTGAACTATATAAACAGCCTGGCTAAAACCTGGGGTTGGAAAACGGATAACATGGGTTCATTTCGCAATCTTGAAAGAATTATAAGAAAGGAAGTGCCTGAAGATATTCAAACGCATGCTGATATTTTAGCGTGGCTACAGGATAATTATACTAACATATAGAGATATGCCTGCTATATTCTGTAGTTGCAAAAATTTATTTCCTGTCGCAAAAGGATAATTTTTAATCATAACAAAAGACTATGACATATAGTGAAGCCAAGAACCTTGTTGCTACTTATTCCGGAGTGATCGGCAAACCTATGCTCAACAAAATGGTGATGCCTGATGACAGAAGGATAACTTCCCTGCTTGTATCCACTCCCTTAAAAATTAAAGAAGCCTTTAGTGCCTGGTGGTACAACGGGAACAATAATGAAAAAGCTGTTATAAGAGATAAAAAAGTTATAAATTTTGAAGTATTCCTGATGTCTTACAATCCATTTATTGAAGAGGTTGTATATTATTTGAGGCTTTCCAGATATCTTGAACTGGAAGAACACCTTTTAAGTAACTAATTTATATTAAGATGTTTTGTCACTTTCTTTGCCTTGATGCAAAGAAAGTAACCAAAGAAAAATCAAGGACAACATGATCGCTCCGCGCATTTGTCCGGGCCACGCCTCCCTCTGTGTGACATTCTTTAGCAAGGGCTAACCACTTTCTGTCTGGATTGCATTAAGTTACCTTAACTAGTTTGGAGTTGATCCTGCCGCTCCTCCCTCTGCGTAGCTGATTTATTTACTGCTTAGGTAAACGCTCCGTTAAACAGATTTTCACCTCCGTTAAACTTTATTGTTAAAAACAGGTTTTCGAACAGAGATAATTTACGATACATACTGATTATAAATCCTCCTCAAATTTTATAACATTAAAAACTATGACTATGAAAAAGGTTTTACTAACCGTAATTATTGTTAGTACATGTGTGTTTGCTAACGCACAAAGCTGGTCGCTGACAGGTAACAGTGGCACAACACAGGGAACTAATTTTTTAGGCACTACTGATGCCAAAACACTAACGTTTAAAGTAAATAACCAGCAATCAGCGTATATAGATTTTGCAGCTGGTAAAGCCAATACATCTTTTGGTTACCAGGCATTAAACGCCGGCACCGGCAGCAGCAACGCAGCTTTTGGTTTTAAGGCTTCTTTTTCCAATACTACAGGGAAAAATAATACAGCCGCCGGTGCGTATGCTTTGTATTTTAATACCACCGGTTATAGCAATATTGCAGTAGGCATTGGTGCTTTATACAGGAATACCGTATCTAATATTGTTGGCATTGGGGATTCAGCATTGTATAATAATGTTGGATTTGGTAATACAGCAACAGGTTCAAAAGGTTTGTATAATAATACTTCGGGCAGCTATAATACAGCTAACGGCTATAATACTTTATTCAATAACACAAATGGTATAAGTAACACTGCAAACGGTTATTTTACTTTATCCAACAATACTTCAGGCAGTTATAATACAGTATTAGGATCAACCGCATTAACGTTAAACACAACCGGCAGTTACAATACATCAGTTGGTACTAATTCTTTATATAGAAATGTATCAGGAACAGGCAATACAGCGATAGGTTATAGTGCCATGTACTACAATACGGCATCAAATATTACGGCTACCGGTTATGAGGCTTTGTATAATAATACCGGTACTTTTAATGTAGCATATGGAGCGTATTCCATGTATAATAACAATTCAGGTTACAGTAATGCTGCCTTTGGAAATTCTTCGCTTTACAGTAATACAACAGGTTTTTACAATACAGCCATTGGACCACTGGCATTAACATCAAATTATACAGGCAGCTATAACACGGCAACAGGTTACCGGGCATTATATACCAATAATGCAAACTACAATGTAGCGAATGGCTGGGAAGCATTATACAGCAACACAAGTGGTGTTGATAATACTGCTGTTGGATTTGCTGCACTGTATTCGCTGACAACCGGGCAATACAATACAGCAGTTGGTGATAATGCTTTGTATAATACCCTGGATTCTTATGGCAATACAGCCATCGGCGATATTGCAGGCGCTTCTTATCACAACGGTTATTACAACTGTTTTATAGGTGCGAATACAGATGTAAATGCAGCAGATTATTACAATGTTATCGCTTTGGGCCATGGTACAATTTGTACAGCACCCAGCCAGGCGCGCATTGGTAATTCTGCTACTACTTCAATTGGTGGTTATGTTAACTGGAGTAATATTTCTGATGGCCGGGCAAAAAAGAACATAAAGCAAAATGTTCCGGGACTTGCATTCATCAACAAACTTCAGCCTGTTACATATAACCTTGACCTGGAAGCAGTAGATAAAATAATACAGGGGCCGCAAAGAAAAGATTCAACAGGAAAAATAATGGCGCTTTCAAAAGTTGACGCTAATGCAAGAGCCGCAAAAGAAAAAATTGTGTACACAGGATTTATTGCGCAGGATGTAGAAAAAACAGCCAAGAGTTTAAACTATGATTTCAGTGGTATTGATGCACCTAAAAACGATAAGGATATGTATGGATTGCGTTATGCTGAATTTGTGGTTCCATTAGTTAAAGCTGTGCAGGAATTAAGTAAAATGAATGATGTAAAAGACTCTGCTATTCAAAACCTGCAGCAACAAATTAATGAACTTAAAGCTATGATTGTTTCAGGCCGGTCGATAACCAATGGTCAACAATCAATGGTTAACAGTCAACAATCTGCGGGTGCTTTAGCTCAGAATGTTCCTAACCCTTTTACCAATTCAACAAGCATCAGTTATAACCTACCTGCTTATTATTCATCAGCCAAAATAATTATTACTGATAAAAATGGAACCGCATTAAAACAAATCAGTTTAAATGCAAAAGGAAAAGGAAATGTGCAGGTTGATGCATCAACACTTGCTGCAGGTGCTTATCAATATTCATTATACATTGATGGAAGGTTAGCAGACACCAGGCAAATGATCGCAACAAAATAATCACGATTTGATTTTGAAGAGCCAGGGCAACCTGTTTGAACTTGCAGCCTTCACTGAAGAACGATAACTTACTATCAAAGCATCGTCTCGCTTAAATGAGATGATGCTTTTATTTACAGCATCTGTAACCTGAGAATTGAGATGCAATTATTTTCGTAGCATGATCATTATTCATGCTGTGCAAAAGCTTTTAAATACGGACAAATTAAAACCTGCTTTATTTATGTCAAAACCTTCCGCAAATCAGCAACTGCATTCATGATATGCAAAATTTCTCTCAACAGGATACAAGAATGAATTTTAAACCAACACCTGTGCAATAAACAGGTTACTACATAATAAAAAGCCACTACTTTTTAATTGTAGTGGCTTATCCCGCATCAGCGCGGGACAGATATTTCGATAGAGCAGCCCGGTTAGGCGATACTAACCGAAGGCTTCCATGATGAATCTGTAGATTGCATGAATACCTCCTTTTCTTTAGTGAGTTACAAATATAAAAATTCGTTGTTGAAAATATTTGTTTACAGCAAGTTAATGGCAATTAAACATAATAAGTGAGATTTGAGTTTATCCACTCTTCAGCATATGCTATAGTGAAAAATGATATCACACTACTTCAATTTCAATGCAACAGAAATAATGTTTGGTATAAACATGTCCATTCATCTTCAAATTATTCCTCCTGTACTTTCTGAATGATGATACAGAAAGGTTTTTATATTTTTGGATTGTCCCACCGCAGCTTACTGCACTTTAACCATCTTCTTTAATTACTATTTAAAAAATTAAACATGAGAAAGGTTTCAATTCTTGCAGCCGGCTTTTTATTCATCGCCATCGCCTCCAAAGCACAATGTGGTGTAAAAACAACGTGGATAGCCTCAAAAACAGAAGTGGTTAATTCTTCCGGAGATGTACAAAACAAACCCGGAACTGTTACTGTAACTACGGATGAAGAAAATATTTCAGTGGTTGCTGCGGATAGAGACGAAGAATTAACAGGTAGTATTACAGATTATGTATGTAACTGGAAAGACACAGCCAATGGCACTATCAGTTTTAAAAGTGAGATCAGTGATAAGCAAGGCAAGATCCGCCATGCAACAATAACTATTGAAGCAAAGGATGGTAAAACAACAATATGGATGGAAGCTGTAGAGGAAGAAACAAAGCTCAGGTTACCGATAGACAATTATACAGTAGCTAAATAAAAAAACTGCCCCAACATTTGTTGAGGCAGTTTACATCACATGCTAACTCATCTACAATCCAACAAACTTAATTCTCCTGTAACTGTGCTTCCAATATGGGATAATCGGTATAGCCTTTTTCATCGGGGGTATAGAAAGTTCCAAAGTCAGGTTGTGCAAGCTCTGCGCCCAGTTCAATCCGTTTAACAAAATCAGGATTTGAAATGAACGGCCTTCCGAATGCAACCAGTTCCCCTTTATCTGCTTCCAGCTCTGCTTCAGCACGCGCTGCATCATAACCACCGGAAAGAATGATCGTTCCGCCAAATGCATTACGTACACCCTCCTTAACGCTCTGCGGCACTGCAGGCGCACCCATTGCAGAATGATCCACTGTATGTATATATGCAATACCAATTTCTTTTAATCCTGCAGCCAGTTGTATGTATTGCTGTTCGGTATGTTCATCTGCACGCATATCATTAAATGCACCATAAGGCGATAAACGAATACCTGTTCTGTCTTTTCCAATGGCGTCAGCAACGGCCTTTGTTACTTCCAGTACAAAATTGTTACGGTTCGCCGGAGAGCCGCCATATTTATCTGTACGATGATTGGAAGCAGAGTTCAAAAACTGGTCGAGCAGGTAACCATTGGCGCCATGCAATTCAACGCCATCAAACCCTGCTTCAATTGCATACTTAGCGCTCTGTACAAATTCATCTATCAACACATCAATTTCATGAATTGATATTTCTTTTGGAACAGGCAAAGGCTGCATGCCTTCCTGGTCTGTATGCATTTGTGTGGTAGCTGCGGCTACTGCAGACACGCCGCGTACTATTCCTTCATCAGGAAGATTTAAAGCGTGCGCAATGCGACCGGTATGCATTAACTGCACAAATATTTTTCCGCCGTTCACATGCACTGCATCTGTAACTTTTTTCCATCCCTGTACCTGTGCCTGATTAAATAAACCGGGAATGCGTGCATAGCCCAAGCCATCAGGGGAAGGCGCTGTACCTTCGGTGATGATCAAGCCTGCTTCTGCACGAACGCCATAATATGCTTCCATTAATTCATTGGGAATATTATTAATGGCACGACTGCGCGTCATTGGCGCCATAACAATCCTGTTCTTAAGCGTATTGCTTCCTAACTGGTAGGAACTAAATAACAACGGATATGCGCTGCTCATAATTAACTTTGTTTGTAGTTTTAAAATAAATTGTATCAATCATTTATGTAGTAATATCAATGTTTGCAAAGGCATTCTTTATTCAGTTTCAGAAGAAAGTTTTACCTTTACTTGCAAAATGCAAGTGCAAACATAAATGATTACTTGCATTTTGCAAGTTATTTTTTTATGAAAAAATCAGATGAGGAATTTTGCCACCGTTCTGCCTGTGCCATCAGCATGGCATTGGATACTGTTGGCGATAAATGGTCGCTGCTAATTCTGCGCGACCTGATGTTTACGGATAAGCGCTCTTATGGAGAGCTGCAATCATCTGATGAAAAGATCGCTACCAATATACTTGCAACAAGATTACAATCGCTGGAAACAAATGGTTTGATTCGTAAAACATTTGACCCTAACAATGGCCGTCGCAGTTTATATTATCTTACTGAAAAAGGTATTGACCTTTTACCCGTTATAATAGAATTAAGACAGTGGACTGAAAAACATAATCCTGATGCAGAAGGATGTACCAATGCATTAAAGCTTACTGATAAAAACCGCAAAGAAGTTTTGGCTGCTTATAAAAAGAAATTGAAAACTGCGCATTGTATTAAATGATAGGATCATTCATTACTTTTTCAACTGCTGTTCTCACTTCGTTGGAAATAGCATTATTTACATTGTCATAGGAAGGCACACTTAAGAATAATGCCTTTGACATGATTGCTTTGTTGTTTATTCAGAAGACGTTTATACACAACTGTAATGCCAGATGTTTATTGGTTTACAACCAAAGTAAAAGTAATGCGTTGCATTTATTTATTTCTGTTACTTTCTTTTCTTGAAAAAAGAAAGTAACCAAAGAAATTCAAGCACGGATGATATTTCAACACATCCGTGCACACGCCTTGATTAAACTTTTGTAGTATTGATTTTTCAACTGTTGAGCCCTGATCAAATTTGTTGGTATAACAGTATTATTATTTTGCAGCAGATTATATTTTTTTATTTTCACGCATATTCATTGCAATATGAAAAGCAGAAGAGATTTTATTAAAACAGGCAGCCTTATTGGTGCAGCAACATTGCTTTCGCGCAATAGTTTATTTGCACAACGTACAAACGATTTTACAAGCATGCGCCCGCCGCCTGCACAAAGAAAATTTACCAGCGATGCAGTGGAAGCTGTCATCAAACAAATGAAAGCAACATTGCCTAATAAAGAATTAGCATGGCTGTTTGAGAATTGTTTTCCCAATACTTTAGATACAACTGTTTTTTACGAAGAGCATAATGGTATTCCTGATACGTATGTAATAACAGGCGATATTGATGCAATGTGGCTGCGTGATAGTTCTGCACAGATGCATCCATACATATCACTGGCGGCAAAAGATAAGAAGTTGCAACAGTTGATTGCAGGCGTTATCAACAGGCAGGTGAAATGTATTTTGAAAGATCCTTATGCCAATGCATTTTATAAAGATGAAACCAAGATCAGTGAA
Source organism: Bacteroidota bacterium (assembly GCA_013286425.1). Taxonomy (GTDB): domain Bacteria; phylum Bacteroidota; class Bacteroidia; order Chitinophagales; family Chitinophagaceae; genus Parafilimonas. The sequence continues at coordinate 13,331 of JABDFS010000046.1, forward strand.
TGGAAAGATGATCTTACCGATATGAAGCCCGGCATTCATGAACGCAAATGGGAAATTGATTCGCTCTGCTTTCCTATAAGGCTTGCATATGGTTACTGGAAAACAACCGGCGATACAACACCATTTACTGCCGATTGGAAACAGGCAATTCAATTAACGGTGCAAACTTTTAAAGAACAGCAACGCAAAAATGGGAACGGTCCTTATACATTTCAACGTATCACAGCATGGGCAACAGACGGCGTGCCATTAGGTGGTTATGGTTATCCTGTAAAACCTGTTGGACTTGTCTGCTCTATGTTCAGGCCAAGTGATGATGCAACCATTTTTCCTTTTCTCGTGCCTTCCAACTTCTTTGCAGTTGTATCATTAAAACAGGCTGCATCAATTTTGAATGATGTATATAAAGATGCAGCGCTTGCCAATGCCTGCAACGATTTGGCAAATGAAATATTCACTGCATTACAGCAATATGCAATTGTTGATCATGCACAGTTTGGAAAAGTATATGCATATGAAGTGAATGGATTTGGCAGTTTCAATTTGATGGATGATGCCAACAATCCTGATCTTTTATCATTACCTTACCTTGGCGCAATGCCTGTAACAGATGCATTGTACCAGCAAACAAGAACGCTGGTGTTATCATCTGAAAATCCATTCTTCTTCAAAGGAAAAGTTGCGGAAGGCATTGGTGGTCCGCATGCAGGTATGGATATGATCTGGCCACTTGGAATTATTACACGTGCACTCACAAGTACTGATGATAATGAGATCACATATGCCATCAAAACGTTGATTGCAACACATGTAGGCACGGGTTTTATGCACGAGAGTTTTCATAAAGATGATCCCACAAAATTTACACGCAAATGGTTTGCATGGGCAAACACTTTATTTGGCGAAATGATAATGAACGTGCAGGAAAACAAACCAGCATTGCTTCAAGCGATTTAGAAGTTATTTTTTGGGTGACTGGCAAATGAACTTCGATTGAGTCCGCAGCGGCGGATCACTCCCTTGTATTGTGTATCGTTGAGCAGCTTTGATTTCCATTCATAATATTATTTATTAAATGAATTACGCACATATTTGCCTGCGTCAATTTTTACAGACATTTGCTGAACCTTACAGCTATAAACTCAATGGATATGATCAAAAGCATCTCTTTATTTCTTATTGTATTGATCTCTCTTCAAACAACGAAGGCGCAGGATCTATATATGCCGCGCAACATTAAAAATGCATACGCAAAAGGCACACGTTCTGCAACCGGCGCGCCGGGAGCAAACTATTGGCAGAACACAGGTGTGTATGATATTAATGTTACAGTGCATGCAGACACGCGTTCTATTTCAGGCGCTGAAAAAATTGCGTATTCAAATAACAGTCCGGATACTTTAAAAACATTTACTATTCGTTTTGTAAATAATCTACATAAGCCCGGCGCACCGCGTTCAGGTTTTTATGGATCGGATTTTCTTACATCAGGTTTGCACATCTCCTCGTTCAAAATAAATGGTGAAGTGTATAATGTAAACAGCGATGGTTGGGGAACAGTGAATGATGTGCGTTTAAATTCAGTAATGCTTCCGCATACAACTGCAACACTGGAAATTGAATGGGATTATCCTTTATCAAAACAAAGCGGAAGAGAAGGCCAGATCGATTCAACAACATTTTATTGCGCGTATAGTTATCCGCGTGTTTCTGTGTATGATGATTACAACGGTTGGGATAGAATTCCACACAGCGACCGCCAGGAGTTTTATAACGACTTCAATGATTATACTTTGAATGTAACTGCGCCAAAGAATTTTGTTGTTTGGGCAACAGGTGATCTTTTAAATCCAGATGAAGTATTGCAAGTCACACCCGCTCAGCGTTTGAAAGCTTCTTATACTTCAGACAACGTGATTCATATTGCAGGCTTTGATGAAATGCAACAGGGAAAGATCACACAACAAAATGACTGGAATACATGGAAGTTTAAAGCTTCTCATATTACCGATGTGTGTTTTGCTGTAAGCAAAAATTATGTGTGGGATGCAGCAAGTGTAATTGTTGATACGAAGAATAATCGTCGTGCAAGTGTGCAGAGCGCTTATAACGATACATCAAAAGATTTTCATTCTTACACAAAATGGGCACAACATTCTTTAAGTTATTTCTCTACACAATGGCCTGGTGTTCCTTATCCTTTTTCAAAGATGACAAACTTCCAGGGTTATGCTGATATGGAATACCCGATGATGATAAACGATGCCACTACAAAGAATTTGAGCTTCGCACAAATGGTGGAAGACCATGAAATAGCGCATACTTATTTTCCTTTTTATATGGGCATCAATGAAACGCGTTACGCATACATGGATGAAGGTTGGGCAACCACATGGGAGTATTTGATCGGCATTGATGAAGTAGGAAAAAATGTTGCAGATTCTGTTTATAGAAATTTCAGGATAAGAAGATACATCAACGATGCTTCAACAGAAGAAGATCAACCAATCATTACTATGTCGACGCAAGTAAGCGGTGCAGGTTATGGAAATAATTCTTATGGCAAAGCATCTTTATCTTATCTCGCTTTGAAAGATATGTTAGGCGATGATCTGTTTAAAAAAGCACTGCATAACTATATGAATAACTGGAATGGTAAACATCCTATTCCGTGGGATTATTTTTATTCCATCAACACAGGTTCAGGACAAAACTTAAACTGGTTTTGGGACAACTGGTTCTTCAGCAATAATTATATTGATCTGAAAATATCAAATGTTCAATCAAAAAGTAAAAAGACAATTATTTTAATTAATAATGTTGGCGGGTTTGCCATTCCGTTTGATGTTGTGCTTACTACAAAAGATGGACAACAAAAAACACAACATTTTACACCTGCTGTATGGAAGGATAATCAAAAACAAATTACTGTTACAATAGAAAATAAAGATGCGCTTTCATCGGTAAAAATTGATGGTGGTATTTTTATGGATGCAACGCCTTCTGATAATGTTTTGCAGTTGTGATAGCAAAACATAATTATTGATTAAACATCAACAGTAGTTATATTTTTAATGGCTTTGGCTAATGTTAGCTAAAGCCATTTTTTATTAGATTAATAAGTTGTGATTTTATATCTTTTGTTACTTTCTTTACCTCAAGTAACAAAGTTGTGATTGAATTATTCCTTAATGTTTTGTTCTTTCTGTTCTTTTGTCTTGACACAAAAGAACCAAAAAGTCAAGGACGGCATGATCGCTCCGCGCATCCGTCCGTGCCACGCCTCCCTCTGTGTAGCTGATTTATTTATTGCAGCTTGCTTTAAAAGCAATTATTACTTATGAAGTTTGTTTCTTTATAAACCTCAAACTATTCTGGTTTCATTTGTGCACTGACGCTGCCATGAAAAGCTGCAGCACAAGGGAGTGACACAACGAAGTCTAACCGGAATTCCTTTGCCTGTAACCAAAAAAAATAATTCAAACAGCTTCTTAAAGAGTGGCAATTAATTCTTCTACTCAACAGCAATTTTTGTAAAAGATTATTGAAGGTGCTGTTTCCAAAAAAAATTTGGCACACGACTAAACTGCTTTAGAAAAATAAAAAAACAACTATGTCAACAATTCATTCTTCATGGGCTGAAACACCTATACAACTAACTGACAGCCTTAACGATGCCGTATGGCAAAATGCCGGGCAGATGATGATTCCCGGCGGATTTCTGCTTGCAAAAAATGATGGCGAATTTTTATATGCAGCTATAGACCTTACACAAGATCCGGGCAACGATCCTCCGGACGGAGATTATTTCTGGTTTACGTTTGACACCAACCGTAATGGTGTTATTAATCCAATGGTTGATATTAATTACGGTGTTCATTACGGTAACCCTGATGATCTTGGTAAACAATATTATCTCGGGCCTGGTATGTGGACGGGCATTACTTCTGAAACCATTTCAGGTTGCAAACAAACATTTGAATCTTCACCTAATCTTCCTACTGCACACCGCGTTTGGAAATTACGTTTTAAACTAAGCGATATACATGTAAGCTTACATCCATCATTGCCTTTCAGATGGTGGCACCCTTTTACAAAATTTGGTATACGCGTAAACTCTGATACACCATCTTTCACGTATGATACACCAAATGATTTCTTCGAAAATTTCTCGCGCCTTCATACAATGTATTTCTCGCGCAAACCGAGTATATCTTCAACATTGCTTGGCCCTGTTATGGGAAGCGTGGGATTAATTCCAACCACACAAATTGATACAACATCAGGCCGCGCTACAACAGCTTCAGGCTATTATGTATTTGTTGAAAATGCAGCATTTGGCGGCACATTAAACATCATCGGCAACCGCACACAATTGCAGGCCTTAACTGCAGCGGGCGCTGTAAAATATAAAGTAAACCACAGGCAGGGGACATCAGGTAGTTTTAACCCATTAATAAGCAACTGGTATAATTATGAATGGACAGGCTCAACTTATACATTGGTTTCATTTTCGCCTGATTCATCTGATAATTATTCAATGCCGAATCCTTTTGTTGATTATTCGATTGATGACCTGTTGATCCAGTTTGATTCAAACACTTTATCAAAAGGCATTCATCAATTCCAGGTTGTGTTTTATGATGCTTTCGATGCAGTCGTTGCAGCTCCTGCGCAAACACTTACTTTGTTCATTGATAATAATGCGCCACAGGCTTCTATTAATTCAATTCAACATGACGGTGCAGAAGTTAATGTTTGTTCAATCGTTTATCTTGACAGCGATACAGATGGACTTGTGTTCAACATTACTGCATCTGATCCTGATGGCAATGTAGAAAGCTATGCATTAGATGCAGGCTGGGGAAATAATCAAAGTGAAACAATTGTTTCAGACAGCTATTCGCCAATAACCATGGGCAATTCATGGAACGGTGTTACCAATCTTGTTACACCTTCTTCCGGTGTTTGGGTGCCTGAAGAAACCTGCGCTTATGGTTTTACTTTAACTGCATGGGCGCGTACTACCAACGGTTACAGCGCTTATATTTATTACAACCAGGTTAGTAAATATATCACACTGATATTTCCATAATAAATATAATCAATTGCATAAAAAAACCTTCTCGTAAACAGAGAAGGTTTTTTGTTTTATAAATAAGATTTACGCAATATTATTTGCCTAATTTCTTCTTTAGATTTTTATCGAGTTCATCCAAAAATTCTTCAGTATACAAATAATCTGTGCCGTGTTCAACTTTAGGTTTTATAGTGATGGCAAGATCTTTTGTCATCTTACCGCTTTCAACTGTTTCAATACAAACTGCTTCTAATGCGTGACAAAAATCGATCAACTCCTGGTTGTTATCCAGCTTGCCGCGAAACTCCAGACCACGTGTCCAAGCAAAGATGGATGCAATAGGATTGGTTGATGTTGGCCTGCCTTTCTGATGTTCACGATAGTGGCGTGTTACAGTGCCATGTGCTGCTTCAGCTTCCATTGTTTTGCCGTCAGGTGTAACAAGTGTTGACGTCATCAAACCTAAGCTGCCAAAGCCTTGTGCCACCGTATCGCTTTGCACATCGCCATCATAATTTTTACATGCCCAAACAAAATCGCCGTGCCATTTTAATGCGCTTGCAACCATATCATCAATTAAACGATGTTCATATGTAATGCCTGCTTCATCAAACTTAGTTTTGAATTCAGTTTGATAGATATCTTCAAAAATATCTTTGAAACGGCCATCATATTTTTTAAGAATGGTGTTCTTTGTTGAAAGGTATAAAGGCCATTTTTTCTGCAACGCTGTGTTGAAACAACTTCTTGCAAAACCTTTGATGCTCTCATCTGTGTTATACATGGCAAGCGCAACACCATCACCTTTGAAATTGTACACTTCATGTTCAATCACGTTGCCATCTTCACCTTCAAACTTAATGGTAAGTTTTCCTTTGCCTTTTGTTACAAAATCTGTTGCACGGTATTGATCACCAAAAGCATGACGGCCGATACAAATCGGTGCAGTCCAGTTAGGAACAAGACGCGGTACGTTTTTACAAACGATGGGTTCGCGGAAAACAGTTCCGTCAAGAATATTACGAATGGTTCCGTTCGGACTCTTCCACATTTGTTTCAAGTTGAATTCTTTCACGCGCGCTTCATCCGGAGTTATGGTTGCGCATTTTATTCCAACACCATATTGCCTGATCGCATTGGCAGCTTCAACCGTAACCTGGTCGTTGGTTTCATCGCGGTATTCAACACCAAGATCATAATATTTAATGTCGACATCAATGTAAGGAAGTATCAGTTTATCCTTTATAAATTTCCATATAATGCGTGTCATCTCATCGCCATCCAGCTCAACCACAGGATTGGCTACTTTAATCTTTTCGGGCATCTTAATTGATTTTTAGTTTTCGCAAAAATAGCTTTTTGATTATTTTTAAGAAGCTATTATAAAACAATCTTTCACCATTTTACGTAGATGAATTATGTGTTCAAAAATAGTTTTTATGCCTTTAGTTTTACAATCATTTTTATTTTGGATGATGATGGCCTGCGCAAAACCGCAAACGCATTATCCTTCAAACAATACAAACACTACGGCAAACAATAATAATACTGATATTGCAATGAATGATACAGGCAAAAATTTTAGCTGGCTTGCTTTGGGCGATTCTTATACAATCGGCCAATCAGTAAGTGAAGATGAACGTTATCCTGCGCAAACAGTTGCTTTGTTAAAGGCTGACATGATACATGTTCAAACGTTACAATACATTGCTACAACCGGCTGGACAACTTTGAATTTGTTGGATGCCATTGCAGCACAAAACCCGCATGGGCCGTTTAATATTGTTACATTATTGATCGGTGTGAATGATCAATACCAGCATTTTGACACCGGCAGTTACAGAAAAAATTTTACCACCTGTTTGGAAAAAGCGATTGTATTAGCGGGCAATAAAAAAGATCATGTGTTTGTGCTTTCTATTCCTGATTATAGTGTTACACCATTTGCAGCGGGCAGCGATACTGCCGAAATAAGAAAGGAGCTTGATGAATTCAATGCCATTAATAAAGCCATCACTTTATCCTATGATATTTCTTATACAGATATTACGCCTTTAACGCAACAAGCCAAATATGATGCAGGTTTGATTGCAGGTGATGGCCTGCATCCTTCAGGAAAAGAATATGCAAAATGGGCAGCTTTACTTGCGCCTGAAATTGAAAAGGTGTTGAAATAAATTTTAGATTCTATTTTTAGGGCTTAAACGTTTTGATTGAACAAAAAAACAAGTTCAGTTATACAGCATGCTGTTAATACACTACATCAAAAAATAAAACTGCTTGATGTTGATAGACTTGGCATATCAGCTTATAATAAAAAGTACTTTACTACCTATATTATTAACTACGCTTTCTACATGGATTTGTATACGCAGCTTTTGGAAAAGGCTGTTACAAACCTGGACAAGCCTATACAAAATGCAACCTTTGTTGATTATGGCGGCGGTTGCGGAATGTTGAGTTACCTGGCGAAAGAAATAGGTTTTAAAACAGTTATCTATAATGATATTTATGCAACTTCTGTAAATGATACAAGGATTATTTCTGATGGGTTAAATATTCATGTTGATCATTTTGTTGAAGGTGATGTTGATGCATTTATTGAGCAGGTTGACTTACTAAATCTTCAGCCGGATGTAATTTGTTCTTTTGATGTACTTGAACATATTTATGACTGGAAAACATGGATTGATACCATATTAAAAATTTCCAATCCGTTCATCTTGATATTTATGACGAGTGCAAATGGTTCAAACCCTTTTATAAACAGAAGATTGAAAAGAATACAAATACAGGCTGAATATGAAGGTTTTGAACATACTGAATCCTGGAAGGAAATTGATATCAGCAATTCTTATTTAGCGGAAAGAAAAAAGATAATTTCAAATGCTTTCCCTGAAATTGAAAAGAAAGATCTTGAGATGCTAGCTGTTAAAACAAGAGGTTTAAAAAAGGATGATATTGAAAATTTAGTTGTGCAGTTTATTAAAACCGGTCAAATCCATTATACCATTGATCATCCAACAAATACCTGCGATCCTTATACAGGAAACTGGACGGAACATATCATAAACATCGATGAATTAAAACGATTCGTAAAAGCAAAGAATATTGAAACAGATGTTACAAATACCAGTTATGGATATGGAAATTCCTTTCCTCAAAACATCATAAAGTTTTGTTTGAATGTATTTATTAAAATTCTCGGCAAACATAATCTTATGTTATCGCCGGTGTATGTTTTGGAAATTTATAAGCAACATTAATGGGCCGGACTTTTTGAAACGTCAAGACTATCTAAATGATAATACCGCTTTAAAATATCGATGGAATGTTCTGAAGCAAGATCATCTTCAATAAAAAGCAATGGAGGTTTTTCGCTGATCAGTTGCTGTAATGTAACAGAGCTATTATAATATTTTGTTTGAAGTAGTTCCTGGATGCTTGCATCATAATCTTTTACCAATGCCTTTTTGTTATCAGCTGAAGCCTTTTTTAATGACTCTTCACGTTCTGTAAGTATATGATCGTAAACAGGAGCTATCACTACACTTTTATATGCATCTGCTATATATCCGTTGGAAAGTAACCCAATTGAAAATAGAATACACAGTAAGATTTTACCTGTTACTATATTGTATGCAGGAATTTTTAAAATATTGTTCGCGCCTGCAATAAAGAAACACAATAGAAAAAGCATTATCAAAAAGCACGCGAGTGGATTTAAATACCTGTCGGGTATAATTCCGCCTTTGAGTGCCAGTACAGGAACTGAAACCGATGCAACTAAAAATATTATGCAAAACACAGGCAATAACCATTTGATGTAAATTGAATTCGTTACAAAAGATTTGATGTGCACATCAATTTCCATCTTATTACCCAATATAAAAACGGAAATACCTGTGATCCAGAATAAGGGGTTTTTAAAAATATACCAAAGTGTTTCGGAGCAGTGATAAAGTATCGCAGTTAAACCTGTTGCTATACTTTTCGGATCAATCCCATGCATTCTTTGTTGATTGCCCGGAGAAACAATCAGTAAAAATGTAGATAAAACGAATGCAATTATTATCGCTACCCAAAATAAAACAGGTAACTTCTTATTGACCTTTATACAGAACATTATTGCAATAAAAAAGAATTGTACAACTATAAACAATTCGTTGAAACCAATTGTAATAAAAACCAGCAATGGCAATATGATCATTAAAAAAATGGCAGATGCGTTATCGTCTTTTTTGTAAAGCATTATGCACAATGCAATTTGTGTTTGTATTAATATTAACGGAAGATGATAAGTTATTGCGCTGCTAAACCAAAATAAAAAAGTAGAGGCTTGCGGCACAGAACAAATCTCTAATGCCAGGATAAGTAAACTGTATATTATTTTTTGGCCGGCGGATAACGACTGTTTTAAAATGTATTTGCTTACGGCACTTGTAAGAAAATAAAGCGAGAGGAAGTTTAACAATAACAACGATAGTGTGTGCAGGTAATAATGAGAATATAAAAAGTTATTACCAGCGAATAAAGCACCGGTAAATGTTGCAGCAAAACGCCCGCCCCATTGCGCATAAATAAAAGACTGGTAATGCCAAAAACCTTTGTCATTAAGATTGTATCCGCAGAAATAATCATCTGTTACAGCATGGTTGAAAAACGGAAGAATAATTAAAGGCAGGAAAAAGACAAGCAGTGAAAAAATCAGCAAACCTTTTGCGAATATTAAAATTTTTGAACGCCTGAAATTTTTGTCTGAAAATACTTCCCGCATGTTTTTAAATTAAGTGGCCATTGCTGTAGTGAAATATACCAATAAGTACTAACAGATCACAAAACTGATAAGTATAATTTATCATTTTAAATTTTATGAATGATTCGCCTGTTTTTGAAGTCTTTTACTAAAGACAGCATAAATTCCGCAGGAAGCCAAAAAAATTATTATTGGAATAACAGGCATCATAAAACGGTTACTCCATTCATCGCAGGTTAACATAACACTTATTGTAAAAATGATGATCACACTTAAGCAAAATATCATTAGCGCACGTTTTGTTTTCCATTGCTTTATTAAACCAATTACAGCAAAAACATACAATGGATAGAAAAATAAACGCAACATCCAGTTATGAGCGCCTGTGTAAAATGGCCGTACAAAACCCCAGAAAGAAATAAAACGCAAACAACATAACTGAAGAAATTCTGAAGGATTGTTTTTTATATACAACAGCACTGCATTCGTTCCCGTTCCATAAACATTTGGCTGATTGATTGAGTTTGACAAAGGCACATCACAAATAACATTGTGCTCCAAAAAAGGTTTGATGAAATTGTAACTCGCAGCACTATTCATTTCATAATTGAACAAAAAAATAAAACCTGCAATAAATATACATGCGCCTGAAATTGCAATTGTAGTTTTTCTATCTTTTAATAATTTATAAAGGATGGTTATTCCAATTGCACCAATAAAAAATATACCTGTTGGCCTTGAAAACAATAAGAGAATTAAAATCAAAATTGATATTAAATATTTTACATGCCTGCCTGCACTTATTCCAAACAAGCAATACATGAAAATAATTATGAGTGAACAGAAAAGAGATTCTGTGTATAAACAAATTGTCCAATATTGAAACGGAATACAAATGACTAACAACAATGCCGCAATAAATGCAAATGATCTGCTTCGATAAATATTCAGCGCAGTTTTATAAAACAAATACGTTGCAATTAAATTTACGAACAGCTGAAAAATATATACGCCAATCGTTTCGCAACCAAGCTTGATAAAAAGGATATGAATAAAAATATATACTGAATAAAAAATGTACTTCTGTTCAGAAAAATTTTTACCAGCTAAAATATTATGCGCTTCTCTCGTGTATTTAACTGCTTCATTATTTGTAATAATTCCGTAGTGGTTTAAAAGCGCAAACTGCACAAATGCCCAACATGCAAAAAGCAGAATCAAGTGTTGTTGTTTAAAAAAATGCTTCAGTTGATTCTTCATGCGTTAAGCTAATAAATTTTACACTTCCACCACTTCTGTTTTGCTTAAGTAATCGTGCAAAGGCTTATCAAGAAAAGGAATAAAAAAGCAATCAATAACAGTTAAGCGAATAATGCTGCGAATTAATATCTGCCAGAATGCAGGTTTGCCATTTTTCTTATTTACAACTTTAGTAAAGGTTAACCATTTTGCAGGCGAACGTTTAAAGATTGTTTCAAAAAAAATATAGTACACAAACATCATTACCCAAAACCAAAAGTAGAAAGGAAAGTATGTATAATGCCAGTACATTGCCTGAAAATCCCACCAGTTATTGAAGGCATAAGTAAGCCCGAAAATGAGCAAAGTATCAACCACAAAATTTATCACGCGTGTACCAAAGCCGGCCTTGTTCATGCTGCAAGATTAGCGCATCAGGTACATCTTTCCATAACCTTTATTGAAATATTTATCGGTGTTCACTTCAGATCCATCCTGGCCGTAAGTAGGGAATTTATCCAATGATTTTCCGTTGAGGTTGGTAAGCACCCGATACAGGTAAACACCGTTTGCAAGCTTTTGCCCGTAATCATCTTTGCCATCCCATTTATAGTCGGTGATGTTGCGGCCAATGTGGAGCGAGCCTAATTCTTCTTTCGTTATTTCTCTTACAATTTTACCGGTAATGGTTAATATTTCTATGCGTATGTTTTGCGGCACTTCACTTCCGGTTATTGTAAACACAAATGCAGTTGATGTGGTGAACGGATTCGGATAGTTGAACATGTTTGTGATCATTGGTTTGTTGTACACTTCAAACGAAACCATATAATCAACATTGCCTGCACTGTTGTTTGATTTATCTTTTCCATGCACAATCAATTCGTATGTGCCATCATCCGTTAAGAATGGCGTAAAATCAACTGATGCAGCATTATCAGCGCCTGAAGTTGGTGGTGTAAAAAGCAAAGTATCTGTATTAAAATAAAACGGCCTTAAACTTCCATCCGGGTAACGCAACTGCACTGTTATAAGCGAAGTATCATCCAGCAATAAATAATTGGATTCATCTTTCAGTTTGATAAGCACATGCGGTCTTGCTGCAACAATATCATTATTCAAAATGTGAACACCATCAAACGTTACATCCAGGGTTGGTTTATATTGATCAGCATTCACCAGGAAATTATGATACATGAAATTGTTGAAATGCGTTTGCTCCGGCTGATCGTTGTTAGGATTAACATCGAGATACAAATTATTCAATCCACTTAAAGTTGTTGTGGCAATGTTCGTCATTATCACTGCCGTATCTCCTGCATTTAAGGCTTTTAATTTTTTTATCGGGATGTTTGTTGCAACATTGCCTGCATCAAACACCATAAGATTAACGGCAATACTATCCGCAAACGGCACTTCACTTATATTTTTAAATGCAATCGCAAGACTGTCTGTCTGGCCAATTGCAACAGTGTCTTTAAAATTATATAAGATGTTTGGCGCAAGCGCACCTTCAGGAACAGGATCATATAAAATTCTCCACCATCGTAATTGATATGGCGTAAGATTTATACTGTCTGCATTGCGCATGCGCAATTCGAGGTAAGGATATTGCTGAACACTCACATTGCTGATATCAAAATTTTGTTGTGCGGTAGTAAGATTGTACAACACTGTTTCTATGCCTGCACTGTCAACGCCAATTACCTGCACAACAGGCTGGTCGCCTGGTTTTGAATCAAGGCTATAGCCATTCCATAAAACTTTATGCCATGCTTTTGCAGGGCCAAATTTTGGTGAAGTGATAAAGCCAAGCGTATCAGATGAAGCAACTGTTCGCTGGTAATTAATAAGGTCACCAAGGCTTTGTGAAAATTTCCACTCCGGCACAAACTGCGAATTGTTTCTTTCATAATCGAAAACCCATATGCGATTTGATGTGAATGAATCAATGCCGGCAAATCCTGCTTGTTTTAACCTGTCATAAAAAGTATTGCCTATTCCGTAAATGTTCTGGTCAGATTTCCATAAAGATGCAGATTGAGTATATGGAGCATTATAAATAATGCGTACAGTAACTAATAATCCATCAGGGATCCAATCCATAAAATCACGCATTTGCCTGCGTGTACTTGTATCAAGATAAGAGAATTCGAAATTGTATTGATTACCCGTTTGCACACAGCTACCTTTAAAACTGTTCATAAATCCGCCGGAGCTTCCGTTAGGGGTAGTAGACGGAACAGCCTGGTTGTAGTAAGGCTTTAAAGTAACCGGATCAAACAAATTAAAAATTATTGAGGAGCCAAGACAGGCGGAAGAAGTAATGGTGTGATAGTTAATTGATACCTGGAAATAAGAAGGCGTGTTAAACACTGTTCCAAAAACTGCATTGTACATGCCCAGTACTGAATTACTATTATCATACGTCCATTTACGGCTGTTACTATCAATGTAAATTCTGTCAACACCTGATTTTAAATGCTGGTATAAATGCGATTGATTATAGCCGAAACCTGTGTTAGGCAAATACACAAAGCTTGAAACATTCCAATGATAATTGCCATCTGTTGGCACCGGCGCAACACGCCAATAATAAACAGTGCTGTCAGTGAAAGGAATAGTTGAAGTAAACTCAAGCACGCCGCCAACCGAATTTAATGTTTGCGTTGACTTAAGCGGTGAATTAAATAATTCTGTTGTATCCATTTCCATCGTGTATGCGCGCATTGGAATTATCGGGTTTGCAGTAGAAGCATACAATTTAATATTGCTCTTGTTTACAATGGAAAAATTATAAGGATAAACAGGTGTAAGCTCATCTTCATAAATATAAAATAATTTGGTAACAGAGTTGTTCAGTTCATTTAGTTCAACATACTCATTATCGTTATCAATTGTAACGGTTAAAGAGTTCTGGCCTTTATCACGCGAAGAAATGATCGGCACTGTAATTTCAACCGAATCTTCATAACGTATTGATTTTATTTTCTGCGAGAATAATACACCGGAAGTGCCGTCAGGGTATGTTCTTGTTATCAATACTGAAACCGAATCGCCTGTTGCCTTGCCAATGTTATATAAATAACATTTTACTTTAAAGCTGTTATCAGATGTAGAAATAAAAGTCGGCGTTATAACAACACCGGGAGATTCCACTGTAAAGTCAGGCTTTGCAAATGAATTCATTTTTAAAGCAGGATCGCCGTGCAAAACATTTTCTTCTGCATGCAATGTGCCTGCATAGTCGCCATAGGTATTGGCAAGAAGGTAAGACACCGCATCTTTTATGTTGTAAGAAATAGGTGCTCCATAATTTGTACGGCAGAATGAATTATAGAAAGCGTAATTATACAAATCCAGGTCTCCTTCTATGCCGTAATGTGTGCTGGCTATATATGCAATGCTGCCCCTGTTTTGTGCAAATACCCAGGCTTCAGACAAAGAATTTAATGTGCTGAAACGCGTAGTATCAAAAGAAAAAATATTGCCGGCATCGCAACCATTTACAATAAACACAGGATACTTTCCGGGATTGTTATAATCCTGCGGAAGATTAAGATTATAATCAAGTATAGATGCAGATGAATGGCCAAAATAATTTAAAAGGCTTATACCGGTGCTGAACAGGCTTGTCATTAAAGCATCCTGCACATCAGCGCCAACAGTACTTGTAGTTTTATTGAAAGTAGTAACGTTTGCGCCATACAAAGTATCAACAGCAATGGTTTTATAGCTGTTCATATCAGTGGTTAAATCGCCATTTAATACTGGATCATCTGCGCCGATAACATGTATCATGTTTTTCATCCAGGCTTTATCTGCTATGGTTTGCGTAGCGTTTTGTTGTGCTGCTTCATATTCTTTTATCTTGGAAAGATAAATTGATACTTCATTCTGGCTTACAGCCGATAATCTTCCGATTGGTGTTGCGGGAGTAGGATTAAGATCATTTGATGAAAGCAGGTTATCAGATGCAGGCCATCCAAAAGTCGGAACAAGATTAAGTACATCCGCATAAGCTGACGATTGGTTCATCCTGTACTGATCATAGGTTACAGCCTTACCTACAAGAAACACAAATTTTGGTGTAACAGCAAAAGTATTGCGCGCATAACGCAGGAAGTTTTTTACTGATAACGGATGTTGTTTAATGCCATATGCAAACTGGTCTACCAGTTCATCAATGTCATATATCTTAACATTATAACCACCGCCGGTGTTGCTGTTTCGGTAAGATGCATACTGTTGCACAGCGCCGTTTGCATCAGTACCGATCAATATTTTGTTCGATACAATAAGATAATCGCCCTGGCTTGAAGTGGTGGCATAATTTATAAAGTTGCGTTGTGTGAATGATGTTACTGCGGTCGGCGCATCTTCACCAATTAAAACAAGATTGCGGTCTGAAGCGGATGGCGGCAGTACAAATTGTAATGTGCCTGCAATACTTGTGTTAGCTGCATATCTTTTATTGTTGGTAAGATCATACAGCATTGCATTGGGAGTTGCAAAATTGGTGATCTTTAAATAATTGCCTTGTGAGGTAGCAGGCAATTGAAATGCAAATCTTGATGTTCCGTCAAAAACAAATTGCCGCGCATAACTCAGATCAATATAACCGACAACAATATGATCGTTGATCAGATTATTTATATCAGAAACAGTGAATGTTGTGCTGGATGTGCTGATAAGGCTATTGCTTACACTGCCGCTTAATATACCTGCATTCATGCTAAGAATAGAGTTATCGCTTATAACAGTTGAACCATTTATTGCAACGGTTATTGTTCTGCTGGCACCGTTAACTACCGACGTTCCTGCAGCAGAAACATTTAATTGCGGCGTTACTGATGTATTTGCTGCATACAGGTTTCCGGCATCTGCTTTTAAAGGAATGTTTGGATAGAAATCTCCACTACACCACCATTCGCCAATATCATACGTTGATGACCAGACATTGGTACCATAATAACCGGCGCGCCCGGGGTTGATGGTCTTCTGAAAATCGTTGCGGTAATGATAAATAAAATAAGGTTCTACAGGTAATGTGTTGCCGCTTACATTATTTGCGTCATCTGTTATTCTTAAGTTGTTACCGCTGTTTGTTGTTAAGAAATAAGCTGCGGTATCTGTTTCAAGACTAAGGTCAGTTGAAAACTGGTTGGTGGGATCTTTATATAAATTCCTGTCGGGCAACCCGTCATTTTTAAAGCCGCAAAATTCTATATAACCATTAGCAGGTAAAACGCCTGATGCAACACTTGTATATATTGCTACTTCTTTTCCATTACGCCACAACTGCAATTGCTCAACAGGGGTGCTTTGTAAAGCAGGCGGGAGATTATTTTGGTTGATGCGATACAATCCTGTTGCGCCTATTTTAAACTTGTAATAAGTTTTGGAATAGTCTATCCATTCGTTGTAATACTGTTGTGCAACAGCACTGCAACCAATAACAGCAAAGAATAATATCAACAAATATTTTCTCATGGCACAGGATAATTGCCTTTTACTTTTTTAGGTGGTTCCGGCTTATCTAATTGCGGAAATGAGCCTTTGCCTGTTTTTTCTTTATTTTCTTTTTTGCCTAAATTTATTGTTAATGAAAATATGTGTGAATACAAAGGGTTGCTTTGATTGGCAAGATTTGTATACGCATAATCAATGGCTACATTTCCCACTTTGAAACCCGCGCCGATAGAAGGCTGGAATATCCACACGCGTTTTTGATTCAGTGTATCGCCATCTGCCAATGCCCGCTGAAAATTCTGTGCACCTGCTCTTATAAAAACAACATTCGCAATATTAGCTTCCACACCAAATTTAGGATCAATACTTACAGGATCTGAACTGACAAGCGTATTACGTTTGCCATCAAATGTTACATCAAAATCTGCTTCAGCAAGCAAATGCAGTTTATCTGAAAGCATAAAATTATATCCAACCGCAGGCACCAGTCTCGGTGAAGTAAGCTCCGTTGATTTTATAGGAATATCATTATCGGTTAAATACAATACTTGTTTCTCTTCATCCGTAAAAGAAAAACTCCATGCATTAAAAGTAGTAGTGATATCTCTCGCCGCAATACCAAAACGCAGCGTTGAAGTACGGTATAAAAACCCTGCATCAAAACCAAAG
>JABDFS010000047.1 GCA_013286425.1 Bacteroidota bacterium
GTATTTTACGCGGAAGTAAGATGGAATGGTATAATTGGGATCCCTTCCAATAATAATATTGTTGAACTGTTGCAGGTTGAACTTTTTTGCGAAGTCTTTTATTTCAGGTAAAGGATAATAACTCACCCAAACAAAATAAATATCCTTCATTTCTGCCATCCTTTTGCTGAATGCATCTGCAGTTATCTGGCAGTGGCCACATTCGGGACTGAAGTAAACAATCACCACCGGTTTATCTTTTGGTATTACAGATTGATTGGCAAAACTGCTGTCAGTTTTTAGAACAGTAAATTCAGGAATATGTAAAGAATCTTTTTGATAGGGTGGAATGGTATCAACTTCCTGGGCTTTTACACCATTAAATTTTGCAGCAATAATTAAAAGAAGAAACAACAATTTTTTCATGACGCTAAACTAAGTGAAACTGTGCTTTTAAACCCAACTGTGATTTTAAAATTAATTTAATGCTTTAATAATTGATTGTCTTTTGCAGACAGACCCGGGTCTTCAAAGAACTCCCTTTGGGGTTGGGGCATCATGTCTGATAAAAATTTCATGGTATCAATTCCATCTGCATAATCATTAAGCGAAGGTGTTTGTGCGCTGCCGAAGGGAATAAAATCTTTTCCGACAATACACTGAACGTCGGTATTGTTTTGCAGGCTTTGTGTTAATGTTCCGGGATCATTGTAATAACTGTAATTAAGCTGGCTTACCGGCGCGAATACACTTTCATTTTCCGTGATGATGACAGCATCACTGCTCATATAAAATTTATTATTCATTATAAGCAATGCCAGTTGATAATCATAATTGTTTTTGTATTTGTGAAAATCAGCAAAACGGTTATATTTTTTTAACGCATTCAGCAGCGGTATAAAATCATATCCTTCAGGCACAAATATTTTTGAAACATTCCTGCAGCCCATGCCGAAATATAAAAGCATATCATCAGCCAAAAGATCAAGCTCTGCTTCTGTTTCATTACCACTTAAAACAGCAACAGAAGTTCTGTTCTTTCTTATAATGTTTGGGTACTTTGAAAAATAATATTCAAAATAGCGGCTGCTGTTGTTGCTGCCGGTCGCAATGTAAGCATCACAGTTTTTAAGCATGTCGGCAAATGTTATATACTGTTTTGCTTCATCATTCCATTCAGTTATTTTTTGTACTACATGTTTAATTAATACTTCATCTTTTGAAGATGCTTTTATCAATGCTTTATGTCCTGAGATAAACACGCATAACAAATCATGAAAACCAACCAGCGGAATATTTCCCGCCATTATAATACCAACCGTTTTTTGTGGTGAGGAATTATCTTTTATATCGTATTGTTTTATCCAGTCTTCCAGTAATTGTCTTTGCAGAAAATTATCCGTAATGTTTTTCAAAGCAAGATCAATAAACTCAACACTGAACCATGGGTTTTGAATGCTTGCTTTTTCTTTTATGGATTGAACCGTTTCATCGTTCATCACAAAATATTCACCAAGCTTTACTAATAATTCAATACGCTCTTTAATATTCATTTCCACTTTCTTATTTTTACGTTGCAAAAATATTTAACCAGAAACAAAATAAAACTTATGGCAATTAAAATAACTGACGAATGCATAAACTGCGGGGCCTGTGAACCTGAATGTCCCAATAATGCTATTTACGAAGGTGGCGTTGAATGGGCCTTTTCTGACGGAACAACGGTACGCGGAGAAGTTACGTTAATGGACGGAACAGCTATAGATGCAGAACAACGAATGGCGCCGCTGGCTGTTGATATATACTACATCACTCCTAATAAATGTACCGAATGCCAGGGCTTTCATGAAGAGCCGCAATGTGCTGCGGTTTGCCCGGTTGATTGTTGTGTGCCGGATGAAATGTACAGGGAAACAGTTGATGAACTACTGGCCAAAAAAGAAAAATTGCATATCTGAGTTGAAATACAAAAACCAGGTAAGAGCAATATTAAATTTGGCTGGAAGAAAAAGATGATTACCTTAGATTTATCAATATAACGGTTGCAACAGCAACGTTAAACAGGCGGGTGATATTTCCCGTCAATAAAAGGTGAGGGCGGAAACTCCTTCACCTTTTCTTTTGATACTTCTTCTAAATACTTTATACGCCTCACATTTCTTTTTTAAGTGGATATCGGCAACCTCAAAGCAGTTAAGATAACAGGCAACAAGTTATACAGGTTTCACCAGCTCATGCGTTAGGCGCCTCCTGCGGTTCGGTTCCGGCTTCTGTCGGAATTGAAAAAATCCGAAGGATATTTTTTCAAAGAAGCGCAGGCAGTCCCGCACCTGCGGGGTTGCATGAGCAAGGCCAGGCGGCCATGAGCGAAAAATAATTTGTTTACTGAGGGAAAAGAAAGTAATAGTACAAGATGTATTATTTCTATTTCTTTGCGGTGATAAAAAGTTTTGATGAAGAAAAAAATAGCATTGCTTACCGGTGGTTACAGCAGGGAAGCGGAGATAAGTTACCAGAGCGTTATCACCGTAAATAATAATGTTGACCGTAATAAGTTTGATGTATATGTAATTGACATTACTCCCGAAGGCTGGACATATGAAGATGCCAACGGAGAAAAGATCAGCATTGATAAAAATGATTTCTCCTTAATTATAAATGATAAGAAGATAAATTTTGATGGCGTGTTGATGTGTATCCATGGCACACCTGGTGAAGATGGAAAACTACAGGGCTATTTTGATTGCATCGGCTTGCCTTATACTACCTGCGATGCAGCTACATCGGCATTAACCTTTAATAAGCGTTATACTGTTGCGGTTGCAGGCTTTGCAGGCATTAATGTTGCGCGTTCATTACATATTTTTCGCAATGATGTTATAAATGAAGAAGACATCATTCAACAATTAAGTTTCCCTGTTTTCGTTAAACCGAATAACGGCGGTTCAAGCATCGGAATGAGTAAGGTAAATCAACCTTCAGAAGAATTAGGTCTTGCTTTACAAAAAGCGTTTAATGAAGATGACCAGGTATTGATAGAAGAATTTATTGCAGGCAGGGAATTTACGATCGGTGTGTTTAAAACAAAAGGTGAAATAATTACTTTGCCGGTTACAGAAGTAAAATCAAAAAAAGATTTCTTTGATTTTGAAGCTAAGTATAAAGGCATGAGTGAAGAGATAACACCGGCACAGGCCGATCCTTCCATCATTGAAAAAGTGCAGCAGGCAGCGCGAAAAATTTATGCGGTTTTAAATTGCCGCGGTGTGGTAAGAATAGATTTTATTTACAACGAAGAAAAGCAACAACCGTTCATGCTTGAAGTAAATACAGTGCCCGGACAAAGTGCAGCCAGCATTGTACCGCAGCAGGTAAAAGCAATGGGCTGGACGCTCGGGCAATTTTATACAGCGCTTATTGAAGAATGCTGGAATTGATTATGTGAGATGTGAAAGGTGAAATGTGAGCCACTCTCACATCTGCCGTCTCACTTCTTGCTTACTAATAAAACACAAATGTTCAAATTCATTACGCAACGTTCATTCTTTGTAAATCTGTTGGTGGCAATAGCGCTTCTTTTATTAATTGCATTTGTATTTTTTTTCTCTCTTGGTGCCATAACAAAACACAATGAAACGGTAACGGTTCCTTCTGTTACAGGTAAAACACTTGCAGATGCAACATCGCTGCTTCAACAAAGAGAGTTCAATGTATCGGTGCAGGATTCAGTGTATATTGATTCACTTGCACCGTTAACTATAGTAAAACAATCTCCCGAATCTCAAACAGTGGTGAAAACAAACCGCACTATTTATCTTACTGTCAATCGTTCAACGCCACCGCTGATTGATATGCCGGATCTGCGCGGTTATTCGTATCGCAGTGCACAAATGTTTTTGGAAAGCCTTGGTTTAAAAATGGGCAGCATCACGTATACACCTGACATTGCCCGGAATGCAGTGAAAGATCAATTGCTGAACGGCAAAACTATAACACCCGGAACAAAAGTGCCTTTAAGCACGGCTATTGATCTGGTACTTGGCAATGGCCTTGGCAATACACAGTTAACGGTTCCCGACCTTGTTGGTTTAACGGTAGCGCAGGCAAAAGAATATTTATCCGGCGATAATATTGGCATCGGTGTAATACTTACTGAGGGTGCGGTTACAGATACAGCCGATGCATACATTATAAAACAAAATCCTGAAACAACAACACAGTTGCCTACAGGTGAAGATGTACCTAATCACATAAGGCCGGGGCAGTTAATGGATATCTGGATCAGTACTGCGCCGCCGGCGCCTAAAGACAGCACTGCAATATCTCCTAATCAATAAAATTATTATATGCAAACAATAACAGTACAGGAATTGAAACAACGTCTTGATGCAGGTGAGAACATTCATCTTGTTGACGTACGCGAACCTTATGAGAACGCAGAATTCAATATAGGCGGTATTTTATTGCCCGTTGGCGAAATACGCAACATGCAAACTGAAACAATTGATGATTGGAAAGATGATGAAGTTGTTTTGTATTGCAGAAGCGGTAACCGCAGCGGGCAGGCAGCCTTGATATTGGAACAATTAGGATATCAGAATGTAAAAAACCTTGTTGGCGGCATGCTTGCCTGGCAGGAAAATTTTGGCGCGGGTAAATAATACAATTATAGCGAGTGGTGAATAGTCATTTGTGAGTGTTACCCGCTTACACATGTATTCACTGCTCACCATTCACAACTCACATTTCATTCAATGCAATCTTTTGATGAACGTTTACATCATTTAATTAAAGAAGCACTTGCAGAAGACCTTGGCGATGGAGATCATTCAACATTAAGTTGTATCCCGTCAGCACAAAAAGGCAAAGCGATTCTTAAAATAAAACAGGATGGAATTCTTGCCGGCGTCGATGTTGCACAGAAAATAGTTTCGTTTGTTGAAGAAGAAAATGTTTTCTACACATTTAAAAAAGATGGCGATGCTATGCACAACGGCGAACCAGCATTTGAAGTGGAAGCGCATATTCATACCATATTAAAATGCGAGCGGCTTGTATTGAATTGTATGCAGAGAATGAGCGGTATCGCAACACTTACAAAAACTTATACTGATAAATTAAAAGGTTATAAGACCAAATTGTTAGACACAAGAAAAGCAACACCTAATTTTCGTTTACTCGAGAAAGAAGCGGTAAGAATTGGTGGCGGCATCAATCACCGTTTTGGATTGTTTGATATGATAATGCTAAAAGATAATCACATTGATTATGCAGGTGGCATTGAGAATGCGATTGAAAAAGCATGGCAATATGTACAAACAAAAAAGCCTGAACTAAAGATTGAAGTGGAAACAAGAAGTATTGAAGATGTAAAAAAAGTTTGTGCTGTTGGTAAAGGAAAAGTGCTTCGCATAATGGTGGATAATTTTACGCCGCAGCAAATATCAGAAGCGCTTGATATTATTAAAGATGATTTTGAAACTGAAGCAAGTGGTGGCATTAATTTAAACAACATTCAATCGTACGCTGAAACAGGTGTTGATTATGTAAGCGTTGGCGGATTAATTCACCAGGCACAAAGTTTGGATCTTAGTTTAAAAGCTGTAATTATTTGAATTGTGCAATCATGAGTAAAAAGAATAAACCTGATACAAGAGGATTTGTTTACAGCACCGATCCTGATTTTTCTTTTCAACCTGAAGAAAATGATGCGCAGGAAACTTTGCCTGCTGCTCAACAAAAACTAAAGATCCGTTTAGATACAAAACACCGCGCAGGTAAAGCTGTTAGCCTTGTTGAAGGTTTTATCGGCACAAATGATGATGTTGAAGATCTTGGAAAAAAACTTAAAAACTTTTGCGGCACAGGCGGTAGTACAAAAGACAGTGAAATAATCATCCAGGGCGATCAGCGCGATAAAATTTTGCAATGGCTGCTAAAGAACGGATATAAGCAATCGAAAAAAATATAACTCTTACGCGCTCCAATTAATTTTTTTGCTGACTTGAAATAAGCTTCTGCATAATCGCTGATGCAGGTTATATTTATACAATAAACAGAGTTATTAATAATGCTAAAATTGAACTGCATCAGCAAGCGTATGTTAATGCTAATCATACTAACATAACATATAATTTCCTGTTCAAATAAATACATCATGCATAAACTGAGTCTGACATTTTGCGTGCTTGTTTATTCAATGTGCGTGCTTGCACAAAACAATCCTTTTGAAAAGAACACACGGCCACGTATTGTTATTACCTGCGATCCTGAACTTGATGATAATAATTCTCTCATTCGTTTTTTACTATACAGCAGTGATGTAAATGTTGAAGGGCTTATTTATGCAAGCAGTGGTTATCACTGGAAAGGTGATGGAAAAGGAACCAAATGGTTTGTTCCCGGAAGAGAATATGCGCGTTTTGGATTAGATACCTGTCCGTGTACATCGTGGCGTTGGGCACAGGATGAACGCTTTATTCATAATGCTGTTGATGCTTATGCAAAAGTGTACCCGGATTTAAAAGTGCACAATCCAGATTATCCGACTCCAGATGAACTGAGATCAAAGATCCGGTATGGCAATATTGAATTCGATGGAGATATTTCAAAAGATTCACCCGGTTCGGATCTCATTAAATCATTAATGCTCGATGATAAACCAGGCAAATTATTCATAACAGCATGGGGCGGACAAAGTACAATTGCAAGAGCGCTTAAATCAATACAGGAACAATACGAAAACACAACTGAGTGGGATGCGATAAAAAAGAAAATATCACGTAAAGTAGTGTTGCTTCCATCCGGTGACCAGGATGATACTTATGCTAAATATATCAAACCCAACTGGCCCGATATTGAGTACCGGCAATTCAGCGGCAGGCCTGATTACAGCTATGGTGCACAACTTCATGCAAAAACAGAAGACTCAATTTATCTAACCTCATCATGGATGAAAGAAAATGTTTCAAACCGAGGGCCATTAGGCGCTTTATACCGTGTGTGGGGTGATGGAAAACAAATGGTGAAAGGCGACAAGATGGATTATTTTGGTTTGACAGGCTATACTGATGCACAATTAAGAAGCATGGGCTATGTTGTTTGGATGCCTGTGCAGGAAAAAGGTTCGTGGCTGGGAGAAGGGGATGATTTTACATTTATGAATATGCCCGGAAATGGATTGCGTGCTTATGAATATGGTTCTTATGGTGGATGGGGAGGTCGCGATGCAGGCAACCAGAAATCACAAAGTCTTTCTTTTCAGCTTAGTGATACATCTCAGCAGGCGATGGTATCTGCATTAAGTTCATCCAATAAAAGCGCTAATACTTACCCGGATTTTTTTCCTGCTGCGCAACAGGATTTTGCTGCGCGTCTTAAGTGGTCTGTAACGCCGAAGTATGCAGACGCTAACCATGAGCCTGTTGTAAAAATAGAAGGCCTTCTTAATGTGTTGGCATCTCCGGGAGAAACAATAAGATTGAATGGAAATGTTTCAGATCCTGATGGCGATAAAGTTGCAACCAATTGGTGGCAGTTTAATGCAGGAAGCTATTCCAATAAAGTTATTATTTCGAATCCGGCTTCTTTACAAACAAAGATCACTATTCCAAAAGATGCAGTTGCTGGACAAACTATTCACATCGTTCTTGAAGCAACTGATAATGGTACACCAGCCCTTACAAGATATCAAAGAGTAATCATCACTGTAAAATAAATACTGAATGTTATGAATAAAAAGATACTGAGCATTTTATTACTGACAATCATTACATGCACAACTTCTTTCGCGCAAAAAAATGCTGCAGCAATATTTGATGACAGTCTTGTAAAGCCAAGAATGCGCATCATCATCGATAATGATTTTGGCGGTGACCCTGACGGTTTGTTTGAACTGGTGCAGCACCTGTTATCACCTTCGGTCGAGATACGGGCTATCATCGGTTCACATTTAAAACCCGGAGATGGTTTTGACCCTTCTAAAGAAAGTGCAATACATGCAAAACAAAAAGTAGAAGAAGTATTAAAGATCATGAACCTGAGCGATCAATATCCTGTTTATGCAGGATCAAATTTTCCGTTGGAAAATGATAGCATGCCGCAACAATCCGATGCAGCAAATGCAATCATAAAAGAAGCAATGCGTGATGATACAAAATTGCCTCTGTATGTTGTATGTGGTGCAGGTCTTACTGATATTGCAAGTGCTTATCTGATGAAACCTGGTATAGCAAACCGTTTAACATTAATATGGATCGGCGGGCCGGAATATACAGAACTTGCTTCGCCACCGCCCGGCTATACAAGCCTTGAATATAATTTAGGTATAGATCTGAAAGCAGGACAGGTAATATTCAATAAGTCTTCAATACCAATCTGGCAGGTGCCGAGAAATGCATACCGCCAGGTGATGATGCCCTATTCATCTTTGTTATTGAAAGTAAAAACACAGGGTAAGATCGGTGAGTACCTTGCGGCAAACATTGAACGCGTAATGAAGCTTGGAGTTAAATATCATTTCAATGTTGGTGAAGTATATATTGTTGGTGATAGTCCACTTGTATTGTTAACTGCATTGCAATCTTCATTTGAACCTGATCCTTCTTCAAGTCAGTACGTGTTGAGGCCATCACCATTGATCAACAACCAGGGATTGTATGAAGTAAATAATTCAGGAAGAAATATAAGAGTATATACACAACTGGATGTTCGTTTGCTGTTAGATGATTTTTATTCAAAGCTGGCTTTGTTCAATCAAAAAAACTGAGTGATCAATGAAGAGTGATGGTTTGAAAATTATTGTGCAACTATTCTGGTATGACGTTATACATAAGCGATTATAATATAAATGGTAATATAACGTAAGTTTTGGATGCTCCGGGCTTAATCCAATATTATAATAATCCGCATTCTGTGGTTACCCCCGTCACTCTGCAGGCAAATGGCTGGATACTTCATAGTTAATCCATGCCTCTTTGTGGCATAGTTCATCCATCCTTCGTTCATCTTACGTTCATCCTTCGTTCATGTTGCGTCTTTTATTCCCGGAGCAGAAAGGAAAATTAAAGCAGGGAGAAAAGCAAATAGCTGGTTTATCAAATATAAATCATCAATCGGAAGGCATTCAATTTAAAAGGTAAAAACATGCTGCTGATTTTATTCACTGAATACGCCAGGTAAACCCGTGCCGGTATTTCAGCATAATCATAGCCCATATAGAGAACACATAAGCTGGTTGCATTAAACCTGTCAGCGCGGCTGCGGGATAAATTGTTTTGATGTCACTTGTATAGAATAACACCCAAACCTCGCGTTAACATAAACACTAAACTAAAACATTACCTCTTTATACTTTGTGCGAATCAATTCAAATAATTCTTATCTATCTTTACTGACATCATTTCACTTTAATGTAAAAGATAATAAGCTATATGAAATCATCAAAAAAAATACTGATTATAACGGGCGATGCAGGTGAAAGTTTTGAAGTATTATTTGCATCGCACCGCCTGCAGGAAGCAGGGTATATCCCGGTGATAGCAGCGCCTGCTGTTAAAAAATTAAACCTCGTGATGCATGATTTTGAACCGGGATGGGATACCTATGTAGAACGCAAAGGATATCTTGTTGAATCGGAAATTTCATTTGATGATGTAAATACTGATGATTATGATGCTGTACTGATTCCGGGTGGCCGTGCACCTGAATACCTGCGAAATGATGCTACAGTTATTAAAATAGTGAAAGGATTTTGGGAAAGTAATAAATACATTTTTGCTATTTGCCATGGTGTGCAGATATTGGTAACTGCAGGATTAGTTAATCAAAAAAAGATCGCCTGTTATGAACACGTAAAGTTTGAAGTAGAGTCATGCGGCGGAATTTATGTTGCTAATGATCAGGCAGTAAAAGATGGCAGGATTGTTACAGGCAAAACATGGCAATCACATCCCGAATTTTATAGAATAGTTTTTAGCTGTCTTGAAGCTGCCGACAAGAAGTTGGAAAGTGCAGCAGCATAAATTCGCTTTGCGTAATGTATAAATATCAACGCCCTTCTGCATGTTGAATTTTATCATTTTAAAATCTCATGCAAAGCATACAAAAGATAGCTGTTACCGGTGCAGGCGGTCATGTGGGAAATGTATTATGCAGAATGCTTGTTGCCAAAGGCTTCCCGGTAAAAGCATTGTATCATCACTATAATAAAAGTTTGCAGGGCATTAATGCAGAATTGATCCGGGGTGATATATTGAACAAAGATCATCTGCGCAAACTGTTACAGGATTGCAATATCGTTATCCATTGTGCAGCCATCATTAGTATACACGGCGATCTAACAGGCATTGTATTTGAAACCAACACAAAGGGCGCTGCACTGGTGTTGGAGAGTACTGTTGAAATGGGGCTTAAAAAAATCATTCATATCAGCAGCACACATGCAGTAAGTGAATTACCGCATAACATTCCTTTTAATGAAACACGGTCCTATAAAGCAGTAAGTGATTATGCTTATGGTTATTCGAAAGCAGAAGCTGAGCATGTAATGTTGAAGGGTGAACTAAGCCGGCAAATTGAAACCGTTGTATTAAGGTTGAGTTCTGTAATTGGCCCTTATGATTTCAAGCCGTCTGAATTGGGTAAAGCCTTGCTTGATTTTTATCATCGCAAAATTCCTGTGTTACCGCAAGGTGGTTATAATTTTATTGATGTGCGTGATGCGTGCAGGTCAATAATCAATGCCATTGAAGGTGGACGCGATAAGCAGGTGTATTTACTGGCCGGCAAATATTATACAATGAAAGCATTTGCCAATTGCATTACAATTACTACAGGTATTAAAACGCCCACAACAATAGTTCACTATAACTTGCTGAAAGCCGCTTTGCCTTTTGTACAATTGTATGGCAGGCTGATGAAAGCTGCACCTCTGTACACGATCGAATCAATTGATGCATTAAAGAACGGTCATCCAGATATGGATACTTCAAAAGCCGCAATGGAGTTTAATCATCATTGCAGGCCATTGGCTGATAGCATCCGTGATTTTTATGACTGGCAATTTTCAACTAATAAAAATGATTTGAAGTGGATATAAGTACACTGCGCATGATTACTTTTATATGGATCAATATAGCATTTCTTGTATTCATTACGATGTTCTATATAACAGCTCCGTTTGGAAGGCATAGTTCTGAAAAATGGGGCAAAACAATAAACAACAAACTGGGTTGGTTCATCATGGAATTGCCATCATTTCTTATCATGTTATATTATTTATGTGTTGGTTCGAGATCATTTCAATCATATGCATGGATATTATTTGTATGCTGGTTACTGCATTATTTTAACCGCGTATTTGTTTACCCTGTGCGTATTAAAGCAACGCAAAAGAAAATCCCTTTGTTCATTGTAACTACTGCTATTCTTTTTAATTGCATGAATGCATGGCTGAACGGGTATTATTTAGCTGAACTGGCACCGGTTAATAAATATGATTTATTATGGCTTACAAGCTCACATTTTATTATTGGTGCATTGTTGTTTATAAGCGGCATGTTCATTAACCTGAGGTCAGATAATATTTTAATTGATTTGAGAAAACCCGGCGAAACTGGTTATAAGATTCCGAAAGACTTTTTGTTTGAATATATTGCTTCACCCAATTTATTTGGTGAGATCATTGAGTGGACAGGCTTTGCGATAATGGCATGGAATCTTCCGGCAGCATCTTTCGCAATCTGGACATTTGCCAATCTTGTACCTCGTGCTAAAAATCACTACGACTGGAATCATCAGCATTTGAAAGATTATCCAAAAAAAAGAAAAGTGATATTTCCATTTATTTATTGATTAGTGAAAGTGTATTTTTCTTTCAGCATATAATCGATGCTTCTAAGTTTGTTAAGTATATTGCTACAACTGCTTTTATTTATAGAAAATTCTAATACCAATTTTTTAAATGGATATCAAAACTTTCTGGCAATACAATACGGATGAAATATTTGATCATCTTAATTGTAATGCGAATGGTTTAACTTCTCAACAAGCTGCACAAAAACTGGCTGCCCAGCACAGCGGCCAAAAAAAACAATCTCCTTTATTGCAGGATATAAAACTATTCCTGTCGCAATTCACAAGCCCGTTAGTTTTACTGTTAGTTGCTGCAGTAATTCTTTCTGCTTTTCTTGGGGAAACATCTGATGTATTTATCATTCTATTCATTCTTTTATTCACAGGCATTTTAAGTTATATACAGGAACGCCATGCAGGTAAAGCTGTTGAAAAACTACTTGCTGTTATAAAAACAAAAGCAACAGTTATAAGAGACGGACAGCCGAAAGATATTTCTGCAGATGAAGTAGTTGCCGGTGATGTATTAACCTTTACTGCCGGTGATGTTATACCCGCTGATTGTCTTTTGATTGAAAGCAAAATGTTGCATGCAAATGAATCAAAGCTTACCGGCGAATCTATGCCTGCAGAAAAAAAGACTTGTGTTTTGCCTATGTCAACTGCTATGGCACAACGCAGCAATGTATTGTATGCCGGAACCAATATTATCAGTGGCCAGGCAAAAGCTGTTGCTGTTTTAACCGGAGATCAGACTGTGTTTGGAGGTATTGCCGCAGGCATGCAACAGGCGCCGCCCGAAACGGCATTTGAAACAGGCATTAAAAAATTTGGTTACCTGTTAATGAAAATCACGCTTATTATTTGCACTGTAATTTTTGTTGTAAATATTTCTTTAGGAAAACCATTAATAGATTCCCTGTTGTTTGGATTGGCGCTTGCAGTAGGCATGGCGCCCGAGTTATTACCTGCTATTATGACGATCGCTATGTCGCATGGCGCTAAAAAAATGGCACATCAAAAAGTGATTGTAAAAAAATTATCTTCTATACAAAATCTTGGAGAAGTAAATCTTTTTTGTTCTGATAAAACAGGTACACTTACAGAAGGCATACTCGAGGTGCAAGCAGTAATAGATATAGATGGCAATGAAAACAGTTATACAAAACAACTCGCTTTTTTAAATGCACATTTTGAAAGCGGTTTTGCCAACCCGATGGATGAAGCACTTACTAAAATGCAAAATGTTTCTGCAGAAGATTATATAAAACTGAATGAAATTCCCTATGACTTCAATCGCAAGAGATTAAGCATCTGTGTATCACATGTTGCCGAAAAATTATTAATTACAAAAGGTGCAGTAAATAATGTATTGCAGGTTTGCACACAAGTGTTGAAGGCGAATCGATCTGTTGTGAATATTGACGAAATGCAGGATAAGATTACAGCGCTTTATAAAGAAAAAAGCAGTGAAGGTTTTAGAATGATAGGTGTTGCGTATAAAAACTGTGCATACGATAACATATCAATTACAGATGAATCGGAAATGGTATTTGCAGGCTTTGTATTGTTATCAGATCCGCCTAAACAAGGTATTACAGATGAGATAACATCTTTAAAAAATATTGGTGTTGATCTTATCATGATAACGGGTGATAATAAATTAATTGCAGCTTACACAGCGCAGCAGATCGGCTTGCAAAACATCAAAGTATTATCAAGTGAAGAGATACAAAATTTAACTGCAGATGAACTGTCTGAAAAAATAGTTGGTGTAAATGTATTTGCAGAAATAGAACCGCATCAGAAAGAAAATATTATAAAGGCGTTTAAGAAAGCAGGCAATGCGGTTGCGTATATGGGTGATGGTATAAATGATGTGAATGCGATCGATGCTGCAGATGTTGGCATCTCAATAAACAATGCGGTTGATGTTGCAAAAGAAGCAGCAGCGGTAGTGTTGCTTGAAAAAGACCTTACTGTTTTAACTAATGGAATTATTGAAGGAAGAAAAACATTTTTAAACACAATTAAGTATTTATACATAAGCACCAAGTGCAACCTTCGGCAATATGTTCAGCATGGCCGGTGCTTCTGTCATTTTGCCTTTTTTACCTATGCTTCCGCAACAGATATTGCTTGCCAATTTTGTTACCGATTTTCCTTATATGGCAATTGCTTCAGACAATGTTGATGAAGAGCAATTGAATCATCCCCAAAAATGGAATATTAGCCAGTTAAGAAATTTTATGATCATCTTCGGCATACATAGTTCTTTCTTCGACTTCATTACTTTCTATGCATTATTCAAACTGCATGAAGGCCATGAACAATTGTTTCAAACAGGTTGGTTTCTTGAATCTGTATTTACAGAGTTGCTTATTTTATTTGTAGTACGCACACATAAAATGTTATGGCGAAGTAAGCCGGGCAAAGGCCTCATCATCCTAACACTTGTTGCATTTACTATAACTATTGGATTGCCTTTGTCGCCATTTGCATCTGCATTGGGTTTCGTGGTTCCACCTGAAAAATTATTATTTGTAATTACAAGCATTGTGCTTAGTTATATCATAACTGCTGATATACTAAACCTTGTATTTTTTAAAAGAAAGCCTGTTGATTAAGTTGTACAAATTGCATGTATATATGGTTGCATAAACATTATTTTTTGTTTGATATCTGAGCGCTTTTATCTCAAAAAAGTAATTACTTATTTATTCTAAGATAACCAGCCTATGAAAAATTTAAAACACATCTGTCATTTACTATCAATAATTATTTTAGTAATCATAATCATATTGCTGCATACAGCTACAATATGCAGTCCTTAATCAACGTCAAACCAATCATTACCCTATTGATGGTTGGTGATCCTGATTCTGTTGGCTTATCGTGGGCGGCGAGTCAATAGTTATTTATATATTACTTCTTTAATTGTTCATTTAACAATTAAAAATTTTTAACCATTACCATATCAATAACTCATTAATCAGATTATAATAATAATAATAGTTGATATAAATAATCGCCTATTTTGAATTAATATAACATAAATTCTTTGAACCCCGCATTGTAGAAATCACTATACAAAAAATCTTATTTTTTTAATTGAATTTTCGGCACAGTAATTGAGTTAAGCGGCACAATTACCAAAGGAGAAACGCGACAACAAAAAGAAACCTAATATCTATAGTAAAACTTCTTTTCGTTTTGGCTTAATTAATAAGGCAATTGTTACTTATTGATTAATGCTTACAACCGGTGCTTACTCCGATAATGTTGGCCTTTTATTTTCTTACCACTAAAATTCTTTTATGATCCCCCGTAAAGCAAATCTTTATGCATTGTTGCTTATTGTATTAGCAGCCTGCACAAAACAGGAAATAATACCATCTTCTGAAACAAGTGCACTTAATTCAAGTATTACTTCTGAAGCCACGCAACAGCAGCTTCCATATCAAACAACATTCGGATTGATTGAAGAGAAAGCTACCGATAATCAGGAGCAAACCGATATGAAAACGGCAAACGTAAATCTAATCAGGCTTACTATGTTTCTTTCTCAAACAGCAGTAGGCAAAACTGTTGATGAATACCTATCTAAAGGGTATAATGTGCAAATAAGCTTGAGCTGGTTTACAGGAACAAATGGCAACAGAGGCTTTCCTAAAGGCAAAGATACCAACGCACTCAAAACACAAGCAGACGCGTTCTTTAAATATTATGCAGACCGCAAAAAACAAATACCATTTGTTAGCATTGAAAATGAATGGGACCATGAAGTACAGAACGGCGCCAAAGTGCAGGATTATATTAATGAACTTACTATCATGACTACTATAGGGCATAAATACGGATTTAAAATTTCCGATGCCGGTTCAACACATACTTCATTACAACGATGGATGTATTCTCAATTAACAGGAACCGCCCAGGAAGAATGGAAAAATGATTACTATGTTGGTCTTAACAATGATTATGATGGATTTTCAGATATGATGAATTCATATATAGCAGGCGTTCAAAAAATAAACTTTGATTACTGCAATGTTCATTGGTATAACAATACTACATGCGCCGATGGCTTTTCAGACGCATCACAAACTTTTATGAAAGCCTGTAACAAAAAAACGGTGGTATCTAATGAGTTTGGAGTAAGATCAAATTCTCTATCACTATTCACTCAAACTGTTGATGAAATGAATGGCAATGCATTATACGCAGTCGCATATAGCGGAACCAACCAGGATCAAAAAGCAATTAAGCTTACTAACCCAATGTTGAAAGTGTTGGCAAATCCTTAATTAAAAAATAGCGAGTATTATAGACGTATGCGCATATTTTATCGCATACGTCTATAATATTTTTTTAGGGTTATTTACTTATGAAGTTTTTTTTGTTGCTGCAGAAATTAATAACCAGCCAATAACGAAACAAACCCAGAATATTTTTGCATAAGATAGCACATCCATAAATAAATATTTTTAATTGCGTGCAAGCTATCTTATGTATAAATGATGAAGAATAAACAATCGGTTAGTTGAATCAAATAGTAGGTAAATGAAGATTGATGATATTATGACATATTGATTAATTCTTTAAGATAAATCGCAACGTCAGAACTTATCTGTAAATCATCTTAAAATTTATTCATAAAAAACTTTTGTGGTGATACCTGTTGTTGAATTAATAATGGAAGAGAAGTAAGTTTTTCTTTGTGTTTGCAAAAACAGGGATTAAAATACACAAACAAAAAAGACGATTTGCATAGATAATTTATAAGCAGGATAAACTTTTATGCAAAAAAATAGCCTGCTTTTATACA
Organism: Bacteroidota bacterium; assembly: GCA_013286425.1. GTDB lineage: Bacteria > Bacteroidota > Bacteroidia > Chitinophagales > Chitinophagaceae > Parafilimonas. The sequence goes on from JABDFS010000047.1 coordinate 16,661, forward strand.
GGCCATTTCATATATATAGGATATTGTACTAACGATGAACTTCTACTTTTGGAGGTGGAGGAGGTGGTTCTCCCGGTGCAGGATGCTTGGGAACTTTTACAGTGGCTTCGCATGAAGCCAGTATTATTGAAGATGCAATTATTGCCAGTGTTGTTCTGAATATTTTTTTTGCATGTTTCATATCCAAATCATTTTCTGTTTATGATTTAGAAAATCATGCCATAAATATTTTGTAGAGAAAGAAAATTACAGCAGTTATTACTGCGGACGTAACCAGCTTTCAGGATTCATGTAACCGCCGCTGCTGTTCTCAACCATAAAAGTAACTTCACCATCGCCTGTCTGGCCTTTATCTGCATTGCCCAACACTGTTCCTGCATGTACCTGAGTGCCAGTTGAAACCTTTATGTTAGTAAGGTTGCTATATGCTGTAAAATATTTACCATGCCTTACCACTACTACCTGTGGGCCACCAATATCAAACACAGCGCGTACTTCACCATCAGCAACAGCTTTTACGGTAGAGCCAACCGGCAATGCTATAGTTATGCCATCACTGTTGCCCCAAAGTTTAGTGCCGGGCACCTGGTATTTTCCAAACGGAATAATTATATTACCCGAATTAACAGGCCAAGGTAATTTACCACGATAGTTTTCAAAGTTTATTGAGTTATTTAAACTTTCATCTGAAGATTCCAAAACATTGTACACACGATTTGATTTCGTAGTTGTTGTTGCTGTTGTATTAGAAGTGCCTGCGTTATTATTTGGTGTTGCTGATGGAGTATTTGTTTTTGCAGTGCCTGATGCTGCATTATTGTTTGCAGCGGCAGCAGTTGCTGCATCTTTCTTCTTCTGATCTTCAATTGCTTTTAACCTCGCAGTTTCTTTTCTTTTTTCTTCTGCAATTTCACGATTGATGATGGCCTGCAAAGCGCCTTTTAATTTTTGTTGGTCGCGCTGATTTTGTTTTATCTGTGTGGCAATATCACTTTCCCTGCCTTTCAAATCTTTCAATACATCATTCTGTTCTTTCTTGTCTTCCTGCAAAACAGTTAACTGTTTTCCCTGGTCAGCCAGTGCTGTATTTTTTTCTACTTTGGCAGAAGTGAGTGTTGAAATTTTGCCCTGCAACACATCCTGCGTTTTTTGTATAGTGCTTACCTGCGTTTCGCGGTATTGTTTATAGCTTCTTAAATAAGCTATACGTTTAATAGCATCGTTAAAAGTAGTTGCAGAAAAGATAAAATTCAGGTAGTCATAACTGCTTCGGTTCTTATATGCAAAAACCAAACTCTTCGCATAATTATCTTTAAGTGAATCCAACTCTGTTCTTAAATGATTTATTTCTATCTGGCTGATATAAATATTATCATCAAGCCTGCGCAAATCCCTGTTTATATTATTGATGAGTTCAGTACGTGCAGCTATCTTTTTTTTCACCAATGCAAGTTGGCTGAGCGATTGTTTTTTGCTTGATTTTATTTGCCCGAGTGTTTTATTAAGATCATCAATTTCTTTTTGCAACTCCTGTTGTTTTCTTTGTATGTCTTCTTTTGTATCCTGTGACAAAGCAGATACAACAATAATAAAACCTATAAAAGCTGCAAACAGTTTTTTAATCATTGAGCAAAAATATTTAGCATGGCTGCTAAGTTAACGCTGGGGATTGCTTATTCGTATTTGATGCGATAATTTTTTGAAACTGTAAACACAAAACTCTGGGGTTGATTGAAATTATATTCCTTAAAACTTAATTGAAGGGTTGACGGTAAAGTACCGGTTACAGCTATATTTCGATCGGTTGAAAAGTTCATAATACCAGCCGGCTGATAATTGTTATAATCAATAACGGCACCTGTAACTGAAGGATTATTTTCAGTTTTGAAATCACTTTTAGCCAATTGAAAATTATTTTTAATGAACGAATAAACAGCCGTCAACAAATTGCTTGTGGCTGTTACAATAACCGAATCTTTTTGCACTTCAAACGTTGAACTATCGCCATTAATAAAAATAGGGTTTCCTAAAATTACGTTTTGAAGATCTTTAAATTTAAGAGGCAGTTTTGTTATTTTCTGCAATTGATCAATGCTGCTTAACTGCAAAGTGTTTTCCAGCTTATTGAGAATTTTTATACTATCCGGCGTTATCAAAAGCCTTGCGCCTTCAATGTTTAACGGGCCGGTTACCGATATCCAAATCACACTGTCTTTTTTCATCTTTATATAAACAGTTGCATTACCCGATGCTTGTGGCGAATTAAAATTTGCTTTCGCTCTTCCGTAAAACGTTGTATAATTTAATGGCGTTGCTAAAATATCTGAAAGCTGTTGTTTTAAAATAGCAGTTGAATCAACAGGTTTTAATGTAACTGTCGGAGATGTTGCAACGCTGCTGTCTTTGACTACGCGCTGCGTTTGTTTAGCTGTGTGACATCCGCTTGTTATTAATCCTAAAAAAATGATCGCTATAAAAAATTTTTGCATGTCGTTATTTTCCTGTGTGACCAAATCCGCCTTCTCCGCGTTTGGTTTCATTTAAAATTGTTGTGACCTGCCATTCCGCTTTGAATACAGGCTGAACGATCATCTGCGCAATTCTTTCTCCATGTTGTATAGTAAAACTTTCATCAGAAAGATTGACGAGTATGATCTTTATTTCACCCCTGTAATCACTATCAATAGTACCAGGCGAATTTAAACAGGTAATGCCATGTTTAATTGCCAAACCACTACGCGGCCTAACCTGCGCTTCATAGCCTAAAGGCAATCCAATAAACAGGCCTGTTGGTATCAATGCACGTTGCATCGGTTCCAATTTAACAGGGCTTTGCAGGTTCGCCCGGAGATCCATGCCCGAAGAACCAACCGTTTCGTATGAAGGTAATAGGTTGGTGGAATTGTTGATTATATTGATAATGACAGATTGCACAAAATGATCTTATTTTAAAATATTCAATAATTAATAAACAATATTCAAGTGAAGCAATTAATTATTGAGCGTTTGATATTACACATTGATTATTCTTTTTTACCTTTTTGATTGTTCCTTTTTGCTGTATCAATACTTTTAGAAATGATAGCAATTAATTCTTCATTTTCTTTTCGCAATGCTTCAAGTTTAACTGCATTTTGCATTATTACTTTTCTTAGTATCAATTTTAAACATACACGTGTTTCTTTTAATTCTTTCAAAAGCATTTTCATTTTATAAATGAAATCATCTCTTGATTCAGCTGCCTGCGCCTCTCCATACATAAATGATGGCGCTAATCCACAACGAATAAGTTGCCCTGCAATATAATTACCAGCTCTTGTATTTGGCAAAGACTCCACAATATCAATTATGCCAGAGGCAAACTCTATCAAATGATCTTCGAGATCAAACTTTCTTTCGTTGTCCACGAACGATTATTTAAAGGTTTAAAATCTTAAGTGACTATTGAATGTTGATCATTGAATATTGCTTATTCTTTTGAATTTTCAATCAGCACTGTTGCATATGCAACCACTCCTTCTTCTCTTCCAACAAAGCCAAGTTTTTCTGTTGTAGTTGCTTTTATAGAAATATCTTTTTCACTCAACTCTAAAATATCCGCAATTACTTTTTGCATCTGCGCGACATAGGGTTTTATTTTAGGCGATTGCAAACACAGCGTGCTATCAATATTTATAAGCTTATAATTTTCTTTTAGCAAAAGATCATTTGTTCGCTTCAACAATATCTTACTGTCAATATTTTTAAACTCATTTGATGTATCGGGAAAGTGTTCGCCAATATCACCCAAACAAGCCGCACCCAACATTGCATCACAGATAGCATGCAACAAAACATCTGCATCACTATGGCCAAGCGCTCCTTTTGCATGTGGTATTTTAATTCCGCCCAACCACAGGTCGCGGCCTTCGGTTAAACGATGAAAATCTACTCCTGAACCAACTCTTATATTCATACTATAAAAAAAGCGAAGGTAATTTCCTTCGCTTTAAAATTATGTTCTAATAAAATTATTCCTGCGGCCCAAGGTCAAACAAAACAGTAAAGCGCAGTGTATTTGATAATGGATTTCTTGTAACACCGTTGCCTGAAGGAGCGAGGTAAGAAAAATCAAAAGTATACACCTGGTATTTTAAACCAACCCCTGCTGAAAAATAGCTGCGGTCGCCCATTTCTTTTGTTTCTTTATAATAACCTGCCCTTACAGAAAACTGGTTATCGTAAGTATATTCTGCACCAAGAGAACCTGAATATGCGTTATTGCCAAATGATTTGAACCAACTGCTGAAAACACTTTGTGTGTGATAATCATCTATAGCCTGTGCATCTTTTGCAGAATCGCCCGTAGCTTCAGGAAATGCAGGTACCAACAATTTATTCAGATCGAAAGCCAATGTTATTTTATGCTCTTCCTGAAAAGCCCAGGTATAAGCTACACCAAGGCCCATGTTTGCCGGTATAAAATCTTTGGTTTCGGCATTATCAGTGTAACCTATTTTACCACCGAGGTTAGATATAGAAAGTCCGTACGTTAAACCACTTCCATCATCTTCATTTGTATTATCACCATACAAAGAAAGATCGGCTGCAATGGTATTACCGGCTTTATAACTTACACCTGTGCTTATGTTCACGGCGCCATTTGCAAGCGCTGAATTTATATAACGCAAAGCAACACCGAGCCCAAGGGTGCTTGATATTTTTCTTGAATAACCAAGGTCAAGACCGAATTCGTATGGCCTGCCGGTGCCGGTTATAGCACCACTGTTATCTGTAAAAGTTATCTGCCCTAAATTAAAATAGCGAATGCCTCCGGAAAAAGCAGCGTCATCATCTATTTTATGATAGCCCGCAAGAGAAACCATGTAAACATCTTTGGCAATATCCTGCAACCAGGGCGTATATGTAGCGCCGATAGCAGTTGGTGTAGAAGCAAAAGGAGTTTTTGCCAGGTTCCAGAAACCGGCATTTGCATCAGGACTTATAGCTATGCCCGCATCACCCATACCTCCGGCACGTGCATCAGGAGATATCCTTAAAAAAGGTACCGCAGTGGTTACTATATTAATAGCACTGGATTGTGCAATTGCAGAAGAAATAATACCACAACATAGTGTTAACAGGCCAGCCGTAACCAGTAAGTTTTTTCGCATCATTAATTTATTTTAATCATTTTTGGTTTATAACTTAAACACTTTAGCTCCACAAGGCTCAAATTGTAAAAGGGGGTAAAATTCTTTCTATAGGAGGTATATTAAGACGATTAAAAATGACTTCTTAGTATGGCAAATATGTACTATTTTATGTTTTCCACCAATTCTGTTAAACAGCTTTTTAAAATTATTTCTTTTACTGCTGTTTTTTATTCCTGATGGCTTTGTAAATTTTTACGGCACTCATCAGCAATACAACAAAGCAAATTAGCCCGGCAATTCCCCAAATAAAACTGATGCTTTCTTTAACTGTTGCCAGCATTACAATTGCTACAAGAAAAATAGTGGCCACTTCATTCCAGATGCGAAGCTGTTGCGATGAATATTTAAAAACGCCCTGCACCTGTTGCTTATAAATTTTATGCAATGAAAAATGATAAACATATAATAACAATACGAAGCAAAGCTTTACAAGTAACCATCTTGCCTGTTCTGTAAAAAGAATTGTATTCCATTCTCCTTTAAACATTACAGATACGCCTAAAACCAGCGTAAGGATGGCTGAAGGCCAGGTTATGCCAAACCACAGCCTTTTCATCATTACATTAAATTGTTCATGCAAGGCATTTTTTACAGTTTCTTCTTTTTCGTTTGCTTCAGTATTATAAATAAAAAGCCGCGGCATATAGAACATGCCCGCAAACCAGGTAACAACAAAAATTATATGTAATGCTTTCAGGTATTGATAAGCCATAATCTATTGAAACAACATGGTTGTATCGCCGTTAAAATAATCTTTTATCCAGTTGGTAACAGTTTGCACCCATAGCGGCTGCGTATTCATACAGGGAATAAACTCAAATGATTCACCACCGGCACTTAAAAAAGTTTCCCTGGCCTGCATGGCAATCTCTTCCAGTGTTTCAAGACAATCACTTACAAAAGCCGGGCAAACCACCAACAATCTTTTTATGCCTTCACCGGGCAATTGCGGTAGCCTTTTCTGTGTTGAAGGTAACAACCAGGGGTCTCTTCCAAGTCTTGACTGATAAGTTTGTTCTACTTTTTCCTGCGGAATATTCAATGCCTTTGTAATAAGCTCTGTTGTAGTAATTGTTTGATGACGGTAGCAAAATTTATGCGCAGGCGAATCAATATGGCAGCAACGATTTATCTGCAAGCAATGAGTGCCGGTTATATCACTTTTTCTTATATGCCTTTCCGGCAAACCATGATAGCTGAATAAGATTTTATCGTAATCATTCTGCAAATAAGGCCTTATACTTTCAGATAAAGCATAAATATATTGTTCATTATTATAAAACGGTTTTATGGCTTTTAATACAAAAGTGTATTTCTTTTTTTTATGAACAAGCTTAATATCTTCAATGGCTGTTTCATAACTGCTCATTGCATAGTGGGGATATAAAGGCAGCAATATTATTTCTTTTAACTGCGGGTTTTCTTTATGTAGTTTATCCAGCACATATGTTGAAGAAGGGTTTTGATAACGCATCACCAACTCAACCGGCAATTCAAAATTTTTCTGTACTTCCTGCTGTAATCGTTTACTGATAACAATCAGCGGAGAACCATCTTCCGTCCAAACTTTACGGTAAGCTTCCGCTGAGTTTTTCGCTCTTGTTGGAACAATAATTCCTTTTACCAATAAGCTGCGTATTAAATAAGGTTTGTCGATTACTCTTTCATCCATCAAAAACTGATTGAGATATCGTTGTACATCTTTTACATCTGTTGAATCAGGCGAGCCAAGATTCATTAGAATTACTGCGCTGCTATTATCATTCATAAAGTTTGCAAAAGTAAATTCCGGTTATTATAAGTAAAGATAGCTTAAGTGTCACTTTAAAACATGACAGTTAAATGACAGTTCATCTGATTATAATCATGTTTTCAGAAACCACTTAAATTATTTTTGCGTAGCTTGATACAGAACATGATAATAGATAAATTTTGCGTAGCAGGGATAAATTATAAGAAGGCAGATGCGGAAATGCGGAGCTTGTTTGCAGTTAATGATGATCAATATTCTTCCATTCTAAAAAATGCTCCTTCTTTTGGATTAAAAGAAGTTTTCGTTCTTTCAACCTGTAACCGCACAGAAATATACGGGCTTACCGAAAACCCGGAAGACCTTATAAACCTGCTTTGTCTTGAAACGCCGGGCGACGTACAAACTTTTATACAATCAGCCTATATTAAAACAGGAGATGAAGCTATTGAACATATATTTAATGTGGGCGCAGGGCTCGATTCTCAAATATTAGGTGATTATGAAATAGTAGGCCAGTTAAAAAATGCTGCAAAATTTTCAAGACAACATGATTTTTTAGGTGCCTATCTTGAAAGGATTGTGAACACTGTTCTTCAGTCATCCAAACTTATTAAAAGCAATACACAGATAAGCGGCGGTACTGTATCGGTTTCATTTGCTGCCATCCAGTATATAAAACAATATGCACAAAATGCAGACAGCAAAAATATTTTGCTGCTTGGTACCGGTAAGATAGGAAGCACTACCTGTAAAAATCTTGTTGATTATCTTGAAACAAAAAATATCACGCTGATAAATCGTTCACCTGAAAAAGCAATTGAACTTGCAAATGAACTTGGTTTAAAAACAGGTGACATGAATAACCTGCAGGAAGAAATTGAAAACGCCGATATTATTCTTGTTGCCACCAATGCCGAAAAACCAATCGTGCTTTCATCACATATTTCAAGCGGTAAACAAAAACTCATCATTGATCTTTCCATTCCTTTTAATGTAGAAGAAAGTGTTGGCAACTTACCGAATGTTCAATTAATTAATGTAGATGAACTTTCTAAACTGAAAGATGAAACACTTAAAATGCGTGAAGCTGAAGTGCCGAAAGCAAAAGTGATCATCGCAACAATAATAGATGAGTTTGTTGAATGGCATAATATGCGCAGGCATGTGCCCATGTTGAAAGACCTTAAATCAAAACTGAAATCGCTGCATTCTTATTCATTAGTAACAGATCCTCAATCTTCGTTATACGAAGAAATGCTTGACACAAAAATTCAACGCGTTGTAAACGAAACAGCAGGCAGGATAAAAAAGACTGATACCAAAGGCTGCCAGTACATTGCTGCAATAAATGATTTTATTTGCATTGCATAACATGGCAAATAAAATTTTACGAATAGGAACAAGAGAAAGTCCGCTCGCAGTATGGCAGGCACAACAGGTGCAAAACCTGTTGACTTCACAAAACGTACAATCAGAATTAGCCTATATAAAAAGTGAAGGCGATACTGATCTTATTACTCCGCTTTATGCATTAGGCGTGCAAGGTATTTTTACAAAAACATTAGATGCAGCTTTATTAAATAACCGCATCGATATTGCTGTGCATTCAATGAAAGACGTGCCGGTGCAAATGGCTGAAGGAATTGTACAGGCTGCTGTTTTAAAAAGAGGTTCTTATAAAGATGTGTTTGTCTATAACGATAAGAGCACACTTGAAAAATTAGGTTATATAGATAATGAATGGATCGAAAATTCACAACTCACAACTCACAATTCACCATTCACCATTGCTACAAGTTCTGTACGACGCATCGCACAATGGCTGAATCGTTATCCAGATACAACAATTGAAAATCTCCGGGGTAACATAAATACACGTTTAAGAAAGTTAGGCGAAAGCAATTGGCATGGAGCCATTTTCGCTGCTGCAGGTATTGAACGTATTAATTTAAGACCTGAAAATTCTGTTGATCTTGACTGGATGTTGCCTGCTCCGGCGCAAGGTGCAATTGTTGTCGTATGCAGAAAAGACGATGAAGATATTTTTAATGACTGCAAAAGTTTTAATGACGCAGACACTGCTTTATGTGTGAAAATTGAAAGAGATTTTTTAAAAGTATTGATGGGTGGATGTTCAACTCCAATAAGCGCGCTTGCAGAAACAAAAGATAATCATGTTGTATTTAGAGGCAATGTATTATCAATTGATGGAAAAGAAAAAATTGAAATAAATAAAACAGTTTCTTTTAATGAAGCTGTTAGTCTTGGAATAATTGCAGGAAAAGAAGTTTTACAAAAGGGTGGAAATAAAATCATTGAGCAGATTCGCAATGCAAAACCGTGAACCTTCCATATTAATTACTGCCGAAACAGATGACTCGTTATTGCAGCCGCTTACATCAAAAAGTATGGTTGTTGATATAATTCCATTCATAAAAACTGAAAGCATACAAACAGAAAAAGTTCAGCAAGCAATTGGAAATATTTCACTGCTGAATACTACGGTTATTTTTACCAGCAGCAATGCGGTTGAAGCAGTGCATCGCTTCATGCAAAACAAAAAAATCGGTTGGAAAATTTATTGCGTTGGCAATGCAACAAAATCACTGATTGAAAATTTATTTGTTGATGCAACTGTTATTGCAGTAGCGGATAGCGCAGCAAAACTTGCACAACAAGTAATTGCTGATAAGGAAAACATAAGTGAGTTATATTTCTTTTGTGGCGATAAAAAAAGAAATGAATTGCCTCTACTGCTTGCACAAAATAATTTTATTGTGCATGAAGTTGAAGTATACACTACAACAATTCTTCAACATAAACTTTCAAAGTATTACGATGGTATTTTGTTCTATAGCCCAAGCGCCGTAGAAGGGTTTTTTAAAAGCAACTCTATAGATGATAAAACTATTTTGTTTGCAATCGGCAACACAACTGCCGATGAAATAAAAAAGTATTCAAACAATAAAATTATTACCGGTGATAAACCAGGTAAAAAAGAAATGATTGAAAAAGTCATTGAAGTCAAAAAACTGTTTGATGTTTAACTATACAAGCATTATTCACTCTTTTTCCAAATAAGATCCTGGCCATTCCTGCGCTCCAGCATAATATTATTTCCATCATCATCCTTTGTAAAAATTTTTCTGCCTCTTGTATCATTCAATTTAAAAAAAACATTATCTGTTTCAGCATACAACGCCTGCTTTATGCATTCTTTTTTTGTATAAATAAAGTATCGCGCTCATAGCTTACTGTGCAGCTTATTGTATTGTTCATTTGATACTTGCCGCAATATTGTTTTAATGTAGCTGCAGGAGCTTTGATAGGAGGTGGCAATTGAGGGATCTCATAAATTTCAGAAGCAAGCATCGTCCATGATGTATCATTTTTATAATAAGTATTTAATGTGCCATAAGTTGTATGCAGATGCTGTCCGTATACCCATTCGTTTTCATCTGCTACATAAGCAATTACTGCTATGTTATCATGAAAGATAACTTTTGGCTGCACAATTTTTATATTGCCTGTAAAACCTTTTGGTAAAGGCTGAAAACTTTCAAGAAAAGATTTTTTTATAAATCGTGTTCCATCTTCTGTTACAATAAAAAAATCTTTATCAAGGTATTTTGACCACAAGGTTGTATCACCAAAAGCAATTGCATCCATCAGGCTTTGTTCAATACGAATAATAGCAGTTGAATTTGTTGAACTATCAACAGACGGTATTTGCGCATTGACTTTGATGCAACAATTACAAATCATATACAACATCAGTAAAATATATAGATGGTTTTTCATACTCAGCAGTTTAAAGCGCAGATTGAAGATAGCAACAGAGTGTTTTGTTATTCGAACAAATTATATGAAAGGGAGAGAATCAATATTACTATTGAGAACAGATTGATTACTTCGGCAAAAGATGAGAAATCATAGATGTTTCTTTTAAACTATTACTTATTACAAGCTTCCTGTTCTGCCGCCATCTACAGTCAGGTTAATACCATTAATATATGCCGCTGCAGGTGAGCAAAGAAAAGCAACTACAGCTCCAAATTCCACTGCCTCACCTAATCTCCCTGCCGGTACAGAAGCAGCCATTCTTTCAAATACTGTTGCTTTATCCAGGCCCTGTGCAGCTGCCTGTTTTGAAAACAGGTAATCCAACCGTTCTGTTTTGGTGAAGCCGGGTAATACATTATTCACGGTAATACCATAATGACTGATCTCATTGGCCAGTGTTTTTGCCCAGTTAGCAACCGCAGCCCGCACCAAATTAGATATGCCAAGGCCGTTGATAGGTTGTTTAACAGAAGCAGAAGTGATGTTTACAATACGTCCAAAACCGGCAGCCTTCATGCCCGGGAAAATAAGCTGGGCAAGCAAATGGCTGCTAACCACATGCATGCGGAAGGCTTTTTCAATTTCAGCAACATCAGTGTCGATCATAGGAGCAGAGGGTGGTCCACCGGCATTGTTTATCAGGATATGAATGATATTTCCTTTCTCAAGAAAAGAGCTTACGGTTTGTTTTACCTCATCCGGATTGGAAAGATCCATCACAAGCAGCTCGTGCTTTTGTTCTTTGGAAATATCAAAACTACTTATTGCTGCACGCAGTTTGTCTTCATTACGACTTACAGCAATAACATTTGCTCCCATCAAAGCAAGTTCTGTTGCAGTGGCAAGGCCAAGTCCCTGTGAAGCGCCACACACCAACGCCGTTCTATTAGTAAGATCAAGATTCATAGCTTAAACTTTGTTGATAAGTTTCGTTTGCTAATCAGAATTTGTAATCTTCCCTCTCAGGGTAAAAAACATCTAATAGTTCACAATAGGTGATGGCGCGACCTTTATGTTTAACATGCGGTGGAATAACTGCTACTTTACCTGGTTCAAGTACTAATGTTTCACTATCAACAGTAAGCTCAAATACGCCTTTCAGCACATTTACAACCTGCTCCTGCATGTGCGAGTGCTCAGGCACTCCTGCGCCTGCATCTACTTTCCAATACATATAGGTGCAGGTGCCCGTATGTATTGCTTTTCCCCTGTAACCGGGAAAGACTTCTTTTTCATTCAACGATGCTAATTCTATAAAAGCCATAATATTTATTTGAGAGAACTCAAAGCTACAAACGGAAACAATTACAACAAGAAATCATGGCCTCAAAATAACCGGTAATACATCGGCATCAAACTGTTTGAAATTTAATTCTTACACATACAAATATTTGACGGAATTACTTTATCCCGTTAATGATCTATACAATCAATTTAGTTGGTATTATGACAACGCAGCTTTAGGAGTGGGTGGTGTTGTACTTAACCGCATACGTTCAGTTGTATTTTGGATAAATCTCCTCAGTTTCCCCGGTTTATAAGGTTTGGGAGTGCATGAATTAAAATAGGCGACAAAGAATAGCAGGATGCCAAATATATCCCAGCATAATTCTTTCCAATCACCATACAATTGTGTAACGCTTTGAGTAGAGATTGAAATTGTATAAAGATGGCTTAAGAAAAAGCAAAAGGCTGTAATTGCAATCAGTAATACTATTATCCGCGTAACAGCATATTCAATAACAGCACTATTCATGAATTCAGATTTGTTTTTCAGGCTTTCCCTGGCTGAATGCAACATATATTCCATTTTCACAATAATAGTAACAGAGCAGGCCATAACAACGATCTCTTTGATATCAATCCCTTGTATGCAGGCTATAACTTCTCTGAAAATAAAGGCAATTATCATCATTGTTCTAAGGAATTTGGCAATGGAAAAATTGTCATAACCAAAATGATCCTGCGTCCAATCAGATGCTGATTGGAATCTTTTTAATAATAATAAATCAATTGAATAGCCTGATTTCATGGTTGAAATTTATGAATAAGTGCAAACTAATTAAAAAAAATTATATTTAATATATTTGTCAGAAAAAAATTAATAAAAAACTATCCATTACTTAAATAGATGCATTTGATTTAAATTTTTAAAACTAATTTAAAATAAATCAATTTAAAACATTATATACGCATTATTTATATGTGTACTAATAATATAGACTCAAAATCAAAGGTTTTATATTTCCAGAGGTAGTTGAGAAAAAATACGTCCTACAAAATCAAGTCACATTTAAAATATTTATATTTAGTCCGTTAATACACAGGCTCGGTGTAAAATTAAAATGAATACCTGAGTCGGAAGCTATACAATTCAAATAAGCATACACAATCATCAATCATAAAAAAATAAGTATGAAAAACATCCTCGTTGCTTTTTTATTTAGCACTGTTTGCACTATTTGCCATGCACAGGTTCCGGTTCCAAAAACGCCATCCGTCTCTTCATTAACTGATTTTGTAAAGCCACCTTCTATTGGTGATATTGGTAAAACTTCATCTGGTATTACAGATAAACTTACCAAGGAATTATCATTGCCCTCGTCACAAAAGCCGTTGCTTACAGATGCAGTGTCAGGTTTCCTGAAAAAGAAAGAAGGTATATTGGGATTGGCAAGTTCAAATCCTACCAGCTACCTTTCTAAATTCAGTCCCATGCAAAATGATCTGTTTGGGAAAATGAAAGGCATTATGGGCGCATCAAGCTTCACTAAGTTTTTAGGATTGAAACCATCAGGCAGTGATGTAAAGAGTAATATTCTAAGTAATCTTTTCTTTTAAAGCGGTTACCAGAAACTATTTTTAAAGATTGAATTACCAAGTAATTTATTAAACAGCAAACCATCTTTGGTTTGTGTTAACCTGATCTGCTTCACATTCCTCATATCCAGGATGATTGTTGTAGTATCCGTTGGATTATATAAGAAGACAAAGCTTTTTGTCTTCCCGGCAAAAAATAAACTGTCAGAACTATGCAGTGTTTCACTATCTAACATGATCGCAGCATTAACTGATGGCTTCGTATTCAG
>JABDFS010000048.1 GCA_013286425.1 Bacteroidota bacterium
ATGTTGCAGTTACAAATTTTAATTCCGGTAACCAGAGTACTGTTTCATTGCTGATCAATACCGGCAGGAACGGCAACATATCTTTTGTTACGAATGCATCTTTAACCTATACAACAGGTAACGGCAGTGTTGGCATTGCAGCAGGAGACCTGAACAATGACGGCAAGGTTGACTTTGCTGTTTGCAGCAGTAATTCCAGTTTTTTCTCCGTATTTCAAAATAGCAGTACATCAATCAAAAACATTGCATTCTTAAACAGGCAGGATTACTTCAATTTCAGCAGGCCGGATAATTTATCCATCGCGGACCTGGATAACAACGGGAAGCAGGAATTGATTACTGCCAACACAACCGGCGCTTCACTTTCACTGTACAACAATAACAGTTCAACCGCTAATATTTTATTACAATACAGTAATGACTATTCAACTAACACATGGCCTAATAATATTTCGGTTGCGGATCTTGATCTTGATGGAAAAGCTGATTTGACTGTTGCAGGCTTTACAGTTGCTTCTGTTTCAGTTCTTAGAAATTTAAGCACAGGAGCAGGCAATGTTTCGTTTGCACAGCACATAGATTTTCCAACGGGCAGCAGTCCTGAAAGGTCAGCGGTAATGGATCTGGATGGCGATGGAAAACCTGAGATCATCATTGCCAATGAAGAATCAAATACCATTTCTGTATTAAAGAATCTAAGCACACCAGGTAATATTGCTTTTGCAGCTAAGGCTGATTATGCTACAGCATTTAATCCCTCCTGTGTTGTTACCGGCGATCTTAACGGGGATGGGAAACCTGAATTGATTGTTACCAATAATACATCCGGCACTGTATCGATTTATAAAAATCAAATCAAATCACAGGCAACGGAAAATGATATGTTGGATGCTTCTTCGCCGGCGCAGAATGAACTGCACATCTATCCAAATCCTGTAAAGGATAAGATAAATATTCAGTCAACTGTTGAAACGATTTACACTTTGCGCGACGGATCAGGAAATATTATAACCACTCAAAAGATCAATGGAAGCGGCAGTATCAATATCAGCCGGTTAAAACCGGGAATCTATTACCTTGTAAATACAGGAACCGGTAACAGTTATAAGATATTGAAGAACTAGGGGATATAACTATTTGATCATTTTGATATTGTTACAACAATAAACATCATTGTACCTTAATCAAAATGCCGCCGCTTCCCGATACGTTGATGAGATTTTTATTTAAGCGAAATACATAAGCGCATAAAAAATCCCGCTGTTGAGCGGGATTTATATTTACTGCCGGCATTCATCTTAAATTAAATCTTCGCAAAGACAAGCTTATCTCCAAACTTACCCTGGTTATCTTTTAAGGAAATTTGTGTGTCTGTTATTTGAACTACATCCCAGTTCTTATTAACATCGTTCAACGCCGCATTTCCTTTTATATCAAGCTTTAATTGCTTGCCGTTATTACCTGATTCCCATTTGCCGGTAAAAGTGGTGCTGTCGGTCTTTGCAAGCAAAACACCATTTGCCTTAAAAGTAAAAACATAGCCTTTAAACTCGGTCGTACTGGTGTCGCCATTTTCCACGTACAGTTGTACGTTGTAATCGCCGGGTGAAGGGCTTTTTAAAGTGGCAGTTACGGCTGCGCTTTGCGCTGTTGCATTTACTGAGCTTGCCGGGTTACTAACTTCTTTGCTGCTGCAGGATTGAAAAATGAATGCTGCAATCATACTCAAAACAGGGAGAGCTTTTTTCATAATTAATTTTTTAATTTTTATTAAAGGATATCGGGTATTAGTTAATCCTGTGAAACGAAATGTAACCTTGATATCATTTTTATTTTACCCAACAAGAGAAAAAAGGCCCTTTTAATCAGCTCAATCATATTGGCATCTGCAACTGCAGCCACTTTTACCCTGCTTAATACAGCAGCAGATGCCATATTTGGAATCGTTGGAATAGTGTTTATAAGAGCAGGCGTAAAGATTATTAAGAGCAGAGAGTAAGCATACGTTTACTTTCCCACAGAATGTTCTTTCAAAAAACAATGAGTATGTGTCAGGGAAAAATGCTTAAACACACACATTATCGTTTGAGCGTATCTATTTCGGTGCCGGGATAATATTGCGGCATTCCGGAGCCGGCTACAGAACCAATTGAGGGAAAGCTAAGCACTAATAAATTATCCGTTACTGACAGAATTGTGGCTGTTGTTGTATCATGCACATTGCCGTTTATATCCTGGCTTTGAAAAATAAACCCGTTTTGATTTTGATTTACATAAAATGTTATTGTATTTGAAGATACCTTGTAAAATGCAGTATCGATACTGAATGGCAGGTAAGCAGTTACATAAGAATACGCAGTATCATTTTCACCAAAAATAAAATAATCGTCCGGCGAATCAATTTCATGAAAATTATTTCCCGGGCTTGCAGGAAAGGTTGCTGTTCTGGAAATTAAAGTCCATTTGTTTTGTAAGACACTGTTATGTTTTGTAGTTACAGGGTCTGCGGGATCTGCGGGATCTTTATGGCAAGCCATAAACAGGAAAGAAAAACCGGTTATAATAAACGATAGAACAATAATTTTTGATTTCATAAATGCTTTCATGTTCAATATGTCTCTAAAGTTGTAAAATTACTTTCCCGCAATGTTTCTTCAAAAAGCAATAAGCGTATCCGGGAATGCAACAGTTTCTGCAATATAATGCCCGGTCATTTATTAAACTGCAATATTCTTGCTTTGCATAAGGCAGCCGGAAGAAATATCCTGATTATATAAAATATTTACAGAATTAATATAAGTGGCTTGCTTTATAACAACGGTAGCGGGAGGGGAGTGGGGCTTGCCTTATGTAAAAAAAATAGTGGAGAACCATCATGGCAGTATTACCATCATCAGCAACGAAAATACAGGAACAACGCTGGAGATATTTTTACCTGTTAATGCAGGCGGTATTTAGTATAACGATCTTCCGCAATGCCAGGCAGTAATTTATTTTTGTTCTTCCGCTTCAACAATCCGTTTTTTAGGCTTTGGAAACTTCAACAGTTTCTTTTCTTTCTTCTCATGCCCTAACAATATTGCCCATGGTTTCAGTGGTTCCACCCTGTCGCAAACTATTTTAGCCATCGCAATTAAAGGAACAGATAAAAACATACCCGGTAATCCCCAGGTCATTTCACCGGCTACAACACCAAGCACTGTGATCAACGCGTTAATGCTAACCTTTGACCCTACAATAAAAGGCAATAAAATATTGCTGTCGATCAAATGAATACAAACAATAGTAATTGCTACCACCAACAATTCTGTTGAAATGCCTGTTGTTGCAAAAGTGATCAGCGCGCTGATAAGTAAAGCTGTAAAAATGCCAACATAGGGCACAACATTAAACAGTGCTGTTATCAATCCCAGTAAAATAAAATATTTAATACCTGAGATCCCAAACGATATCCAGCAAAGTATAGCCACAATAAGCATTTCCAGCAGCAGGCCCAATATGTATTTCCTTATTACGATCTGTATGTCGGATACAACAGCGTTAACTGTTTGACTATTACGTTCATTAACCAAAGCAATTAAAAACCTTAGCAATGTTGTTCTGTACAACAGTATAAAAAAAGTATAGATAAGCGTTAGTACAATAAAAAGCAAAAGTGATGTTGCAGACAACAGTGTAGAACCCACGAAAGCAGTGCCGCCGGAAATAGCGCCTGAAGTAGCATTATGAATATCATTTTTTTGTTTCTCTATATTATAGTCAAACTTAACGGCAACCCATTTTTGCAGATCGTTTAATGAATTGCTTAGTTGCTGTTGAAATTGTGGCCAGTCCTTACCAAGATTTGTAATTTGAGAACCGATCGCATATAGGATTATCCCAAGACCAACAATAAAAAGTATTACTGCCATACCTGATGCCGCGCCTCTTGGCATTTTAAGCTTTACTTCAAACTTTTTGGCAAGCGGAAATAAGAGAATAGAAAACAACACTGCAAATACAAGCGGTATTACAAATTCCTTACCGATGATCATTAAAAAGCCGATGGCTATAACTGATATTAATATTGCGGCAAAACGTACAGAGAATGAAAGCTGTTTCGGCACTGGCATTAATGAATATTTGTATGCTGTTTCACAATAATAAAGCCAATGGCATTGCTGCAATCATTTTTACCCGGTCAAACAAAATTCAGGTATTCGCCGCCGCTGGTGTTCCTGAGGCTGACCGGGAATACCACAAGGGCGAAAGTTTATAAAATAATAACGGGTCAGGAATGATTAACCAGCATGTAGTAACAATTAAATAATTTTTTATTATCTGCCATACTTTATATTTTTAGTATCTAACCTGGCCTAAGATGCCTAAATTCAAATTATCCAACCTCTGCTGCTCGTTAATATTATTTTCGTTCACATTAAGCTTTGCTCAGGACGATTGCCTTTCCACGACATTTTGCAATTTCGGTTCGTTAGAGTTGAACCGTTTTACAGATGTTAAAATATGGGTTGGTGACAACCGATTTTGCCAATTACACGGGAAGCAAAATTACATCACTTGTATTTCAATCGTCAGGTAAAATTGTTGCTATTGGAACCTCAGCAAATACCGATGATTATAATATATCACTTTCCCGGTATGATGATAATTTAAGTCAAAAACAAATCATCATTACCAAAATCCGCCGCTGGTTACAGCATCGCAATGGCATAGAATGGAACAACATGCCGGGCATTCAAAGCTATGCCGTGCAAAAAAGCATGGATGGTACACATTGGACAACTGTTTATCGTTCACAAGTCACTACCAACGTTGCACACTACAGTGATCCAACACCTTCTTCAACAAATACAAACTACTATCGTTTGCAAACAACAAGCACCGGCAATGCCGTTGCAAATTCTAATGTAATTGCAATAACAAACGACGAATTAAACATTTCTTTATCACCTAACCCTGCAAAAAGTACATTATCGATCGCCGGCTTGCCAAAAAATGAAAAAGTGAAAGTAACAGTAGTTGATTTTAGTGGCAATGTGGTTGTGAGCCGTGAGTTGCCAATTGTGAGCAGCGTATATGATCTTAATATTTCTTCATTGCATACAGGGAATTATGTGTTGAAAGTTGAAACAAACGGCGAAGTAGTTGCGAAGCAGTTTGTGAAGGAGTGAGCGGTGAATGTGAAGCAGTGGGCAACCACCCGGGCGTTTTACCCGGCCTGACCGGGCATCTGCTTTTAAACTTACAGGGTCTATCCGCTGCAGCTAAAATCATTACACTTACAGATTTGAATGGCAGGTACCGGCTATTTACGCTCACCTGTTTTACTTTTCATTTCTCACTGAACCCCTCACAAAATAAAGACTATTTATTGTCCTGTGTGACTTGTTTTCTTGTGCCTCATTGCTACCTTTCACAGCTCACCGCTCACCGCTCACCACTCACTTCCCGTACCCTCCTTCATACTTCCTTCATGCCTGGTTCATAGATGGTTCATGGATGGTTCATGGCTTTTATGATCATAACAGGAACTGCCTGCGCTCTAAACCTTCCGCTTTACAGGTATTCTTCACCGGCCGGCGGCGCATGCGGGGGGTTTACCGCCTGCAACCTTCTAACCTGTTAATCAACCATTCAAATAAAACCATATATTAACAGCTCCTTCTTTAGAAATAATATGAAGTATTTGTTAGTTTGAGAAGGACTACCAAACTAAATTTACTTTCTATGTATAATCAGGCTGTTCACCCGGGCAATTTCTATACTGCTCACCGGTCTTTATGCTGCTTTATTTTCAGTGTAGCTATTTTGCTGGTTTCCTGCGGGCATACACCATCGTCTGAAAACTATGGCTTTGTTACAACACTGGGCCATGATACCATTTCCGTTGAAGCGGTAACCCGGCAGGGCAATACGGAAACAATCGATGCGGTTGACAGGTTTCCGCGTGTTCGGGTACGGCATACAGTAGTTGAGCTGGAAGATAACGGCAGTATAAAACATTTGGAGATGGACATTCACACACCCAGTGAGCCGGCAGGTCAGCGCGATCGTAAAGTGGTTGCCGATGTCAGCAATAACACGGTGCACCTTTCAAAAACAGATAATACCGGTACAGTGAAGCGTGATTTTGCCACAGGTGGCAGCATTGTAGTGGCGCACGTACCCCAAATGTACAGCCTTTATGAACTTTACTTTGCAGCAGCATTGAAACAGGCAGCGGCATCAAAGACCGCAGCTGTTAGTACCGTACCGATGCGGCAGTTTTATATAGACCGGGAATTTGATAACTTTCCATTGGGCAGAGCCAGTGTGCAACTGGTTGGCAACGGAAAGGCGGATGTTACCCACGACTGGTTATCGGGCACGGGGGAAGCATCAATGGATTCAAACTATCATATGCTTTATTATTCAGGCGCCCGTACAACATATAAAGTGGAGGTAATTCGCCTTTCATCACCACCTGCTGTAAAAAGCGTCGGTAAAGAGTTTGAGGCTTTGGAATCAAAAACAGGTGCTGTGAAGGAATTGAGTGTAAGGGATACTGTTCGTGCAGCCATCGGCAATGCGCAATTCACTGTTGACTATGGGCGGCCGCTGATGCGCGGACGTACGCTCCTGGGTGATGTAATACCTTACGACCGTGTATGGCGCACAGGGGCCAATGCAGCCACACAGTTTACAACATCAGCACCCATAAAGCTTGCCGGCATGCAGGTACCTGCAGGGGCATACACGTTATGGACAATCCCGCATGCAGCCGGAGCAGACCTGGTTGTAAATAAACAAACCGGGCAGTGGGGTACTGAATACAAGGGTTCATTTAATCTTGGTACTGTAAAATTTGCCACCCAGGAGGCTACCACACCCGTAGAAGCATTCACTATTTCTATCGTTCCAGGCGACGCAAAGCACGGAACATTGGTAATGGAATGGGGACAATTCAAATGGACAGCCCCAATAGAAGTGCAGTAAGAAGTTGGTTAGTTCCTGCAGGTATTCTCATCATAACTATCCGGAAGGGCTTTTAAAAATCATAAGCCTGAAAGGCTGATATTATTATAGTAAACCGGTTTTACGGGTATAAAAAATCCCGAAGAGATGACAGAATCTTGTATCATTTATTCGGAATTCAATTAGATATCCATAATTATTACTATAACCATTTCATCGCTTCGCGATCTATGATCACTTAATCTACACCCAACCGGATTTTAGTTTCACTTCTATTT
Organism: Bacteroidota bacterium; assembly: GCA_013286425.1. Lineage (GTDB taxonomy): Bacteria > Bacteroidota > Bacteroidia > Chitinophagales > Chitinophagaceae > Parafilimonas. The sequence goes on from JABDFS010000048.1 coordinate 7,233, forward strand.
GCCCGTCCTTTACCCGCACATCAAACTTTGGTTGTGGTTCGGTAGCAGGCCCGTCAATAACACTTCCGTCTTCCAAAGAAAACACTGACTGGTGCCAGGGGCAACGCACACTGCAATCATTCAACAATTCACCCTCAGAAAGTGGCCCGCCCATATGGGAACAGGTATGCGCAATAGCATATATTACATTGTTTTTCCGGGCAAGTAATATATCAACCTGTTTTGCACGCACGCGTTTCATCTTGCCCTCCTTTAATTTGCTTTCAGCAAGCACCGCTACAAAATCTTCAGGATAGCCTTCAGGAATTGCTGTATGGTTTACACCTACCTGTTTGTTATATACCAGGGTGCCACCAAGATAGGCGGATGCTGCAGTGATAGCATAACCCAGCATCGACAAACCAATAGCCGTTGTGCGCGACCTGCTTTTTTTGCGAAGAAAAAATGAAGTAAGGTACAATGTTGTGGCGCCAATATTTAACATGGCATGCAGCAGCCCTGTTTTTCTCTCGATTGCCGTTGTGCCCGTCCAGTCGGTTATGCCTGTAATGGCTGAACCGGCAGCACCTGCAAGCCCGATAGTTACCGCAGCATCAGCACCTGGTTTATATTGTTTACTACCACAGAGCTCCATAGCATCCAGCACCGCTGCGGTGGTCCATGCGCCAAGCGGAATATCTGTTATCATTGGATGAACAGGATGCCCGAGCCATTTACCGTGTAAAAGATTCTTAACCTGTTTACCCGTTTTACCACCCGCTTTAAAAGCGTTCAGGACAGCGGGTTGAATGGCTTCGCCGGCTTTATCCAGCCATTCCTGCCGGTCAATAATTTCTAATATTGGTTCCATGATCAGGTTATTTTATTTATGATTTGTTCAACCAGCTTTTCCCGTGTCTGTAACATTCTTTACACAAGGCTGCAAGGGTGTAATACTATTGATACATGCCGATGAGATATTTTATTTTGCAACTCAGAAGTTCTGTTCTGCAATCATTTTTTGCCGAACAATTTTGCTCCTAATAAAAGCACCAGCAAAAACAGCACTAAAAAAATGAAGAATAATATCTTGGCAATTGATGCAGCGCCTGCTGCGATGCCCGTAAAGCCAAATATTGCGGCAATGATAGCGATAACGAAAAAGATAGCGGCCCATTTAAGCATAGGATAAGTTTTAGTTTATTGTAATAAAATTCATGCCAGTACTTTCCTATGAATTGAAGCAGGTACATCAAGGGCTAAACCATCCAGAGCTATATAACCGCTAAAGGATTTGATCTGTAATGCGTGTAAACAATAAGTTGATTTCTTCGATATAACCACGATATTTCTTCGATATTTCTTCGATATGATTTCGATATAACTTCGATTAGTTGGATCGAAGAAATATCGAAGTTATATCGTGGTTTTTTCGAATTTATAATCTGGTTGGTATCTTTTAATGATTATAGTAGTTTGTAGTTGATGCCGCTAAAGTCACTTCCAGGGACATCAGGGACATTAGCGACTTTATACAACTGTATTTGATTTTTGTACACTATTAAAGCTATATTTAGCAAGCACAACATTTTTATATACAACCAAACAACTATGCCCGATAACCAAAGCAACAGTGAAGGCTTTATACCACAACACGGAGGCTACCGCAATCTTATAGCTTATCAAAAAGCTGAAATCATTTATGATGGCACGGTATACTTTACAGGCAGGTTCTTTAAAAAATACGACCGCACCATTGACCAAATGGTGCAGGCAGCACGTTCAGGTAAACAGAACATTGCAGAAGGTAGCATGGTTTCCGCCACTTCTAAGGAAACTGAACTAAAGCTTACGAATGTGGCACGCGCCAGTTTAGAAGAGCTACTACTGGATTATGAAGACTTCTTAAGAACGAATAAATTAAAGCAATGGGATAAGAACCATCGCCTGATGATACGCTTTCGGGAGTTGAACAGAACTCCCGATGCCAATTATGCTACTTATCAAAAAGCTATAGAGCATACTGATCCTGAAATATGCTCCAACGTAATGATCTGTTTGATTAAGGTAGCAACCTATTTATTAAGCAAACAAATTGCAGTTCTGGAACAGGCATTTTTAAACGAAAGCAGCCTACGGGAAAGAATGATTAAAGCAAGAACAGAAAGAAGGAAGAATAAATAGGTAGTATTAAGAGTTTATGCCAAAACGTAAGCTTAATGTCCCTTGAAGTCCCTAAAGTCCCTTGAAAGAAGCGGTTGTAAAAGCCCAGAGTACATCAGCGACGCCAGTGACTTTATGCAGCATTAAAGATGAATTTCTTACCGGCTCTTTAAGCTATTAAAGTGGCTCTTTTTCCCATTAACCTATATTAAGAAACATTTTAAACTTTCAAAAATTTGCAACTCTTCAATCTGTTACCTTTGCCGCTCATTTTTTTATATGAAGGATAAGAATACGGTCATTGGTATTGTTTTACTGGCAATTTTATTTTTTGTTTTTTTCTGGTACACTAATAAGGAACAATCGGCTTTAGCAACCTATCAGCAACATCAGGCAGATTCGCTGCACCTTGATTCTCTTCGTAAAATAACTCCGCAGCAAAAAGCGGCTGCAACACTTGATTCATTGCACAGGGATTCTGTTTCAAAACAAAATTCAGCGGGTAATTTTTCAAATGCTGTTAACACACCTGAGCAACTGGTAACCGTTGAAACTGATCTTATAAAAGTTGTATTTACTTCAAAAGGGGGAAATGTAAAATCAGTTGAACTTAAAAAATATCCTTCCCAAACCGGTGGCCTGGTTACGTTAGGCAATGGCGCTAAAGATGCCATCAGTTATAACATCAACACAGGTTCAGGCAGTTCCGCTTCAACAGATGAAATGAATTTTACAGCATCGCAGCCGGTGAAAAATGCTGACGGAAGCCAAACGATCCAGTTTGCCTTAATGGATTCTTCACATACCGGCATTGTTCACCAGTTCATCATCAAACCAGGCAGTTACATGATCGACTGGAATATTCAGCTGAATAATGCTCCAAAACTTATTACAGGCAATACGGTAAATTTTCATTTTGTTTCACAAATGATGCAGGTGGAAGCTTCTAATGATTATGAGCGCCGCATGGCCGATGTTTGTTTTTCTGAAGGCAATGAATTTGATTATATATCCAGCCATACAGACCATTCATTTGAAAAACCGGTGCAATGGGTAAGCGCTGTGCAGCAATTCTTTAATTCCACGCTTATAGCGAAGAACAATTTTAATACAGGAAAAGTAAGCTGGACACGCAGTACAGACAGCAGCCTGGTTTTAGGCCTTGTAGATGCTAACCTGCAAATGCAGGTGCCTGCATCGGCTTCTGTAAACATACCCATGCAATTGTATTTTGGGCCAAACGATTATAAGATATTACAATCAGCAGCTCCGAATATGGACCAGATCATTAACCTGGGAAGAGATATGTACTCGTTTGTAAGGCCGATAAACAAGTATGTTATCACACCTGTGTTCAACTTTTTTGCAGGCTTTATTTCTGTATATGGGTGGGTGATCGCTTTGCTTACATTTTTCATAAGGCTGGTAACTTCTCCATTGGTGTACCGCAGTTATAAAAGCGGTGCAAGAATGAAATTATTAAGGCCTGAGTTAGATACATTACGCAAAAAATACGGAACAGACCAGCAGGGTTTTGCGATGGAGCAGATGAAGCTGTTCAGGGAGGCCGGTGTGAATCCTTTGGGTGGGTGTTTACCGCTGATATTACAGATACCGATATTCTTTGCTTTATATAGCTTCTTTAATTCCAATATAAGTTTAAGAGGCCAGCCTTTTTTATGGTCACATGATCTTTCAACTTATGATGTGCTTGTAAACTTTGGAACAAAGGTTTTTATGATCGGCGACCATCTTAGCCTCTTTGCTTTGCTTGCTGTAACTACAAGCTTTTTGATCTCTCTCTATAACATGAACATGACACCGCAGGATCCTAATAATCCTATGTTGAAATACATGCCGTTCATTTACCCGGTTTTCATGTTGTTGTTCTTTAACTCACTTCCTGCAGCGTTAACGTGGTATTATACGGTATCAAACCTTATCACGCTTGGTATTCAGTACACCATTCAGAATTACATCCTCGATCATGATAAAATTCTTTCCCAGATGCATGAACGCCGTAAGGCTCCTAAAGTAAAACCCAAAAGCAAATGGCAGGAGCAATACGAAAAAATGATGGAGAGCCAGAAAAAAGTACAACAGTTAAAAGACCAGGAAAAAAAGAATAAAAAATAGTGGTGAAGTTTCGTGAAATATCTTAAAGTTTTTGTTGTATTTTTATTTCATGAGAAACGTTGCTGACATATTGAAACGAAAGGGCAGTCATGTGGAAACTGTTCAATCAGAACTCACCGTGATTGAAGCCCTGAAACTGATGGCTGACAAGAACATCGGTTCTGTAGCTGTAGTGCAAAACGGCCGCTTTATAGGCCTTATGACCGAACGTGATTATTCAAGAAAAGTAATTTTGAAAGGCCGTTCCTCCAGCGAAACAACAGTAGGAGAGATCATGAATATAGATAACCCGTCTGTTGTTAAGAAAGATTCGGTAGAGCATTGTATGGAGCTTATGTCGGCCAATAACCTCAGGTATTTACCGGTATTGGAACACGGTAATCTTGCAGGGATTATTTCTATCAACGATGTTGTTACAGAAACTATTCTTACTCAAAAAGAAACCATTGAACACCTGCAGAATTATATACACTCCTAATTTATTGTTAGATAAACTTTTTTCTCTCTGAAAAGCACTGGTTTTCCGGTGCTTTTTTCTTAATTTTGCCGCCCCGGTTAAAAAAAACGGGATTTTGATCATGAGTGAAAATAATATTCCTAACACAAACGCTGATGCACAGGAGTCTGTTGAAGCCCCGCAGGCTGAAGCAACTGCAGCGACAACAAATGCACCTGTAACAGAAGAAGCTGCTTCTGAACCAACCGCTCAACCTGTAATTGAAAACACTGTTTCTGAGTCTCTTCCAAAACCTGTTGAAGAAAAACTTGCAGCACATGATGACTTCGACTGGAGTGTTGACAAGCGTAATGTTACCCATTACAACAAGGAAGAAAAAGAAAAATACGATAAAGTGTATGAAAATACTTTCGTAACTATTGAGGATAGTGAGATCGTTAACGGAAACGTTGTGGCTTTAACTAAAACGGATGCTGTTGTAAACATTGGTTTTAAAAGCGATGGCCTTGTTTCATTAAATGAATTTCGCGACAATCCAAATCTTAAAGTAGGCGATATAGTTGAAGTAATGGTGGTTGAAAAAGAAGACCGCGATGGTAATCTTCATCTTAGCCGCAAGCAGGCCCGCGTATTCCGCGCCTGGGAAAGAATCGTTGAAGTACACAAGACAGGCGAAGTGGTTACAGGTTATGTTACCAGCAAAACAAAAGGTGGCTTAATTGTAGATGTTTTCGGTTTGGAAACATTCCTTCCGGGATCGCAGATAGATGTTAAGCCTGTTACTGATTACGATCAGTTCGTAGGCAAAACAATGGAATTTAAAGTAGTTAAAATCAATGAAGCTATCAAGAATGCGGTAGTATCTCACAAAGCCTTAATTGAAAGCGATATCGAAGCACAGCGTGCAGAGATCATCAGCAAACTTGAAAAAGGCCAGGTGCTTGAAGGTACCGTGAAGAACATTACAGACTTCGGCGCATTTATGGATCTTGGTGGCCTCGACGGTTTATTATACATAACTGATATTTCATGGGGCCGTATCTCTCATCCGGGAGAAGTGGTGAAAATGGATCAGAAACTTCAGGTTGTAGTGCTTGATTTTGATGATGACAAGAAACGTATCAGCCTGGGTTTAAAACAGCTTACTCCACATCCATGGGATGTACTGCCTGAGCATATACACGAAGGCGCAGTAGTAAAAGGCAAGGTTGTAAATATTGAAGACTACGGTGCATTCCTCGAAATATTACCTGGTGTTGAAGGTTTGGTGCATGTAAGTGAAATTACATGGGCAAACACTCCGATCAACGCTAAAGAATTCTTTAAGCTTGGTGATGAGCACGAAGCAAAAGTGGTAACACTTGATAAAGGTGCCCGTAAAATGAGCCTTTCTATCAAGCAGCTTACTGAAGATCCATGGAACAATATCGAAACCAAATATCCTGAAGGAAGCAAGCATAAAGGCATAGTTAAAAACATTACTCCTTACGGTGTTTTTGTTGAGCTTGAACCAGGTATTGGCGGTATGATCCACATCAGTGATCTAAGCTGGTTGAAACGCTTCAACCATCCTGGTGAATACACAAAGAACGGTGAAGAAATTGATGTGGTGATAATGTCGATAGACAAAGAAAACCGCAAATTGCAGCTTGGACACAAACAGCTTGAAGAAGATCCATGGACAGCATTGCAGGATACATTTGCTGTAGGCAGTGTACATGAAGGTACTATTATAAGAAAAGATGATCGCGGCGCTATTGTTCAATTGCCTTACGGTTTGGAAGGTTTCGCACCTAACCGCCATTTGATTAAAGAAGATGGCAAGAGCCTTGTTGCAGATGAAACTGCACAATTCATGGTAATTGAATTTGACCGCAACGAAAAGCGTATTCTTGTAAGCCATACTAAAATATGGGAACAGGCAAAAGTTCAGGAGCAGGAAGCAGCCAAGAAAGAAGCAAAAGTTGAATCAGAAAAAACGCGTAAAACCGTTAAGACCATTCAGAATAAAGTTGAAAAAGCAACACTTGGTGACCTGAGCGCTTTAGCTGAAATAAAAGAAAAATTGAAGAAAGAAGAAGAAGAAGAGAAATAATCATCTTCTGATAAAATAAAAGCCCTCCCGAAAAATCGGGAGGGCTTTTTAATGCAGTGTCATTTCTTATTTTGATAGTGCTATTTTTGTTTTATAAATTAATTTATGAAAGCAATCCATTATCTCTTCCTGTTAGGTTTAATTGCATCAATAAATTCATGCGCACAATCTGTAAAACCAGATCCCACTAATGCAGGTTTAAAATTGCCTAAAGGATTTACCGCCATAAAAGCAGCCGATGGCCTGGGTGCTGCAAGGCACATTGCTGTGGCTTCAAACGGCGATATTTTTGTAAAGCTTGAAAAGCTTAAAGACGGTAAGGGAATTTACCTGCTTCACGATGGCGATAATGATGGTATTGCTGAACAAAAGTTTGGCTTTGGAAATTATATCGGCACAGGAATGTATTTGAAAGACGGCTATTTATATACTTCTTCCAATGAAGAAGTTTTCAGGTATAAACTTGGCGCAGATAATAGGCCGCTTGATCCTGATAATCCTGAAAAAATAATTACGGGATTGATCTCGAGGAATGAGCATGAATCAAAGTCTGTAACATTAGATAATGATGGAAATATTTACGTGAATATTGGTGCTTTTTCCAACTCCTGCCAGGAGCAGGACAGGGCAACAGGTTCAATAGGAATAAATCCTTGCCCTGTTCTTGATTCAGCAGCCGGTATATGGCAATTTAAAATTGATAAACAAAATCAAACTTATGGCGATGGCGTGCATTATGCAACGGGTTTGCGCAATGTAGTAGGGCTGGATTGGAATACCACCACCAATAGTTTGTTTGTTATGCAGCATGGCCGCGACCAGCTGCATGATATTTTCCCGGCTATGTACACTGATAAACAAAGTGCGGAATTGCCTGCAGAATGTATGTATGAATTGCATAACGGAAGCAACTGCGGATGGCCTTATTTGTATTATGACCAAAATCAGCATAAGAAAATTTTAGCGCCGGAATATGGTGGTGATGGCAAGAAAGAATACACTGGCAATGCACAGGATCCTGTGGTGGCTTTTCCGGGACATATGGCACCAAACGGGTTGTTATTTTATACCGGCAACATGTTTCCTGAACGATATAAGAATGGAGCTTTTATAGCATTTCATGGTTCATGGAACAGGTCACCCGAACCACAAAAAGGGTATTTTGTTGCATTCGTTCCATTTAAAGATGGCAAACCAAGTGGCGACTGGGAAATTTTTGCAGATGATTTTTCAGGCGGACCGCAATTTATGCAGCCTTCCAAAGCAAAGCACCGTCCATGTGGTTTGGCGCAAGGACCGGATGGTTCTTTATATGTAAGCGACGATTCGGGCGGAACTATATATAGAATAATGTATAACGGAAAATAAATGATCAAAAGAATTATTGCCCTTGGCTTCTGCATAAGTGTTGTTACAATCTATGCACAACAACAGCAAACTTCAAAGCAACGTGGTGCAGCTTTGTATAAAAAATATTGCCTTAGCTGCCACCAGGCAGATGGAAGCGGTGTGCCAAGAATGAATCCGCCGCTTACGCAGACTTCTTATGTAACGGGTGATAAAGACAAATTAATTAAATGGGTATTGCAGGGTTCCGTGGGGCAGCATGTTGATGTGGATGGTGAATCTTATTCCAATAATATGCCTGCACAAAACTATTTATCTGATCAGCAGATCGCTGATGTGTTGACGTATGTGCGCGGCAGTTTTGGAAATAAATCTTCTGCAATTTTACCGGCAGATGTAAAAACTGTAAGAGCTTCATTGAAGTAGTGGTGAAGAAACGTGAATAGTGAATAGTCATTCGTGAAAACTTCAAAGGATTTCACGAATTGAAAAAGCCTGATCATTTAAAATCCGGATAATACCAGCTTCGGAATTTAATAATGTTGTATTTACGTTTCACGAAAGCCGCTCAATGAATAAATTGTACAAGGGAGTAACATCCCGCACGTGCGGGACCACCGGTTAATTTGACCGTAACAAAAAATAAATCTTAGGCTTTTCAAAGCATAAGAAACTTTCTTTTTAAGCGTTTTAGAGGTATGAGATGTAGTGTAAGCTTATTGATGATTTTGTTTTTTTGCCAGCATTCTTATAGTCAATGTAAAACCTATAAGCTGGATGCGAACCATGGTACGATCAACTGCACAGATGTTCAAAATCACAAACAAGGCAAATGGGTAGTTCGCGTGGTGGACAATCATGGCGAGCCTGGTTACCAGGAAAACGGCGCATACAAGGATGATAAAAAACAAGGGCAATGGATAACCTATAATTTAATGGGTGATGTTATTGCAGAAGAAAATTATAAATGGGGAAATAAAGATGGTATTTGCAGGTATTATAATTTGTTGGGTTTAATGCGTGAAGAAAGCTGGAAAGCAATTGATCCCGCAAATCCTTATGATACAATAAGGGTTTATCATTTGGATGGTTCTGATCAATATGATCTGAAGATTGTTAAGGTGGAAGCGTCTTCGGTTAAACACGGCATATGGACGTATTATGATCCTGAAAGGCAAACTATAACCAGGACAGAAGAATATGTGATAGATCAGTTAGTGCCTGCAACAACCGGTAAAAAGAATACAGTTATTACAGATTCAACGGCTCATCAAAAAACAGATTCAACATCTATCGCAAATAAAAACAAGCCTGCTGAAGTGTTGGAGTACGAAAAAAAGAATTCAAATAAAAAGAAAATAAAAGTGCGCGACGGCGCAACCGGTGTTAATTAATCATTTTCAGTTTTCAGTTCTTCTTCCTGCGGTTTATATACAAGCACTTTATCAATACGGTTATTGTCCATATCCATTATCTCAAACCTGAATCCATGCCATTCAAATTGTTCACCTGTTTGCGGTATGCGTTCCAGTTCATCTAAAATAAAACCTGCAAGCGTATCAAACTGTTGTTCATCTTCATTCAGATAATCTGTGTGTTCAAAATAGCTTAGGAAATTATAAAAAGGTATTTGTGCATCAATTAAAAAACTGCCGTCTTTGCGTTCTACTATTTCATACGTTTCTTCATCAAGATGCGGCACTTCACCAACAATAGCATCAAGAATATCATTTAATGTAACAAGGCCTTGTAAGCTTCCGTATTCATCAACAATGAAAGCATAATGCGATTTCATTTCTTTAAACCGCTCAAGCAATTTGTAAGCGGAATTGTTTTCAGGAACAAAAAAACCAGGCGTTGTTACATTTTTTAATACAGTTCCTGATTTTGCTTTTATAATATTTTTTAAAGAGACAATGCCTTTTATGTTATCAATTGATCCGTCGCAAACAGGATAAATGCTGTGAATTTTTTCTTCAGGTAAATTCTGTACATCATCAACTGTAAGATTTGTATCAAGCCAGATTATATCGCTTCGGTGCGTCATAAGCGAAGTAATGTTCCTGTCGCCAAGATGAAACACACGTTCAATAATTTCCTGCTCCGCTTCTTCAATTGTACCCTGCTCGGTACCTTCATTAATGATGGCTTTAATTTCATCTTCCGTTACATTACTGTCCTTATTTTTAATTTTAAAAAGATTAATAATAAAGTTTGCAGATTTAGTAAGCAGCCATACAAACGGGTAACTTATACCACTAATGATGCGCATAGGCGCCGCAAATGCTTTAGCGATTCCTTCAGGATTGCTTAAGCCTATTTTCTTTGGTACAAGTTCGCCCAATACAAGTGAAAAGTAAGTAACGATAAAAACTACAACTGTTGTTCCCAAACCATTGCTGTAAGGTGCTGTAAGCGTGTAACGGTTAAAGAATTGAACGAGGCCCTCTTTTAGATCTTCACCCGAAAAGATACCATTTAAGATGCCGATAAATGTGATGCCTATTTGTGTTGTTGAAATAAATGTATCGGGGTGATTGGCAAGTTTTAAAGCTTCCTCAGCTTTTTTATCACCTTTGTTTGCCTGTGCTTCCAATCTTGATTTGCGGGATGAAACAAGCGCTATTTCAGCCATTGCAAAAACTCCGTTCAATAAAATAAGCGCGAGGATAATGAGTATTTCATTCATAAAAAGCTGTAAAACTAATCAATATGTTTTTGTGAAGTAAACAGATGCAAGACTATTGCCAAATTTCATTAAAATCAATAACGGCAATGCATAAGATTGTAAGCCCGCTTTTAACTATATGCTACTGTTTTTAATTCAGGCAATCCGACTTTTTTGTTAAAGATAGCAGCAACAATATAACCTATAATGCTCCCCATTATTGCACCGCCTAAAACATCCAAAGGGTAATGCACGCCTACATAAACCTGCCCGTAACTAATGGATGCTGCCCAGAAGAAAAACACATAGGTCCACTTGCCTAAATAATTTTTTAATGTATAATGTAAAAAGAAAGCCGCACCAAAATGATTGATGGCATGTGAAGAAGGAAAACTAAAACCACCGCTGCAATGATTTAATAACATGCGTACATGGCCTTCCATTGCGGGATCCTGGCAGGGACGTAAACGATGCACCCAGTTTTTAATATATGTGCTGCTTAGCTGATCGGTAATAGTTACATTGATGGCGATGAATAAGATCCACGTCCATGCACGCCAGCCAAAATTTATTAAGATGAATACGAGTAAAAACAAATACACAGGATAAGACATTGTATCATCGCGGTACCATGGATAGTTGTGATCAAGAAATGAATTGGTCCATACGGTATTTATTTTATAAAAAAGAGATTGATCCCAGCTTTCTAAAGTGCTCCACATATTTTTATAAGTTTGTAGTAAACTCTGATAAAATGAAATATTTTATTTTCTTTTTCAGCCTGTTGACAGCAGCCAATGCAAAAGCACAATCAAACTTTCATGCAGATTCATTAACGCTATATCATCATAACCTTAATCAAAACAATACATTTTTAGAATCACAGAAATCTGTTTTATCACAACAGGATAATCCGATCACAAATCCGCAGCAATTAAATACAGATAATTCAGTTTTAAAACTACCTGCATCAAAATTAACATACACAGCTAACTCAAACAGTTTTGATATTTACCAGGCAACTCCGGACAATATGTTTGTTGTAAAACCTGATGCTACAGTTGTTTTCAACATGCCTGTTGCAGGCAAAACAAAAGAATAATATTTAATGAGCTTTTCCTGCAACAATGATCATTCTTGCAGATTCTTTTTCATCATATTGATGAAGATCATAATCACCAAAAACGTTTTCTATCTGCAGGCCCTGCAATGAAAGCATATTTGTAAAATCTTTCAATGTAAATTTCTCTACACGCTCAGTAAAACTTTCGTGTATATTTTTTTGTTTGTCAGTAACGTTTATGCGTTTATAAAAATAGGCATCATCAAACCATCTTTCAATTTCAAATAACACATCATCTGCTTCAATCGTATCAGAAGGACTTAAGTTTTTTTCAGTGTAGTCAACGTTTAAATAATCAATTGTAAAGACTCCGTTTGGCCTAAGGCTTTGAGCAATGGTGCGCATCGCATCATTATGTTCTCTCATCGTTCTGAAATAACCAAAGCTTGTAAAAAAATTAAACGCGTAATTAAAATAGTTTATATAAAAAGGCAACCGCATATCATGCAAATAAAAATGCAGGTTTTCTGATTCATATTTTTTTGCTTCGGTTATAGCGGCAACACAAATATCAATACCGGTAACATCAAACCCTTTTGCAGCAAACGCTACGCTATGCCTGCCCTTACCACAGGCTGCATCAAGTATAAAACTATGTTGTGGAATCTCCAGGTAATTCACCAATGCATCAATCAGTCTTTCAGCTTCTTCTTTGTCTCTTTTTTTGTAAAGTATATCGTAATAAGGAGAGCTAAACCATATTTTAAACCATTCATCGGCATGCATAGGTAAAAGTTTTAGTATACCAATTCCATTTATTTATCAACTTAAAAACGGGGTCTTGTTTTTTCTGTTATGTTTGCCCTGCAAATAACAGCAAAAAATGGCTTTAATAAAAAGTATATCGGGCATAAGAGGAACGATCGGTGGAAAACCCGGAAATTCATTAAGCCCGGTTGATGTGGTGAATTTTACTTCTGCTTATGCAGCCTGGTTAAAACAACAATCTGAAAAAAAATCTTTTACAGTTGTTGTAGGAAGAGATGGCCGTATAAGCGGTGCATATATCCAGCAACTGGTTTTATCATCATTAATAGCAAGTGGTGTTAATGTTATAAATCTTGATCTCAGCACAACACCAACGGTTGAGATGGCGGTGATTTTTAATAACGCAGATGGCGGCATCATTATCACGGCAAGCCATAATGGTGCTGAATGGAATGCACTTAAATTGCTCAATGGCAAAGGTGAATTTTTAAGCGCTGAAGATGGCGAACGATTGCTTGCTATTGCAACCAAAGAAGCATTCTCATTTGTTAGTGTTGATAAATTAGGAACTGTAACCAACGATACTACTGCGCTTGAAAAACACATTGAAGCAATTATTCAATTGCCGATAGTTGATAGCATTGCTATCAAAAAGAAAAAATTTAAGATTGTTGTTGATTGCATCAACAGTACAGGCGCACTTGCTGTTCCTGCATTACTGAAAGCATTGGGTGTAAAAGATATTATTTTATTGAACGAAGAAATAAACGGAAAGTTTGCACATAATCCTGAGCCATTACCGCAAAATCTTAATGGGTTAAGCAATGAAGTAAGAAAGCAAAAAGCAGATCTTGGTATTGCTGTTGATCCTGATGTTGACCGCTTATGTTTTATTTGCGAAGACGGAAGTGTATTTGGCGAAGAATATACATTGGTTGCTGTTGCTGACTATGTGTTGCAACAAACAAAAGGTAATACTGTAAGCAATCTCTCATCAACACGTGCACTGAAAGATGTAACGCTTAAAAATGGTGGTGAATATTTTTCAAGCGCAGTGGGAGAGGTGAATGTGGTAACAAAAATGAAAGCGGTAAATGCAGTTATTGGTGGCGAAGGAAATGGTGGAATTATTTTGCCTCAATTACATTATGGCCGTGATGCGCTTGTTGGCATTGCTATCTTCCTGACTTATCTCGCGCAAAATGAAAAGAGTGCATTGCAATTGCGCAGAACATTTCCTGATTATTTCATCAGCAAAAACAAAATAGAACTGGATAATGGTGTTGATGTTAAAAAAATATTTACGCATCTTCAACGCAAATACAAAAATCATCCATTGAATACTGAAGATGGTTTAAAGATAGAATTTGATAACGATTGGGTGCACCTGCGTACAAGCAATACTGAACCTATTATCCGTATTTATGCTGAAAGTAATTTTGAAACAACCGCTGATAATATTGCACGGCGCATTATGGCCGATATAAAAGAGTTCATGTAAAAGCGTTTATTCTGTATGAAACCAAACAAGTGTTTTATCATCAGGAACTGCATTGTAATTTATATATAGTTCTTCTCCTTTTTTTATATCACGCACAGTTTTAATCGTCATTAATTTTTTGCCGTAATCCATTTCGTATTCGCAATTGGCATCGTAACTATGATTGTATAAAGAAACATAGCCCAAAGCAACAGCTGCTTTCTTTTTGTCTTTCCCCCATTCAAAAATGTAATGATACAATAAGGTTCCTTCAATTGCTTTCCTTTCTTCTTCTGATAAAACTATTACAGGAGATGTTTCAAGTATGGTACCTTCCTTTAAATTCTTTGTTGTAAAAACGCCTCTGCCCCGTTTGGGTGATGAGGCAATGGTTAAGCTTGAGATCATTTATAATAAAAATAATTAGGGCACAATATAATGTGCAGGGTTTGATTGTCTTGTTTTTTTTATATTGAACTTTTCTGCATTTCTCTAAAGTTTGTTTTGCTAATTTGCGGTTTATGAGTTCGGAACTTGAACAGCCTTCAATAAAAGATCAGTTTGAACAACTGATGCAGGATAACAACCTGGCGGCTTTGCGTAGTTTCCTCGATGATCAGAATATAAGCGATGTTGCCGACCTTATATATGATAATCCTGATGAAGAAGCTCAGATCATTGCCAACATGGCAATAAACCGTGCGGCTGCTGTTTTTAAAATTCTTGATGTAAGTCGCCAGAAGCAAATTGTACAGGAGCTGTCTTCATTTAAAACGGCTGAATTACTTAATGAACTTCCTGCCGATGACCGTACTGATTTTCTTGAAGAATTACCAAAGAATGTTATACGCGATTTAATAAAACTGCTGAATGCAGATGAGCGCAAAATTACGCTTGCAATGCTCGGTTATCCTGAAGACAGCATTGGCAGGTTAATGACGCCCGATTACGTTTACGTTTATCCATTCAATACAATTGAACAGGTATTGCATACCATTCGCAAGGTGGCAAAGAATACAGAAACGATAGATGTTATTTATGTTGTTAACCGTAAGGGAGAATTGTTAGATGATTTAAGGATAAGAGATATTATCCTTGCTTCGCCCGAAACAAGAATAGAAGACCTGATGGATGAACGTGTAATTGCATTACATGCCAACGACGACCAGGAACATGCGACCGAAATATTTAAAATGAACAACCGTGTTGCGTTGCCTGTTACAGACAATAACGATATTCTGCTTGGCATTGTAACCATTGATGATATGTTGTGGGTTACCAATGAAGAGTTCAGTGAAGACATACAAAAGATTGGCGGTACTGAAGCATTGGATGAACCTTATCTTGATACACCCTTATTTAAACTCATACGCAAAAGAGCAGGCTGGCTGATTGTATTATTTCTAAGTGAGTTGCTTACTGCAACAGCAATGGCTTATTTTAATGATGAGATAGCAAAAGCAACAGTGCTTGCAATGTTCATTCCGCTTATTATGAGCAGCGGCGGCAACAGTGGTTCGCAGGCATCAACGTTGGTGATACAGGCAATGGCTGTGGGTGATATATCTATAATGGATTGGTGGCGTGTAATGCGCCGGGAAATTTTAAGCGGTTTGTTGTTAGGCGCTATACTCGGTGTTATTGGTTTCACAAGAATTTGCATCTGGCATTACCTTATGCAGTACGGCGTAATTGAAGACCTTTATAAAGAGCATTGGTTTCTTATTGCCGTAAGCGTTGGCATTTCTTTAATTGGTGTTGTATTATGGGGAACATTAACAGGTTCAATGTTGCCGATTATACTTAAACGGCTTGGCGCCGATCCCGCTGTTTCATCCGCGCCGTTTGTTGCAACACTGGTTGATGTAACCGGCATTGTAATTTATTTTTCGATTGCTTATTTCTTCCTCAAAGGAGTTTTGTTGTAAGAAATAATATGAATAATTATGTTACCAGCTATAGTATTTCAATCTAATACGGTTGCGTCGCACACTTGTACTATATATCATTGAGCAACTTAAAATTCATATGTAATTTATGAGGTTAAGTCGTCTCCTCGACGTCAGGAAAGGTCTCCTGAATTTTTTACGGTTCGATTGACAAGAGAGGTCTCTTATCGTCGAAAAGACGATGATCAACACTTAACGGCATTAAAGATGCCATGCAACTATGCAGCACAAGTGAGTGACACAACCGTAAAACATCGAAGTTCATTTGCTGGTAACCAAATAAAAATCAAACGAAGTTTGGTTTAAATAAATTTTTATCATCGTAAAAATGCAAACGCCCATTGCAACATTATATAATCACACCCGGAAGTTGGGCATCCCTCTCCATTTTTGGAGAGGGAACGAGGGTGAGGTAAATATCAGATCATGAAAAAAATCATTTTTGTTACTCGTTGTTTGCATGCCTTTGTTTTGTCTTGCTCAAAATGTAATGACGCCTGAACTTTTATGGAAGCTTGGAAGACTGAATGCGATCGGTGTTTCAAAAGATAAAAAGTATGTTGTTTACGCTGTAAGCACGCCTGATGTTGCGCAGAATAAAAGCTTCACTAAAACCTATCGTTTACCAATTGATGGAGGAATGCCGGAAACTATAAGCAATGCAGATACGCTTGTATTTAACAACCATATTTCTGCTGATGGCAAATGGAAATTAAGCGACAGTGATGTAAAAATTATGAATGTATATAGCAGCGATTTTTATCCTGACCTTACAAAGAGTAATGTGCAGGTGTATAACTCTCTTTTGTATCGTCATTGGGATACCTGGGAAGATGGAAAATTCAGCCATATATTTTTGTCTGCACCAGATGGTTCAAACAAAAAAGACCTGATGCAAAGCCAGCCTTATGATTGCCCGCAAAAACCTTTTGGCGGTGATGAAGATTACTTATTTAATCCCGATGGAAAACATGTTGTATATGTAACCAAACAAAAGCAGGGAACAGATTATGCTGTCAGCACCAACACTGATTTATTTGAATACACTATTGAAACCGGTGAAACAAAAAACTTAACGGAAGGCATGATGGGGTATGATGTAAACCCGTCGTACAACAAAAAGGAAGAGCTTGCCTGGTTAACCATGAAGCGTGATGGTTATGAAGCCGACAAACAGGATCTGGTTGTATCCGATGGCATTACAAAAATGAATTTAACTGCAGGCCGCGATGATATTAATGTGGAGAGTTTTAAATGGAGTGATGATGATAAGAACATTTATTTTATTGCGCCTGTAGATGGAACACTTCAATTGTTTGAAGTGAATTATCCGGGCAAAACGAAAATGGCTGCAGTCATTCATCAAATTACGAAAGGTGAATTTGATGTTAGCGGAATTGTTGGTGAAACAAATAATACTTTATTCGTTACAAGAACAGATTTTAATCATGCTGCAGAAATTTATGCATTGGATGTAAAGTCCGGCAACATGAAACAATTCACGCATATAAATGACAGCACATATAATACACTTGCACTGTGTTCATGGCAAAAAAGGTATGTTACTACAACTGATAATAAAAAGATGCTGGTGTGGGTTGTTTTGCCGCCAAATTTTGATGCAACAAAAAAATATCCAACATTATTATATTGCCAGGGTGGCCCGCAGAGTGCGCTCACGCAATTCTATTCTTTCCGCTGGAATTTCCAGTTGATTGCTTCCAATGGTTATGTAATTGTTGCGCCTTGCCGCCGCGGTATGCCGGGCTTCGGCACAAAATGGAATGAAGATGTAAGTAAAGATTGGGGCGGACAAGTATTGAAAGACTATCTCAGCGCTATTGATGATGCTTCAACATTAGCTTTCGTTGATACTTCACGCAGAGGTTGTGTAGGCGCAAGTTTTGGCGGCTTCAGTGTATTCGCATTGGAAGGAATGCACAATCATCGTTTCAAAACTTTTATTGCACATGATGGTGTATTTGATTTCAGAAGTATGTATGGAACTACCGATGAAATATGGTTTGAGAACTGGGAGAAGGGTGGCGCTTACTGGCAATTGGATAACGCAGTTGTACAACGTTCATTTAGTCAGAGCCCGAGCAATTTTGTGCAGAACTGGGATACACCAATTATGATCTTCCAGGGTGGTAGAGATTATCGTGTACCGATTGAACAAGGCCAGCAGGCATTCCAGGCTGCGCAGTTAAAAGGCATTAAAAGCAGGTTTGTTTTTCTGCCTGATGAAAATCACTGGGTGTTAAAAGCGCAGGATGCAATAGTTTGGCAACATGAATTTTTTAAATGGCTGGATGAGACGTTGAAGTAGTGAATGGTGAGTGGTGAATAGTAGTAGAACAATATAAAAGAGATGCTTAACTTGATTGAGCATCTCTTTATAAAAAATATTGAAACTGATGCCAGCAATTGTTGTTGTGGTTATCTTATAAGTTCATTTTATAAATCCTAAATACTTAATTGATGAAATTTGATTTCACTGATCAGATCAAACAAAAAACTGACAAAGAACTAACTGATATATTTATCAACGCAAGAGATTATGACCCTGAATTTGTAAGACTTGCAGAAGAAGAATTAAGTGCTCGAAATATTAATCTCGATGCATCAAAACAAATCAAAGAGAAAACACTTGAAGTAAACAAGCAACAATTGCAAACCGGGAAAAGTGGTAGTCCATTGTATATTTTTCTATGCTTTATCCTCGCGTTACTAGGTGGGGTTTTAGCTATTTATGCCGGTTATATTTATAGCCAGTCAAAAATAAAAGATAGTGATGGAAATGAATTTTTTGCCTACGATGAACAGACAAGGCAGTTTGGAAAAATTATAATGTGGCTTGGAATAGGAGTGTTCTCATTCTTTGTGCTCAGGTTTTGTTTTGGGCTATAAACCGGTCTGAGTTTTAATTCAGATAAAATTCAAACTCATTATATAATCATTCATAAAATAACCTTCGCCAATATCAATATCTTCTTCGCTGATAACCATAAAACCCAGGCGTTCATAAAACTGTTTAGCTTTATTATATCGGTTTACATTCAGCAATAACGCTGATGCATTTTTTGTTTTTACTCTTGCGATAACATCTTCAATCAATAACTTGCCAATGCCTTTGCCTTGCCGGTTTTGTAATACATAAATTTTGTTCAGTTTATATACAGCATCTTTCAGTAAACTGTAATCAGCAAATGCAATTGGATGTTCATCTTCTTCAATAATTAAAAAATTATGTGCTTCATTAAATTGTTTTTGCAACGAAGCTTCACTGTAAATCATTTCAAGCATATAACTTAGCTGTGCAGGCGAAAGGATTTCTTTATACGTGAAAGGCCATATTATAATTGCAAGCCGGTGTATTAACGGAATATCTTTTTCTGTTGCTTCACGAATGATAATGTTTGAATCAGCTCTCATTACTTAAAAATTTTCTTGCTTACCCAATGTGAAAGTAAAGCACTGCCTGCACCTGTTGCAGCAGCCCCAATAACATCTGTAGGATAATGTGCACCCAAATATAATCTTGAATAACCAACGCCAAATGCCCACGCATATGCAGGAACAACAACATACCATTTTTTATATATCAATGAAACACTTGTTGCCGTTGCAAAAGCCAGTGAAGCATGCCCTGAAGGAAACGATTTTCCATCTTCAAATTCATAAGGATAAACGTCAGTGTATTTTTGATAAGGCCGCGCACGATCGAAAGCAAGTTTCATTACTTCTGCTGCGCCCGCCGCGATAATTACACTTCCTGCAATTTCATATGCATTGTATTCTGTTTTTTTATTGTGCTCGATCCTGCCATCAACCCAAAGCCCAACAGGTACTGCAACGCTTAAAGGATATGCAGAAGCTTTAAACCCTTTCCACACAAATGAATTAGGTTCCTGCGGATTAATACTTCTTAAAAGATTAATATCCCAGTTCTGTGCATGTGTTGTACTGCAAGTAAAAAAGCATCCTGTAAACAGGATGCTTTTAAAGAACAATTTAATATTTGATAGTTTCAATGTTTAAGAGTTTCAATGTTTCATTAATCAGGTAAGATTCTGCAAACTTTCTTCCAGTGTTTTTATCCTTGCTTCCGCATCAGCCTGTTTCTTTCTTTCCATTTCAACCACTTCAGGCTTTGCGCTTTGTACAAAACGTTCGTTACTTAATTTTTTTTGTACGGACTGCAGGAAATTTTTTTGATAAGCAAGGTCTTTTTCCAAATCAGTTTTTAAAGCGGATGTATCTGTTTCAACATTGCTTTTGATAAAGAATTTGTCTTTTTAAACAGCCACTACAATCGTGCCTGCAACATTTTCAGATACTACACTTATTGAATCAGCATTTACCTGTTTTAATAATATCTGTTCAAAATTTTTATAATTGTCACCCGTTGTTTGAATGAATAAACTGATACTTTCTTTTGGTTTGATATTATTCTTATTTCTTGCATCGCGAATAGCTGTAATTATATTCTTTAATGAAACGCCTGAATGAAGAATATCACTGTTAATTATTAATTCTTCATTATTCATTTGTTTTACGCATATATCATCTTCATGTTCGCTCAGCAAATGATAAACTTCTTCTGTAACAAAAGGCATGAAAGGATGCAGCAACTGCATCAGTTCTTCAAAGAATTTTATAGTGCTGTTATAAATATTTGCATCGATTGGTTGTTCAAAACCCGGCTTAATCCATTCCAGGTACCAACTGCAGAAATCATCCCATATCAAAGAATAAATTGTTTTTAAAGCTTCACTCAGTTTAAATTGCTGATACAGTTTTTCAATCTCAAGTTTTGCTTCGTTCAATCTATTCTCAAACCAAAGAACAGCGAAGTCCTCTGTTGACTGTTGACCATTGACTATTGACTTTCTTCCTTCCCACATCTTCACCAGCTTCATTGCATTCCAGATCTTGTTTATGAAAAAACTGCCCTGCTTCAATGAGCTTTCTTCTTTTACATCAAACAACAGATCATTACCGGCGGGAGAGGAGATGATAGTTCCGAAACGAACTGCATCGGCGCCATACTTATCAATCAATGCAAGCAGGTCTGGTGAGTTACCCAAACTCTTGCTCATCTTTCTTCCTGACTCATCGCGTACAATGCCCGTAAAATAAACATCACTGAAAGGCTTTTCTTGTTTGTATTCAAAGCCGCTTACAATCATTCTTGCAACCCAGAAGAAAATTATTTCAGGCGCTGTTACCAATGTTTGTGTGGGATAATAATAATTGATATCAGCATTGTTTGGATTTGAAATTCCTTTAAAAACTTCCATCGGCCACAACCATGAAGAGAACCATGTATCGAGTACATCTTCGTCCTGTTTTATAGCAGGTTCAGTTGTTATAATATTTGCCTCGGCTCTTTTGCCGATTAATAATTTTCTTGCTTCATGTTCATTTTCAGCAACACAATAATTTCCTTTTTCATCGTACCATGCAGGAATTCTTTGCCCCCACCATAACTGGCGGCTAATGCACCAGTCTTTAATATTTTCCATCCAGTATTTATATGTGTTTACATATTTTGGAGGAAAGAATTTTATCGCTTCGTCTACTACAGCTTTCAACGCAGGCTCACTTAATTTTTTCATGTTCACCCACCATTGCAAACTCAATCGAGGTTCAACCACTGCATCGCTGCGTTCACTAAAACCAATTTGATTTTTATATTCTTCAATCTTTATAAGCTGCTTTGTCTCTTCAAGTGCTGCAACCATTTTTTTGCGCGCTTCAAACCTGTCATCACCAATAAACAATTGCGCGGCATCGCTCATGGTGCCATCATCATTCAAAATATTTATAACCTCAAGATTGTATTTTTTTCCGATGTTATAATCATTCATATCATGCGCAGGAGTAATCTTCAACGCACCTGTTCCAAAATCCATCTCCACATAATCATCTGCAATAATGGGTATGCGGCGATTGATCAATGGCACCAATGCTGTTTTGCCAACCAAATGTTTATAGCGTTCATCTTTTGGATTTACACAAATGGCAGTATCACCTAAAATTGTTTCCGGACGAACAGTGGCAATTGTAATGTTGCCCCCATCCCCTAAGGGGGAGAAATCATGAAGCCCTACGTTGCTTTCAGTAAGAACAATATATTTTACATAATAGAGTTTGCTGTTTACTTCGCGGTAAATAACCTCTTCATCACTCAATGCAGTTTTGGCTTTTACATCCCAATGTATCATGCGCTCACCGCGATAGATCCAGCCTTTATTATAGAGATCATTAAATACTTTGATAACACTTTTGTAATAATGATCATCCATCGTAAAAGTGGTACGGTCCCAATCTGCACTGCAGCCTAATTTCTTTAACTGCTCTAAAATTATTCCGCCATATTTTTCTTTCCATTCCCATGCATACTTTAAAAATTCATCGCGGCTCAACGATGATTTTATAATGCCTTTTTCGCGCAGCATCTGTACCACCTTTGCTTCTGTTGCAATAGATGCATGGTCAGTTCCCGGAACCCAGCAGGTATTTTTTCCGCTCATACGTGCATGGCGGATCAATATATCCTGGATTGTATTATTCAATGCATGCCCAATATGCAATACGCCGGTAACATTCGGCGGCGGCATTACAATAGTATACGGTTCACGCGCATCAGGTTTGCTGTTAAAATATTTTTTATCAAGCCAGTGTTTATACCATTTCGCTTCAGCTCCAGTAT
>JABDFS010000049.1 GCA_013286425.1 Bacteroidota bacterium
ATCAGACAGTATATATCTTGGAGCATGGAAGGTATAAGGATGCCATGGAGATTAGCAGCACGATATTGTATGTAATTGCAAGGCGGAAAGAATCGAACCGCAGATGAGGTTGTACTAATAACAATTGAATTTGAATACTATTAACTTGTTCATTTTTAAGCGCCCATTTTTTATGGATTGCATATTATATAACATAAATTAGCGTGTTAGGCGCAACTAAATGACAGACACTATCACTGATAATGTTCAAAAGGTTAAAAAAGTCGTTTCTAGACAACTTCACGATATTAATGCCATTTCTGGAATTAATAGCTTAATTCTATCAGTTTGTTTAGTTGATACATTAGCAGGTTTCTTTTGTGGCTATAATGGACAACCGACAGGCAACAAAGACAGGTACAAAAAATTTACCGACAAATATTTAATTGAATACAGTAACTATATCTACAAAATTCGTTGTGACTTAGCACATAGTTTTTCCAATACTCTTTCGAAATATTATTTTATAGACAACGAGGAGTTTACAAATGTATTTGGCAATTCTGTCAGCATACTCGACAGGCAGAGCTTCAATATTGATCATTTCAGGAAATCACTAAGCCAAGCAATTGACAATTATTTTTCAGATGTTGAGAGCAATACCATTGTTGACATACAAAATAATTTCAGAATAAGATACGACCACTCTGCTATATTGGAAGATGGGGTAATTGGTACTGTGACAAACTTAGAAGGGAAACTCATAAGCAAATATGAAGAGTTAGACAGTTTACCCGGACTTGACTTGAAAATTGCAATGACAGAATCAATTCGAATCAAAAAATAGTATGCTGCTAACATACGGTTTGGCAAAAAACTGGCTGTACACAACGTAACAGCAACTTTTGGTTTGCTAGTAAGCTTCAGTAATCGGCTGAACTTATAAATTTGGCGGTATCAATAACGATGAACTTCTAATTATAAATTTAACCACGGTTCGGGCTGGACGAATTTCAAATACCATTTCTTCGCCAAGCCGTTCACGTTGCATGCATAATTTTAATGAGACACTTCGCAATTATAACAATCTTCATTTTATTTAATTCCTTAGTGACTTCAGCCCAGACAGGAGAAGAATTGGTAAAAAATAAAATACAACAAGCTGACTCTATACTTTTGGTTAGTCATGAAGACACGCAAGGCATAACTTTAGTTGACGATTCAGGAAAAGAAATTTCGCTTCCAAACTTGATTATAGGGCATAAACCGAATTATAAAATTTTTAAAGAAAGGCTTTTAATAAATAATCAAGAAAAGGACACTTTAATTAAGATCCTGCAAAGACCATTTAATGATAGCGAAGTTGAAGTTGGCAAATGCTTTATGCCACATCATACAATCTTTATTTTTAAAAATGGTAAGACCTCATACATTGACATTTGCTTTACATGTTTAGGATTTGAAACATCTGATGACTTAAAAAGGCTCTATGCTTTTGACCGTCAAAAATGGACAGAACTCGAGGAATATTTTGTAAAGCTTGATTTCAAATACAAACTTAAAAGTGACTAAGAATAAAACTACGCCCAACGGTTGCATTTGTAAGAGCATGGCTTAACCGGCAGTACTTGTGTAGCTGTAATTCTTATCATTTTTGTTCAAGCAGACACTACACTATTGAACATCAGTAATTATCTTCAATCCGCCCTCGTTGGTATTGTCACTACAAGGAATTAATGAAATCATTATTTACAATCGAATTCGTCGGTCACGAGACCACAGGTGTTCCAAAGATTATAAATCGCGAAGCGATGATATAGATTTCTGTCGTCCCTTCGGGATTTAACCACATGTAAGCCCAGATTTTTCTATAATAATATCAGCCTTTCAGGTTTATGTTTTTAAAAAAAATCTTCCGGACAGTTATGATTACAAGACCAACGAAGGCATAATTTTGATTACATAGAAATATATTCCTTTCAACGCAGGACTGGGTACAAAGAGAATTTAGCAGTAAGCCTGGATATAATGAATTAAAGCAATGGACAATAACAAACTTGGCACAAAGCCGCATTATCAGATTTTAGATGGACTTCGGGGTGTAGCAGCTATTATCGTGGTATTCTTTCACCTCGCCGAACCGCTTTCCACCAGCCATCTTAACAATGTTGTAAACCATGGTTACCTGGCAGTTGATTTTTTCTTTCTCCTGTCCGGCTTTGTAATTGGTTATGCGTACGATGACAGGTGGGGCAAATTAACCTTCGGCGGCTTTCTCCGGCGCCGGTTAGAACGGCTGCAACCACTTGTTGTATTAGGCATGACACTCGGCGCAATTACATTTTATTATACTGATTCAACCATATGGCCGCTTATTCATACAGTTCCTGTATGGGAGCTGATCATTGTTTGGCTGATAGGATGTACCATTCTACCCATACCGCTTTCTATGGATATACGCGGCTGGCAGGAAATGCATCCGCTTAATAGTGTTGGATGGTCATTATTTTTCGAGTACATAGCCAATATTCTCTATGCACTGGGGTTAAGGAAATTATCTAATAAAGCATTGGCTTGTTTTGTACTACTGGCAGGTGCGGTGCTTGTGCATTTTGCCGTTACTAATCCCAACGGGGACGTTACCGGCGGCTGGACATTGAATGCCGAACAAATGCGTATTGGGATAACGCGTACAATATTTCCATTTTTTGCCGGTTTGCTTTTATCACGGGTAGCACGGCCGGTATATATCAAAAATGCTTTCTTATGGTGCAGCGTGCTGGTTGCGGCTGTTTTGTTTATGCCAAGAATAGGCGGTGCAGAACATCTCTGGATGAATGGTTTGTACGAGGCTTTTTGCATCATCATTGTCTTTCCGCTGATTGTATATATTGGTGCCAGTGGCGTGGTGCGTAGTCAAACAGAGAATAAAATTTGTAAATTCCTCGGCGATCTTTCCTATCCTTTATATATGACGCATTATGTGCTTGTATATTTTTACGTGGCATGGGTAAGCAATCACAGCGGCATTACATTACGGCAGGCCTGGCCATATGCACTGCTTACATTTTCAGGAGCTATCGTGTTGGCTTATGCAAGCTTAAAATTGTATGATGAACCGGTAAGGGCGTGGCTGCGAAAAAAGTTGAAGTAGCGGACGCTGTTGATGCAACGCAATTAACCGCGCAATACTTTTTGGAGTAGATTTATGGTCAAACAATCTACAGGCTAATGGATGTTTACAAATAAACAATGATTGCTTAATTTAAATCAGGCGCATGAATACAACAGACACACATAATCAAAAAATAGCAAAATTAACTTTTGCCTCTGTATATCCTATGTATGTAAAAAAGGTGGAAACAAAAGGCAGAACAAAAGAAGAATTAAACCAGGTTATAGAATGGCTAACAGGGTTTAATAACAAGAAGCAACAGGAGCTTATACATGAAAAAGTAACTTTTGAAACTTTCTTTGAGCGGGCTGCACTTAATCCCAACGCAAGGCTTATAACAGGAATTATATGTGGCTATCGTGTTGAAGAAATAGAAAATCCTTTAACACAGAAAGTGAGATATTTAGATAAATTGATTGATGAATTGGCGAAAGGCAAAAAGATAGAAAAGATCTTACGAAGTGAGTAGATCGTAATGGCGCAGCAATTATTGCTGCGCCATGTATCATAAGATGATTTAAGCTGGTATTGGCAGCCTGTCAAAACTTACTGCCATGCCGGAAATGCCCCAAACAAAATTACAGGCTGCAATTACGGCGAAAGTACCTGTTATAGCACTGAACCTGCTTTCGGGGTCAGTTATGTTCTGAACATTCGCTAAAACCGGCGAAGCCATGCCACTGAGATCGAACGTAGTAACGCCGATAAATTCAACAATCTGGTTACAATCATCCAAAGAAGGTGCTTTTCCCAGCATTTCCTGTACAAACGGAACCGTAGTAGGTATTTGCCAGGCCATGTTTATAAAATAATCGAGCCAGGGACTCCAGAAACTTCCGTAGGTACATGTTGATGGCATGTAAGGAGTGAAGCCATCCACTATTGCTTTTGCCGTGGCAGCCCAGGTACATACGGTATTCATATCACCCGCCCAGTCTTTAGGATCCCATTTCTTATAGTTTAATGTAAACTGGTAAATATCCGGAGAAACATAGGCCATGTAAGAAACAGAATTAAGTGCTGATAAAATCCTGTTGGGAATGTTCAGGTTTTCCGGCAATTGACTGGGAAAGAATGCCTTTATACCGCTGCAAATATTTACGCCATAGCTACCGATGAAACCAAAGATGTTGGTGATCTTCATCCATTTAAGCTGGTTGGCATTTGTTACATAGTTACCACCTGTATTGCCTTCATGATCTCCCAGGCTGTTAACTGTTGTAAAGTAAGATTGAAATGTGGGTATATCTTTCACGGTCATAAAGTTTGTAGTATCCTGATCATCCGGGAAAGGCGCATCGCCTCCGTTTGCGATCTTGTACACTATAGTAACCGGGATAGCACTGATAAGGCACAGGGCATCCAGTAAGGTAAAAGGATCAGGTTCGTGATTCGGATTCATAAAGGCTGTGATCTTTCCATACAGATAAGATATTACCGGTATTTCAATTACGGATGTAAGCATATTATTGGAATACTGTAAAAAATTTCCCAGTGTATTTACAGTGGCCGTAATCAGGTCCTGCCCGTTATCTACCATCAGTTCACCAATAACTCCCATTACCTGTTTAATAACAGTTGTTACCGGTTCGCTGGATGCTGTTTTACCAATCGTCTGCAACGAGTTGGCTGCATTTTTAAAATTAGCTTCCAAACCGCTGAACAATGATTCCAGGCTTCCCAAAACACCACCCGGATCATCAGGTGTTGAAGTGGTATAATTTGTTGGTGAGCCATTGGAAGCATTGCTTTTAAGATGGTGCGTACCCCAGTGTGAGGTGGGCGAAGTGCTGCCCGGTGTTGGTGTGGCAGACGACATATTCCCGTTATAGGACTGGTCTGAATCGGGTAAACCGGTAAGATTTGCTATGTTGGTCTTCAGGTCGCCAAAAGCAGTTGCAATAAGCCCCTCTATACAACTTACATCCTCAAGGCAATTGTTCAAAAACAACTCGATGAAATTCTTTAATACCTGGTGCGTTCTGTAAATATCCGCAAAACCCATTATTGAACCGATCCATCTCACAATATCCTCAAAAGCCGTTTCAACAGCATTCAGCACGGTGTGTACAAGGTTTACAATATCGTTAGCGCATTTGGCTAAAAAATGATAGAAATCACCGGCTATGGTAAGCACACAATCCACGGCCCCGTTTACAAACGTTATAACAACCTGTGTCAGCTTACTGGCTTCTTTTTTCATCCAGCTGACAACATGGCCTAATTTGGCTTCAATGTGCAAACCGCTGCCCAATTGGGTATTTGCCTGGGTGAGGGAAAGGCTTCCATCCGCATTTAGCAGCACGCCTATCGCTTTTATGGCTTCAATGCCTTCGTAATGTGCAGCATTTTTGCCATAGGTCCAGCCCCAGATCTTATCTGTTTTGGGATTGAAACGCAGGTCTTTAAACGGCCTGTCTGCCCTGGCAAATTTCTTTACCCTGTTCTTGTCTACAGGAAATCCCTTATAGCTCACCCTTGACTTTGTGCCGGGCTTAACTGTAGCTGCTTCGGGCTGAACCGCAGAAACCGGCTGCTCTGCAGCGAAGACGGCTGCCACGGTGGCTTCGTCCGGCCACGACTGCCCAGTTACAAGTCCATCTGCATTCATGTGTACATTTTGCTGGCAGATGGTATTGATATTACTTGAACTGAGAGCGGTCTGATCATTGTATACACTGCTTACCAGTTGCGTTGGCTGGTTGTATTCATCGTATACTGTTACTCCCTGCAGGTGATCTTTGCCATCAGGCACTTTGGTATTAAGCGTTGCAATAGTACCCGAGGTAGCTGATAATGGATTAACCACTTCTGTATAGATATATTTGGTAACGGGATCCTGCGCGGCCACATAGTAGGAAATCCCGCCAATCGTATCTACCGGCTGCATAATGGTAACCGTTCCTGTATAATCTGTTTTCAGTTCCAGCGGTGTATCATTGCTGAGCGTGTGGTAAGCTGCATTGTTGTTCAGGTCGCTGATATATACACTGCAGGGACTGGAAGCCCAGACATTTACGATTACATTGGGCTGTACCGTGCTGCTGTCATCTGTAATTTCTATATGCGTGGAATAAGTGGTTGTTTCATAAATCACTGTCTGAATATTTTCAGAGGAAGGCGCTGTGAGCAGGCTGCGCACCTGCCAGGCCGTGGTAACAGGATCCTGGAACAACTGGGTTAAAAATGAGGAATAGGTACCGTCATCGTTTTTTACTACCTGCTGTGCAAACAATACACTGCAACTGCCATAGGCATTACCCGTGGTGGTATCGATGGAACTGTCTAAACTGTGAATGTTGTTTACATAAGCAGATGAGTTTACTACATTGAACAATAGAGGTATCGGGCAACTCCAGGCATCAGCATTGGTTTCCTGCCCGGCCACGCCTTCCATGATGAATAGCTGCCCGGTAATTTGTCCCGTTTTAGGATCGGTATAGGCACTCTGGCCCCATATCACAATATTATCATTCCAGTTTTTTACATGCAGGCTTTGTATGTTCTGGAACAGGTCGTGCGTGTAAATGCTTACCGGTGTTGGTTTGCCCTGTCCTGAATCATTCTGATCCGCACAGGCAAGAAAATATAACTGGCCGTTGGTAGCAAAGAACAGGTCTGTATAAGGTGCATTGGAAGCAGAAGATGATACACCCATGGCCATATAGGCGTTGTTGGTCCCTGCCGGAAAATTAAATACGGTAGGATCGGGAGTTTCTTCCGGGTGATTGAAATCATAAGCCGGTGTATACTGTAACTGGGGTTTGCCGGCCAATGAGCCTAATACATAAGCGCCACCAATATTGTTACCTGCGCCGTCACCTGCACCTGGATAACTGTCAGGGCCATCGTTAGGGCCGCAGCCGAGGAAGGTGGTGATGGTCCCCGCCTGCAGGTCGCCGGACAGATCATGCGGCAACCAGGCATAGCCTCTTTGTTTAGTGGCATCTATGTAAAACCTGGAGATGGTTTGTGTAGCCGCATTGCTTACCAGGTCTACAATAATATACTGCATAGCATTGCCATCATTGCTGTCTGCTATCTGTACATCGTTAATAGGCATTGCCTGGTAAGCAGGAATGTTGTCACCGGGATAGTCAAATTTATACTGGCTGCCGGCTCCAAATACAGGTGCACCGCTGGTCCAGTTGGCAAACGTATTGGTAAAGTCCGTAACGAGATGCAGGTAATATGTACCGTTGCAATTTACCACCAGGGCAATATCTACTGAATTGGTAGTGGTCATATCCTGGGCAATATCAAATGTCTCGGCTGTAATGGCCGCGCCGCCGTAGCAGGTGCCGGAAAGTGCCGAGCTTAGGTCAACCCTTACCCAGCCATGTGTATCGCCTGACACTTCGCGGGTACAGTATAAAATACCATCGGTGCCGATAGAGAACAGGAGTGCATTGCCCTCAATGGTTTGTAAAGCTTCAAATTGTTTGTCAGGAACAATGACCGTTGATGCTTTATGATTGGTCATTAGTTCGGTTTCATTTATGATTTTCATTGTATAAGTTTTTATAAGTAGTATGAATTTTTGTACATACTGCTTTTAATTGGATGTTTCTTGTTTAGTTAAAAATTGATGAATTAATTTTCAGACAGGTATTTAACATGACATACCAGGTCTGAATTGTCGGAAAACTGTGCGTCTTTAAAATTGAATGCATTGCCGCCGGGGAATACAAATGTTGTTGGCATAATCACAGGAAGCTGGTCAAAGTTGCCGGCAGTAAGTGACGAGATCAACCCGTTTAACGAACCAATGATATTGGCCGGCGGCTGCGAGGGTGTGAACGCTGTGGTATCATCCTTGTGTGCAGGTGTGCTGCTGGTATTGATAAAACAAGGCATACCGGAATCATCAATCACAATATTAAATACATCAGTATAGGTTCTGTTCACCGGAGTGCCTTTTGCTGCACAGCCAGGCGCATTGCCAGACCATACGGTATCAATATTCACCGTCATTGTCTGGCTTATGGTAAGTGTCTGGCCTGCAAGGACAGCACTTAATTCAAAAGCATTCTGCCAGGAGAGATAATCGGCAGCCTGCCATCCGCCTGAACGCTGGCTTGTATTGGATGCATAATAAAGCAGCATGTCTGAACCGTCCATTTCAACTGCCGACTGGCTAAAGGGCTGAAATCCCTTAGCCAAAGGTTCCAGTGCTCCTTGTGTAAAATCTACATCCCATTCATTTTGATACATATCCGTACCAACAGAAATGGAGGGTTGCAGGCAATTTTCCATTACATACGGCAAAAGCCTGCTGCCCAGGTATTTGGCAAAAGCATCCCTGTTGATTGCGATAGCGCCATCATACTTGTTTACATCAGCATTTGAATCCTTATCAGGATCCTGGCTGTTACCATTATCATCCAGGTAGTTCCAGTTGAACTGTTTGCCTGCATTTAATGTATTGCCATTGGTGGCGAAAAGATAATTGATCGTGGAAAGGTCTGCTACAGCATCGTCTTTGGTAACAGGAACAGGATTGCCTTTACTGTCAACAAGTGCCCCTGTAAAAAGACTCATGCTTGTTGGTAATAACGTGCTGGTATTATTTTGTGTAACAGCATAATCCAGTGCCGGTGCCTGTGCCAGGTAAGTGGCAAAATAAGACTTTGTAAACTGTTGCATTAACGGTGTGAACACAGAGCAACTGCTGTCAAGTCCTGAAAGAGTACTGGTGGGTGATACTACTGCGCTGTCAGCATCAAACAACAGTTGCTGTATGTTCAGGTCTGTGCTGCTAAGGTTGTAGGTCTTTATAATATAGTTTATCCCGTTTTGTACATCATTGGTAACATTGTTACTGCTTATTACCGTTTGCAGGTTAACTGTGGCGTTGATATTAAATTCTTCCTTTGTGTTTTGCAGGATATCTACCCAGGTGCTGTTGTCCGGGTTCCAGAAAGCAACATGCAAAGTTTTGCACAAAAGATAATAATCTACGGTGTTGCTGCCCGGGTTAATGGTAAGGTATTCTGCCCCGGCATACCCGGCAGGGTTACCTATATAAATATTAAAGGCGAACCACAAATTGCTTCCTTTTACAGCATTGATCTGTGCCTGGGTTAATGGAATCTTGGCTGTTCCGGAAAGCGGGTCTACACCACCTGTCTGGCTTGTTATTACAGACTGGTCAACCTGGAGCGGCGTACCGTCGGTGTTCTTAATAAAATAAAAGCTTACTGCAGAAAAGGTGTGCGTATCGTTATAGTATGTTTCGATAGCATTGTTTATTCCTTTTTGTGTTACAGATGCTACCATATCGTAACCATAAGCCGGTTGTGCTAAATAAGATTGTGAAAGTGACATAAAATCTGTTTTAATTGTTTTTAAATTTTGTTTTTATTTTCATGGCACACCTCTCTCGGCACGCATAGTGCATGCAAGCTGATAAGCCATTTTATTTTTTTGAAATAATGTTTGTTTATATGCTGTGATTAGCTTTAATAGCTTTAAACAAACATGGTTTTAGAACAGGATATTCAATTTCTTCCGGAGAAATCAAAATTGTTTTTCATTGCATTTGAATGTTAGCATGTATTCAATTGCGGTGCAAAATTGCAATAGCAAAAAGTGTTGCACTATTACGTATATGCCATTTGATGTAAATATTGTTTCAGAAATGGGAGCAACAGGTTATTGCTCCCATTTGTTAAGTATTAATAAGTCTGTTATTTTAATGTGATCGGATCAATTGGCTGTCCGTCTACTGATTCTGCAAGGGAACCTCCTCCATATAATATATTGGCTACGGTTTGTACGCCCGCCCATGCCAGCCCGCTAGGCCATATATTGAAAGCTACCAGTGGTGATATCACGCCGGAAGCATTGAAGAGCGTATTCGCTACAAGATCCACAATATCATTGGCAATCTTTTCCGAATGTGTGAAAGCTTCTACTACAGGCAGCTCCCAAACGCCATTTATCAGTGCATCCAGCCAGGGAGAAAGAAAACTATACCCGGTTAACCCCGTAACGTTACCAAACCAGCCCGGCGGCACAGGCGCTGCAGGATCTGCAGGCGCACTAACATATTTTATATCCCAGAATGCTTTTAAAACTCCCACAATAGCAAGCGAGCCGTTTAGTACAGAGAACCAGCGGGAGTCTGTTTCGATCATTCCCGGTATGTTACCTACTATATCAGGCCCGATATATAAAAAATATGAAAGCGCATATAATGTTGCCAGGTTTTTACTACTGGAATCTTTCGTTTTCATGTAACCCAGAATGCCTATGAACGTACCTCCGAAAAGTGCCATTACATTTCCTGCAAAGAAAAGCCTGTACCAACGGTCATTGAGTGGCGGGGGATTCCATGAAATATCGCCCAGCATTCCGGCAGGAACAGCCTGCATTGCTGACTGGCCTGAACATAACTGGCATAAGCTTGCATAATCGGTTGCAGTTGCCAGCGGGTCGTTGGCAACAAATGGTGCCTGGCCATCATTCAGCAGTTTATAAATCACGGTTACCGGTATAGCAGCCACAAGGCAAACCACATCTAAAAGGCTTAAAGGAGATCCAACAAAACGCTCGTATATCTGTGACACCACAGGAATAGTGATCGTTTCCTGTGTAAGCGTTTCCATCATGTCCTGCACTATATCGCCAATAACCTGGAGAAAGGTTGTTAAAATATTCTCCATGGATAGTAATACATCGTCGGCAATTATTGCCACCAGTTGTTTTACAAGGTCAGCCATTGAAATGGTTGTAATATCAATGTTTTCCAGTTTTGCCAGTGTATCTGAAAGGATCTCACCTTCGTTCGACACAGCAGTCATAAGTGTTTGCACTGCTGAGCTGTATTGATTGGCAGCAAGATTGAACACAGAATTATTCGCATTGTTTTGTATATGATGATGTGCCCAGTTGTTTTGTGGTTTGTGCTGTCCTACATCCTGGTTATTGCTTTGCGATTGGCTTTGACCGCTATCGCCTGGTATATCAGCCCAGGTATCAATAACACCCATTACATTATCAACCAGCCCGGTAATACCATTGATGGCATAATCAACACTATCTATGCAATGCTGGCCATACTGAACAAACAGGTTCCTGATAACATTGTGCGTGTGAATAAAATCGCACCATGCAAAAATGCTACCTATCCATTTTACCAGGTCTTCAAATGCTGTTTCAATGCTGTTTAGCAAAGTGTGCATGGCATTGGCAATATCATTCATACATTTTACCACAAAATGATAAACATCACCTGCAATGGTCATAAGACAATCCAATCCATCTGTGCCTATTTGAACAACCAGTTTTTCCAGTTTGTTTGCTTCACTCTTCATCCATTTAAACAAATGGCCTGCTTTTGCTTCCAGCCAGTTGCTGCTGCCTAACACCACGCCGTTATTCATTGTGAGTGACATGCTGCCGTCTGCATGTAATATCAAACCCATTTCTTTCATGGCTTCAATACCCTCGTAATGCTTTGCATTTTTTCCAAAAGTGCAACCCCAGATCTTGTCTGTCTTTGCGTTAAAACGCATGTTTTTAGCAAGGCGATCCGGTTTTGCTTTAGGCCTTTGAGCAGGCTTAAGAGCCTGAACTGCCTGAACAGCAGATACACCCGGTTTTGGCCATCCGCCCGCACTCTGCTGGTCTGTTGTAAGGCCATCCTGGTTAATAGTAGGGTCTGAATTATGCTGGGAAATGCTGTAAAGATTTTGAGAGGTACTTAATTGCGTACCTGAATCAATGCTGCTGTTTACCAATGGCGTTTGATTGCCCATCTCATCCGTAACATTTACGTTAAGATGGTTTGAAGAGCCATCCGGAACCATGGTTTTAATATTTGCCGAGGTTACACCCAACGGATTTACACTCTGTGTATACCATTGCTGTGTGGCTGAATCCTGAACGGCGATGTTATAAGAAATACCGCCGATGGTATCTACCGGTTGCATAATATTTACAATACCCGTTCCATCAGTAGTTGCCTGTAATGGTGTTGTAAAATTCAGGGTGCTGTAAGTATTATTTACAAACACGCTGCAGGGGCTGGATGCCCATATTAAAACCGGGATAAGCGGCTGCGCCATGTTGTATTGATCCGTAATGCGTATATGCGTTGTATAGCTTGTGGTTTCATACAAGGCAGTAGTGGCGTCAAGCGGCTCTGTAAGCAAATAACGTTCCTGCCATGCTGTGGTAACAGGGTCCTGGAACAGCTGTACCAATGAGCCATCTTCCTGGTGAGCAAATATTACGCTGCAACTGCCATAAGCATTACCGTTCACAGTATCAAGTGTGCTGACTTGGCTGTATATGTTATTAACGTAAGTAGTAGAATTTTTTACATTAAATAAAAGAGGAATCGGATTGCTCCATGCGTCTGAATTTTTTTCCTGGCCTGACACACCTTCCATTACAAAGATTTGTGAGGTAGTGGGATCGTCGGGATTTACGCTTTGTCCCCACAAGACAATATTGCCATTCCAGTTGTTTACATTAAGACTTTGAATATTGTTGAAAAGGCTGTGTGTATAGATTTGAGTAAACCCGGGGTTTACACCATTTACATTTATCTGCGAAGCATTCGGTGAAAAATACAGAACACCATTGGTTGCAAAGAAGAGATCTGTATCCGGTGAACTGGTTGATGGCTTCGATATGGCCATAGCCTTATACGTTCCGCTGGCACCTGCAGGTAATACAAAATCAGTGGGGAAAGGAGGACCTCCCGGATCGTCTTCATTAAATAAAGGTGCATATACTAATTGCGGATTACCGTTAATATTATAGAGCGTATAAATGCCATTAACGGATTCATCGCCCGGTCCACAACCTACAGCACTGCTGATCTGGCCGGCCTGTAAAGTCATTTGTGTAGTGTGCGGTATCCAGCATTGATTAACGCCAACTGTATTGTACATTACCTGTCCGCTTGGGTCAATAGCATAACGGGAAAGTGCCTGGTTGGAAGAACTCGTGATAATATCAGCAAAAATGAACTGGTTAGAGCCAAATCCAGCTATAAATATATCATTGATGGGATCGTTTGCAAATGCGATATTAGCCTGGTCATCAAACTTTATTTGCTGCCAGGTTGGTGTATAGTTCAACCACGTTGTATCAACATTTCCAAGAGATATGTATAACCAGTCGTGATTATTAGTATCTGTTATTACCATTACAAGGTCGATGGTTCCCGCACCCAGGTCTTGCCCGAGATCGAAGCTTTTGACTTTAATCGATTGTCCGCCAAAATCCTTTGCAGAAAGAGCAGAGCTTAAGTCAACGCGTTGCCATCCATGTGTGTCACCCGGTACTTCGTAAGTGCAATAAAATATATTTTCTGAGCTGATAGAGAATAAAAGAGAATTACCTGCAGATGTTTGCAAGGCTTCAAATTCAACGTCAGGAAGCACTGTTGTAGATGCTTTCTGGTTGGACATTAATTCGGTTTCGTTAACGATATTCATGATTTTTATTTTTTGATAGCAACAAGCTGATAATTGGTTGCACCAGCTTGTTGCTGTGGTTAATTATTTTGATTTGTTGTAATGAAAAATTGATGAGTTTAGCTTGTTGTTTTCAGGTAAGTGATCTCACAAGCGAGATCGTTTGCAGAAGTAAATTGTGCATCCTTGAACATAAATGCATTTCCGCCGGGCAGAATAACCTGCTGCAAGCTTCCCAGTGGAGTGGCAGTAAGGTCTGCAGACTGCATACTTTGCACTGTAGTGTTTATGCTCTGCACCATTTGCTCCCCTTCTGCATTAGTGAGATAAGGTATGCTTTCATTGCTGGGGCCGCCCCAGGTTTGCAATTGGCCGGGCGTAAAATCGAGCGTGCCATCCGGCTGTACAATCACACCATAATCCTGCGTATAGCTGATGTTTAAAGGAGTACCGGGCATTGCTTCACCCCCTCCAATTTTAATCACGTAACTAAATTGAGATAGCTGTGTAACTGTAATAGTAGAGGCATCTTTAATACTAACTTCTAACTGAAACTGCGGCGTGATAGAAACATAATCGCCTGTATTTACAACACCATAAGTTGTAAAAGCTGCCGGGTTGTACAGGAAGATTGCAAAATAATTATTACTGTTATTTGTAATTAAAGCGTCGCTGTTTAGTGTGCCGTTAGCGGCCATGCTAAAACTCCATGCATCTGTTCCGTTATTATTGGTGCAGCTTATTTGTGGTACCCAGCAATTGTTTTTTACATAAGTAATTATCTGGTTATAGATTGAACGGCCCAATGCATATTTACTTAATGCAATAACGCCATCGTAAGTGCTGGCATCATTATCAGAATCGAACCAGTTCCATTTAAACTGCTGAGGTGTTTGAGGAATACTGCCATTAACCGCGCATAAATAGTTCAGCGTGGAAAGATTAACCTGGTCGGTAGTTGGACTGCTTATAACATTGCCATTTGTATCAACAAAATTTTCTATTGCAGTTTGCACATTAGTAGGATTGATGATAGTTTGATTGGCCTGGTTTGTTTGAGGCAATGCATAACAAAGTGTAGGCACAGACTTAAAAGATGATTTAAGTGCCTGTGTGTATGCAGTTATAAAACAGGGTGCCAGGCGTTGATAATAACATTCATCCAACGTTGTCATAAAAGGCAATGTTGACATGGTGCTTGCGTCCATCGCTTCTAATGATACTATCAGTTGCTGAATTGTAAACGCAGTATTGCTGGCCTGCAAAGCTGCAGCCTGTGTTTTTACATCCTGCGGGATGGTATTATCCGAAGCATTGTATGCTTTTGTCTGGCTGGCTAATGTGGCGTAAGCGCAAAATTTTACAATAGAAGACGCCGGTGAATTTGGTGCCGTAGGCTGTGTATAGTTCACCCATACATTGGTAAAAGGATCCCAGTATACCACCTGTATATTCTGGCAACAGAGTGTATAATTATAAGTCTGGCCATAAAATGTATCCTTAGGAAGATAAGTAAGATAAGTATAATCCCATGCAGGATAAGTTGCAGGGGTATTGCCCACAGCAGGGTTACCGGGATCACCAGGAGTAAATTGGAAAGCACAGGTAAAGCCTCCGTTAATGCACGATTGTATATTTGCCGGCATAGTACCCTGGCCGTTCCATGATGGTATTTCAAAAGGATCCTGGTTGCCCATCATTTGCCATGCAGTATTCTGGTCTACTGAAAGGCTGTTTATAAAATACCATGTTTGCGGCCAGAAATACTCAGCGGCATTGGTATAATATGTTTTCATAATGGCATTTACACTTCTTTGTGAAACACCTACTACAAGATCATAATTAAGATCTGTGATATCTGATTGTTGAACACTCATAAAATTTGTTTTTAATCTTTATTGAATTTGTTTTTATTTTTTTCGGCATACTCCGGCAAGGCACACTACGTGCATCAAAGCTTTCAGCCATTTTATTTTTTATGAAATGATGTTTGTTTGTATTGCTGTGGTTAGCTTAATCAGCTTTAAACAAACATGATTTTCGAAGAGTGGAATGAATAATCTTTTCGGGAAAGATTAAAAATGTTTTTCAGTATTTGCTGGTTAACTGTTGTTCAAATGCGATGCAAAATTATTTTGCTTTTCAAAGTTGGTCAATGGCGTATTCAGGCTATTTTTAGTCAGCGCTTCAATAGTGTTTGTTGCTGTCCATTTTGAAACCGAACCTGCAAGCGACCTGTTGTTTGTAAAGAAATTAATAATGGTTTCTTTAACCATTGTAATTGAAAACCCGGATGGTGTTTTTTTCATAAAATTTGTTTTATTGTTTTTGATTAATTGCAACGCAAAATTCAAAACCTGTGTTGCGGAATACTATATCATATGCTTCATGTTCTATCAATATTGTTTCATTTGAACAATGCAATAGAGTAACTAGCTTATTTACCCGACTGCCTGTTGTATTATACCTGCATTATTAGTATTTGCAGATTCAGCAGCAACTGTTGACTGTTGCGGAACATCTGTTACTGCAGGCGGATCATTCTCTTTTGTTTTCATCACGAGGTAAGTTGCACTGCTGATGCCGGTTAATGCCAGCAACGTATCGCTTAGCTCGGGAAGATCGCAGCCTGTTTTGATCAATGAAACTTTATAGAGATAAACAATAACAGCAATTAATGTCCATGCGAAATTTTGAAAACGGTGCAGGCTTATGCCGTTTGCATCAGAAAGTATGTCAATAAAAAATCCTTGCGATGGCCTGTTCTGGTGACGCGGCCTGTTATCATTGATTTCATTTTTATCAATAAAAGTGGAAGCCACTGCTGTGCCTGCAAATATGCCCATTAAAACAAGCGCTGTTTTATTAATGCCCGCATCTGCACAATCGCCTTTGAACAAAGAGAGATAAATATACACGGATGAAATGATCACGGTCCATAAACCAAACTGTACTTTGGTTAAATTGAATGGCGCATTGGTGTTGGTGAGTTTCCACTTGCTTTTTCTTTGCAATTGTTTTGCATTGGCTTCAAACTCATCCATATTGCTTATTTCGTCCCTGAGAATATTACTGTACGCTGACAGCACCAGGAATAAAACGGTGATGACTAAAATACTGATAACTGCCACGACAGATTTCAGATCGTAATCTGTGGAATTGCTGCAACCTGAAAGTGCAAAGCACATGCATAAAGGCAGCAGGTAAAAAATACGTTTCATGATTTAATTTTTTTGATGCCCCCAACCCCTAAAGGGAGTACGGCGTTTAATGATCAAATTTTTTTTATGACTGATTTATATGTTATGCATTTGAATGTGACACCAGAGATGCCCGATTATATACAGTTCAAGTGTTGCGACGCAAGGGACGATACCACAAGTTCATTTGCCGGTAACCAAAAAGTATTTTGTATTTAACCCGGTGGTATGTTGTTGATACTTTTTAATTGAATTTGTATATCCTGGTATAATTGGTTGCTTACACCATTTTGATCGTTGAAGGGATGATCAAGTGTATATACAAGAAACATACACATGGCTACAAAGCTTACAAGAAATGATAAGTATATTCTTTTGAGCTTTAGCGAAGGCACACTTAAAAAGAAAAAGAATAATATAACCATGATGCTGCCTGCATCAAGAATAAACCAAACCATATCGGGCACCTGTGAGTGACTGTGATTTAACCTTTCGCGATGCAGATCGCTCAATGTGTTCAGGTCTGCATCTATTACTGCCAGTACATTCTGCTGTATTTTATTTTCTGTATCTGTAGTAAGTAATTGCTGGCGCAAACCTCGCATGGCATTTGGTTTTTCAACAGCTTTTATTCTGTCGTTCATTTGCCATTCGTTATTAATCACTTGATCGCAGTAATTATAAATGGTTTGTTTGACGTTTGTTTTTATACTGTCAGGCAATGCATCTGTTTGCGTAATAATATTATTGAGTTTATCAGCTTCAGTTTCTATAATTTTTTGAAGGTCAGTATAATCGTCCCAAACTGCCACAATTACAAAAGCCAATACCAATGAATATATAAGGCTTACTCCACCGAAAACAATTCCTGCAACTTCGTTATGAAATTCAAGTTTATATTTTGCTGCGCATTTATGAAAAACAGATAACGCCAGTTGCGATGTAATTACAGACAGTGTTATAAAGAGCAAACAAAGCATCGGCTGTGGCAGAGAGAACATAACATTGGTTGATAAGCTAAGCATCATAACAGTTATTTAAAAGCTATACTGAATTATATTTTTATAAAACTGAAAATGGTATTGGTGATCATGTTGATGAGATCGCTTTTGAACTGATCAACGCGCACTTCAGCAAGGCCTGCCTGTTTTAATGTTGTCATCTCATCCAATGCTGACTGTTCTTTTAAAAGAAAGGCAAGATCATCTGCTGTAAGAACGCCACTTTCCAGTTCAAGTGTCCACTTCTGAAGATTGCCTTTCATATCATCAATGGCATTTTCTCCATCTGTTTTTGCCTGGCTCAGGTAATCATTCAATGTTGATTTTGCCAATGAATCAACACCACTTTCCAAGGCTTGTATTAACTGGTCTATATTAATTGTGCTCATGATTTTGTTTTTATCTGTTTAAATAATTGTGTTGTTTGTTTTGATTAGTTTACGATTGATGATGCTTTTATTTTGCCGCTTTCCAGTTCTGATACCTGGTCGAATGAAGCACCAACCAATATTTTGGATTCGTTGATGAAAGCCGTATCAAGCTTTGTTTCTTTTTGCCATCTTGTAAGAAAACCGCCGAATGAACTACCTGTTGAATCAATTAATATGTTCCACATTTTTGTGGTTACTTCATTCTTTGGTTTATTCTTTTCGTATTCGTAAATTTTGCTGAGTTCAGTTCTTATCTGTGCAACATCAGCCTGGTGCAAGTAAAAGTTGTCGGTTGCATTGCTCATTACATTTAATGCATCTACTTTTAATGAAGTGGCTTGCGTGTAAGAATACTGATCGAATTCTGAAATGGTAGCACAGGATGTTATTAAAACCATTACACTGAATAAAGCAAGTATTACATCTCTTTTTGATTGATAACTGAGCATTTTGATTTTGTTTTTAATTGATGATTAAATTGGTTTATACATACCTCTGCCAGGTGATTTTTATTACCACTTTAATGCTGAGGATTTTTGTTATTTGGAAAATTTTATTTCAGGAAATTGTTATGAACAAAAACAGTTTTATCAGCACGTTTCTCAACGCTTGCTTTTAGGTTTCCGAAATAATTTAGCTTGAAAATTGATCCTTTGTTGTTTCTAAACCTGATCAGTTAATTATTCAGAAAGACATTAGACCGGTTGATTCGGTTAGCTGAATCTTACCTTTTGTATTTTTAATTCCGATGCAAATTTACTATTGACAGATGGCTATAGCCAATAGCCATATCAGGCTATTTTATCAAACAATATTTTTTTGAATTGCAGTAGCAACAGCTTCTGAAACGCTGTGTACGTGCAGCTTCTGGTAAATATTTTTGATATGATTGTTCACCGTATTAATGGCTATAAATAATTCTGATGCTATCATTTTATGGCTGTAACCTTTAACCAGCAAATTCAAAATATCCATTTCCCTGTTGGAAAGATTGAACAATTCTTTATTGTTCTTATCAGACTTTTTATTGAAGTAACCTAACACCCTGCGTGCAATAGAAGGCGTCATTGGTGCGCCACCATTTACTACTTCCAGAATGCCGTCGATCATTTTATCATTCGGTGCATTTTTTAAAATATAACCATCTGCACCAGCAAGCAAAGCATTGAATATTTTTTCTTCTTCTTCAAAAACTGTTTGCATGATGATGTAAGTATCAGGATAATATTTATCTAATAACTTTACGCCTTCAATGCCATCAACGCCGGGCATATTTATATCCATCAGCACCACATCAGGAACATTGTTGCGCAGGTCTTCTACAAGGTTATTGCAGTTTTCATAATCACCAATACACACCATGTCTTTCCGCAAACTGATCATCAGTTTCAATGCATCACGGCGGTGTTTATGGTCATCAAAAATCACTATCTTAATCATTTTTTTAAATTGAATACTAAAATTACATTTTACAAAGGTTGATAATACTTTGTTTTTTCATGATGCAAAATTAGCTATTGCGTATTGCGGTATCAATAGCCATATCAGGCTATTTTAAAAGGTATTCCATTTAGCCTGCATAAAAACTCAGTTGTATTTCTGTTCCATTACCGGGCGATGAATTAATAGCGATATTTCCATTAAGCGTTTGTGCGCGATGTTGCATATTATTCAGCCCGTTTCCGCCGCTTTTAATTTTATTGCTTTCAAAACCTTTCCCGTCATCTTTTATCAGAAGTATGATAAAACTGTTTTGAACAAAAAGCTTTATCCAAACATTTTCACCGCCGGCATATTTTGCTATGTTATTAATGGCTTCTTTATAAATAAGATAAAACTCGCGGCGTTTATCCATGTTCAGCTTCATACGATTGAGTGTTTCATCCACATCAAAATGTACAGTGTAAGCTTTGGCTTCCAGTAACTGTGAAGCCTGTTCGCGCATGCGGCTGATGATGCGATCAAATGCATCATTGTTGGTGTTAATGTTCCAGACAATATCATTCATCGAGCCCATAATCTCTGCAGCAAAATCATTTATCTTATCTATTAAAGGCTTATTATCAAAATCAACACTGTTCACCTGCTCCTGCATGATCTTTGAATAGATCGCAATTGTGCTGATAGATGAACCAACTTCATCATGCAGGTCTCTTGCAATGCGGTTGCGTAGTTTATCCAATCTCTTTAATTGATATAACCTGAACCTGTATAAAACATAAGCAATTGCAGATGTTATCATTGCAATCAATAAATAAAACCACCAAGTAATATACCATGGTGTTATAATAATTACCTGTATTGATTTTTCCTTTTCTCCCCATAAATTATTTTCAAAACTTGCCTGCACTGTAAAGGTGTATGTACCGGGATCGAGATTAGTGTAAGTGGCTTCGTGCGCTGTGCCTGAATAGATCCAGTCGTTATCAAAACCTTCCATTTTATAACGATAAATAATATTGCCTTCGCGGCGATAATCCATTGCAGCAAACTGAAACGTGATAACATTCTGTTTGTATTTCAATGTTATTTTATCAGCATAATTGATGTTTGTTTTAAGCGGCGCATCGAGCTCTTTTATGTTCACAGGTTTATTAAACAACCTGAAATCTGTAAATGTAATTTCAGGTTGTTCCAACGGTTTTATTTCTTTCGGATCAAAATAATTAATGCCATTCATACCTCCGAAAACAAGCAAGCCGTTACTTGTTTTGCAATAAGCATAGCGGTTGAATTCATTGCTCTGCAAACCATCTTCAGCATCATAATTCCTGAATGTTTTTGTTGTTGGATTAAAAGCAGAAAGCCCTTTGTTGGTGCTTAACCAAAGATTGCCATCATCGCCAGGCAATATGCCGTAAATAACATTATTAGCTAATCCATTTTTTGTAGTGAAACGTTCAAATTTTCCGGTAGTTTTATCAAGACGGTTTAAACCGCCACCTTTTGTACCGATCCACAAATAACGATCAGGCTGTTCTTTATCATTACAAAAACAATAAATAAAATTATTGCTGAGTGAAGCAGTATCATTTGACTGGAAAAAATATGCCTGCTCCATTTGGCTTTTGGCAATATTAAATTTGAACAAACCATGTATAGAACCCAGCCATAAAATATTGCCATCTTCATAAATACTTTGTAAAAAATCATTTTCATAGCCTGGTATTTGCAAGGGATAATTCAATTTGGAAAATGCGTTTGCAACCGGATCAAATCCTATAAAATTTTGTTTCAATCCAAACCATAGTTTGTTTGTTTTATCAGTAAATAAAGGGTAAACAGGACCCTGGTTTTTATCAAATACAATATCATACACACGCTTCTCTTTTGTTTGAAGATTATAATAATAAATGCGGTTGCCATCAGGCACCCATAAATTGCCTGATGTATCTTTTGAGAAAAAAATTATGTTGCTGTTTAAAAATTTTTGCTGCAAAAATTTTATGAAAGCATCGTTCTGAAATTCCGGCGGATGATCTTTACTCAATTCAATTTTTTCAAAACTATTGGTGATGATCTCGCCTGGTTTTGTTTCGAGTATCTGGTAATATTTTGTATCAGGAAGAATATGATGAAAGCGTTCCGTTTCCGGATCATATTTTAAAATGCCATAACCACCTGTTCCAATCCACAAAATTCCCTGCCTGTCAGAAAACATACAGGTTGTTGTTGAAAGCGGAATAGCCTGCGATGAATCTGCAGGAACATAATCCCATTGTTCGTTATCCGGAATATGAATACGCTTAATGCCTTTGCCTTCTGTTGCCCATATCATTTGGTTTTTATCAATCAGCCAAACATGCCCCGGACTATGGTTTTCATATTCATAAACAGCATGTGGA
This sequence comes from Bacteroidota bacterium, assembly GCA_013286425.1. Lineage (GTDB taxonomy): Bacteria > Bacteroidota > Bacteroidia > Chitinophagales > Chitinophagaceae > Parafilimonas. Next base: position 22,065 of record JABDFS010000049.1, read on the forward strand.
AGATTAAAATCATAACCAGGAAATCTTGTAATTTCTTCGCCATTCATAAACAAGCTATAACTGGCAGTATCTTCAAGCATGCCCGAAATAAAATTTGAATCTTTTACAGAAATTTCAAATCGCTTAGTAAAACTGTAAGTATTGTTTGAATTAAAAATGAGTTCATAAATTCTGTTGCTGGTTGAAAGAAATGTATGGCCGCGAATGTCTGTATAAATACCGCCGTGTATCATGCCATTGCTGTTTTTTTCAATAATATTATTATCTGCTTTCATGTGCGTAAACCGCATGTTGTACTCATCAAAAAAGTTATGTGTTGATGATTGTTTTTTCGCAGGTAACATTTCCATTCTATCAATGCCCTGGTCTGTATTGATCCACAGATCGCCGCTTTTATCTTCATTTATAAAAGATATTTTATCTGATATAAGACTTTTAATATTAGTGTGATGGAAATGATAAAAAGTATTGGTTTGCCGATCGAAATAATCAAGGCCGTTATTGCGTGTACCGATCCATAATCTTTGCTTTGAATCTTCAAAAACATAAGTAAGATCATCACTGCCGATAGAAGCTGAATCATCAGGATCGTGATGATATATAGTGAAAGTATAACCGTCATATTTATTCAGGCCATCGCTGGTAGCAAACCACATGAAACCCTGTTTATCCTGGGTAATGCCGCTGATAAACCCCTGCGATAAACCATCGTTAATAGTTATGGCTTTAAAATGTAAGGGCGTTGCTGTTTGCGATAAAACGTTTATAGCCGTAAATAACAACGGAAGAAAATAAAAAAGATGCGATCTTTTTATAAATGTAAGCACCGCGAAAAGAAAGAAGTTATACTGCTTTCACCTAAAAAAATTATAAAGAGCCTGTGGAAAAAGAAAAAATAAATTTTATGCATCATAAAAGTTTTTTCAAAAAGATTAAATGCAGGCACAGGCTTTGTAAAAGATATATTACGGAAGTAAACAATCATAACGCTTCAAATTAAGCAGCACTTCTGCAAATAAATAACCGATCTTATTTCATAATTTTTTGTTTGTATTCTTAAGATATAATAACGCAGTTATACTTAAAAGCTGCGATAATTATACTGAACACAATTACAAGTTCGATCCTAAACCTTTAAAATTATTGTAAAAACAATTACCTGGTAGATTATAAAATTTTAAAGCATTGAGTCTATCAATAGTCGTATTAGGTGTTTCAGCGGGTGTATTAACATCTGTATCAACAATGCCACAGGTGATTAAAACAATAAAAACCAAAAAGGCAGAAGATCTTTCAACCTTCATGCTTATCCTGCTAATGGTTGGCACCGCGTTATGGGTCGTTTACGGTTATCTAAAAAAAGATCGGCCAATAATATATACGAATAGTTTTTCTTTCCTGGTTAACACTTTAATGTTATTTCTAAGATGAAAATATGGAAACCGAAAAGCGTAATTAAATCTTGCTGTGAAAGGCAGTGGCATAAAATATGCAATTGTACAAGGTTGTTTGCGGCGAATGAACTTGCGGTTTATAAAATTCTATGATTTATGGAAACAGTTGCAGTTGCTATTGAACAGCAAAAGGCAGTGCTCAAAAGTATGATTACAATGAGGGAAAGCATTGGTTTAATTAAGTGTGTTATTACAAAAAAACAAATTTCAAAAATATGATCAATACAAAAAAGATTTTAGCATTCGTACCGCTATTTTTTCTTGTAAGCTCCTGCCAGGCTATAGGTGATATTTTTTCTGCCGGTGTTTGGATCGGATTAACGATCGCTGTAATAATTATTATTGTTTTGGTAGCGATTTTCGGCAGAAAAAAATAATAGTAAAATTCATAAGGAACGGGCTAAAGAAAATTTTCCATCAATACCTTTTCTGTTGTCTTCCGAACAATAAAATTGTTTTTTAAGACCTGTTGCGATTGAAGAAATGCTTTTGCATATGGTTCACATAACATACGTTTTAAAATGCCATTTATATTTTCAACATCCCATAAACCTGCTTTATGCCAGGTAACCAAATCATCCTAATCAGGCCTGTCAATAATGGGATAAATGCAACACCCAGTAACGGAATATTGTTATTTAAAATAGTTACCAATTGTTTTGTGATATCTGTCATCCATAACGGCCTGTCTTCTTTTAGGTGACTTGTTTTTTAATTACAATCGGTTTTTTGTATCGTTTATACACTTCAGCAATTAAACTGCTGAGCGGCCGCCAGCGATTATCTTTTGGTTCATCCTTCCAAACTAAAAAATTAGTTGTGCCATTTAGCCATTGGTTATTGTAGTAATAATTTAAACCGATGATGTCAAGATAATCAGGATTGCCATTTAATTCCAGACAAATTTTGCCACACAATATATCGGTTGCCTGAAATTGATTCTGATGCTGCAATGCTGCACCTGCCATCCATAACCATTGCAATAAGGCTTTATCATGTTGGCCACCTTTGACCATGTAAAAAATTTATGAACATGATGTACTGAATTCTTCTGCATGGTTGAACGCAATGCCGGGTTGTATAAAAGTTGTTCTATTTTTTCAGCAAGCGCTGCAGGATCATTTGGCGGAACAAGAAAACCTGTCTTATTATTGTGGACACTCTATTTTATACCGCCTACATCAGCACCAATTACAGGTGTGCCGCATGCCATTGCTTCAAGTGGTGTAAGGCCAAAAGATTCATACCATGGTGTAGTAATGAATAATCAGCAGCAGCATAAAAGTATTTAATTATGTTCCTGTCTTTTCTTCCTGTGAAAGTTATATGCGCTTGAACATCTGTTTTAATTGCAATTTGTTTCAGCCTTCCTATTTCGGGTGTACGTTTTTCATCAGGTTCATCACTTTCGCCGCCAACTACAAGCAACCATGTATTTTTTAAACTGCCATTCAACTTACTTGATGAACGGATTATATTATCAACATCTTCCGGGAACAATTCTGCCCAGGTAGAGCAAAATATTTTCATGCGGATTTAAATGAACTGTCTGCCTTGCAATTTTTTTATCAATAACATAAAATTCGTTCGGATTAAATTCACAGAGAGCAATAGAAATCGAGGATCGTTCCGCATTATAATATTGAACGAGGTCTTCTTTATCCTGCGGGCATTCAGCAATAATAAGATCAGCATCTTTTACAATCATTCGCTCAATATCAAAACGCTGGGAAGAAAATTTATCCATATCTTCTTGATGCGCTAATCTTACTAAACCGAATGTATGAAAAGTTACCACGTAAGGTATTTTCAATTCTTTTTTTATGTTGGATGCAACAAGTGCTGACATAAAAAATGTGCGTGCAAAAGATCATATTGTATGTTGTGCTGACTGATAAAAGACAACATATTCTTAGTAAATTCTTTCATGTATGGTAACAGCTTTTCCTTTTCTATGAATATCGGAAGGCCTGCATTTACATGAATAATTCTTACACCTGGATGCTAGTCTATTATCTCTTGCAATTTTTTATTATCCCTTCTTGTATATATATCAATTTCATAACTTTTGCGTACAATTTCTTTGCTTAACTCGGCCATATATACATTCTAACCACCATTGTCTGCACCTCCTAACATTGCAAGCGGAGATGCATGTTCACTTACAAATGCTATCCGCTTTTTCATGGTTATAGGTTTTATTAGTGTTACTCCTTCAAAAGTTATTTCGAACCCTGTAATAACTGTTTTACATCTGCAGCATTTACTCCAATTAAATTTTATTAAGTGAAAAAAATTTCGCCAAGTAAACGTATTAAAATGATGCTATCTTGTTTTAATTGGGTTTCATGTAGTTATTTGTATAAGCATAAATTAAAGGTGTATGTAAGGCATATATTTCCCCAACCTTTGAGTAAGATTCACAACATCATTATATCACTTAGTTAAATTTTTTAATGTTTGATATTGATTCTGCGTTTTACAGGTAAATTTTTATAATGTTCAATTGCGGGTTTGAATTTTATTTTTAAAGCAGGAAAAGAAATTATAAAGTGATGGTAATAACAGATGGCTACAATGATTGTAGCAGGAATTGATAAGGCTTTTCAGCGGAGAGTGAGGGATTCGAACCCTCGATACCCTTTAGAGGTATACACACTTTCCAGGCGTGCTCCTTCAACCACTCGGACAACTCTCCCAAAAAACAAGGGCGGCAAAAATAACCGCTTTTTATGTATTGAAAATTTTTTCTGCATTTGCTGTAGTTATTGCAGCTACTTCTTCAACAGTAACATCTTTTACTAATGCTAATTTTTCCGCAATAATTTTTATATAACTACTTTCATTCCGCTTTCCTCTGAAAGGCACAGGCGTTAAATACGGAGCGTCTGTTTCAAGTACGATATGGCTTAGATCTATTTTTTTTAATACCTTATCAAGACCTGATTTTTTATAAGTAAGTACACCTCCGGTACCTAAGAAAAACCCCATATCAATAATTTGTACTGCGTCCTGATAACTACCGCCAAAACAATGAAAAATTCCTGTTAAACCTTTGGCCGAAAAAGGTTTAACAAAATCAATAGTTTCCTGCATGGCATTACGTGTATGAATAACTATCGGCATGTTTTTTTGCAATGCCCACTGCATTTGTTTTTCAAACGCCTGGTATTGTTCATTTACAAATTGAGTGCTCCAGTAAAAATCAAGACCAATTTCTCCGATCGCTGCAAATCGTCGCAACTTAATTTGATGATATATGTAATCTAATTCTAACTCAAAGTTTTCATTTACTGAACAAGGATGCAAACCTGACATTGCAATGCATTTTCCAGGATAATTTTTTTCCATTGCAAGCAAAGCTTCTGTCATAGAACTGTCAATTGCAGGAAGATAAAATTTTTCAACACCCGCGGCTTTAGCACGCAAAAAAATCTCCTCAATATCGTTGCTGAATTCAGGCAGATACAAGTGGCAATGAGTGTCAATAAAGTGCAAAATATTTTTTTTGATTTTTAAATAAATAATTCTCTTACTTTTGGCAAAGTTTTCATAGGGTACGGATTAAAAACGGGCTGAGGTTTCCACCTTAGCCTTTTTTATTTCAGCGCTTTGAAAGTGTATCCATCTTCAGCAAAATGTTTTAAAACTTTCGGTAAAGCAAACTGCATTCTTTCGAAGGCTTTTGTACTGTCGTGAAATACAATGATAGAACCACGTGTTGCATTCAGCAATACATTTTCCAAGCATTTCTGCGGTGATATTTTTATATCAAAGTCTGCACTTAAAATATGCCACATGATTATTTTATAATTAAGCTTATTGCGCAGCAGCTTTGAAACAAATGGTGAAATTTTTCCATAAGGTGGCCTGAATAATTTTGAATCAATATATTTTGCTGCTTCCGCAATATCGCTCGCATAAAGATTGTTTTTTGTTTTCCATCCGTCAAGATGATGGAATGTATGATTGCCTGGCTTGTGGCCTTCATCTAATATCCGTTCATAAATTTTTGGATAAGCTTTTACGTTTTTTCCCAAACAAAAAAATGTTGCTTTTGCATTAAATTCTTTTAGCCGATCAAGCACAAATGGCGTTGCAGTTTCATGCGGCCCATCATCAAAAGTGAGATACAATTCTTTTTCTGTTGCAGGAATGCTCCACACCAGCGAACTGTTTAATTTGATAAACCATGATGGTATGCGCGCGGTATAAAACATCCATCAAAATTATGCACGATACATAATAAAAGATGTTATGAAATTTGGAAACAATTATACCAAGCTCTAATTATTTCACGCAAAAAAATTATTGTTTGCAAACAAGAACAATTACTTCATCTGGTTCGTCATTGTTTGTTTTTATTGGTTGAATAGCAAGCGTGCCTTTTTGCAATTGTTGCTGCACAACAGAATTGTCTTTTAACAGGTAAGCCTTTGTAATTTTTTTATAAGGGAAATTTTCAAGAGAGACCGTTGTTGCATTTTTATCGAATACATGTACAAACATGGTGTCATTTTTTTGTGTGATGCATCCCCAGCTTTGAGGACGTATATAACCACCTTTGGTATTGTAAATACTTTCTCCATAAGTGTGCAACCAGTTACCCATGTATGCCAAACGTTCCTGGAATTCAGGCTGTACTTTTCCATTAGGCATTGGCCCAATGTTCAACAAAAAGTTTGCACCAAAACCTGATGCACGCACTAAATACTCAACAAGCTGCTTTGTTGTTTTATAAGTTGTGTCTGTAATATTAAATCCCCATGAATTATTAATGGTTTCGCAGGTTTCAAGCGGAAGTACTGATGCTTTCGCTCCACCAAAACCTGTTGTATTGCCGCCTGGTAAATCTTTCTCAAACATCTGGAAATCTTCTCCGGGCAAAGGCTGCATGTGATGATTGTTACCGACTAAACACTGAGGCTGTAGTTTATGTATCAGCGCATAAATTTCATCTAAGTGCCAATCAACATTCGGCTTTGCTGTTTTGTCTGTATCGCTGCTTAACTGGTCCCAATAGCCGTCAAACCAAATGCCTCCGATCTCACCATAATTAGTAAGCAGTTCAGTAAGCTGTTGTTTCATAAAAGCAATATAATTGTTCCAATCACCATGCTCAGTGCGGCCAGTGCCGTGGCCTGTTCTGCCTGTCCAGTAACTGTAATCATCTCTTCGCCAGTCAAGCAATGAATAATATAAAAAAAGTTTTATGCCCTGCTTATGACATTCATCCGCCATCATCTTTACAATGTCTTTGTGATAAGGCGTATTCATAATGTTGAAGTCTGATGCTTTTGTGTCCCACATACTAAACCCATCATGATGACGCGTAATCAACGTGATATAATTCATGCCTGCATTCTTTGCCATACTCACCCATTGTGCTGCATCAAAATTGATCGGGTTAAAAAAATCCATCAGCCTTGTATAATTTTTTACAGTTATGTTGCGCGTTTGCATCACCCATTCTCCGTCACCCGGGATACTAAATGGCCCCCAATGAATGAACAATCCAAACTTTGCATCCTGAAACCATTCGCGTGCGTCAAGATTTTGTTGCGTTGGTGTGTATTGTTGCGCATTGATCGAATAACAGGCAAAAAGAAAAATGACAAAAGCAATTTTTTTCATGTGCGGGAATTATTAGCCTGAAAGATAGGAAGAACAATTTTTTACAGGCTATATAATTACCCGAAAAATGCAGCAATGATCATCGGGTTGTTTCGATGATAAAATAAATGGCATAATTTTTTAATAACTTTCGTAAAACTTTAAAACTATGCGCGATTGGTTAAGAACTTTAATTGCCGGATATGGAGCTTACAGATGGGGTGGTGGTTGCCTTGGAACTGTTGTGGTTTTCCTGCTTATTTACTGGGCTTTGGGTCATTGCTGATGCGTTAAGAAAATTGCTTACGCTGCTTTCCCACAACGTTGAATTATGAAGCAAAAGATTTTCATGACGGGCGCCGGGATAAACAATGAGTTTCTTCTTTGTTGAGCCAAGATTGTGATAGAGCGTTTCTGTTTCTTCTCTTGATACCTGCTCATCTTTAGAGCCCCATTGAATTAATGCCGGGCAGGT
>JABDFS010000050.1 GCA_013286425.1 Bacteroidota bacterium
GCATCCATCATTGCAATGACAAAAGTGGGTAAAACGCTTACTTTTTCTGAAGCCAAAATGGATTCGCTGATTGCTTCAATTAAAGCGCTTGCGAAGAATACAAACATGACAACGGAAATGTTTGACAGCTCAGTAAACTTTGGAGCACGTGTGGCTGATTCAATATTAGCATGGGCAAAAAAAGATAACTATGGCAAAACGCGCGGATCAAAATTTACGGTTACTGGTTTAGATGGCCACTGGTCACCAACACCGCCGGGATATTTTGACGCAGTTGAACCAAAATGGATGACAATACGCACGCTGGCTTTAGATTCTGCCAGCATGTTTTCAATCAATCCTCCTCCGCCCTTCAGTAAAGATTCAACAAGTGAATTTTATAAAATGGCAAAGCAGGTATATGATACTGTAAATGCTTTAACCGCTGACCAGCAATGGCAATCAAATTTCTGGGATTGCAACGCATTTAAAATGCACCAGGAAGGGCATGTAATGTTTGCAACAAAAGCAATGACACCTCCGGGGCATTGGATGGAAATTATAGGAACGATCAGCAAGGATAAAAATGCCGACTGGTATCAGACTGTGTTTAATTATACCGGCCCTTCTATAGCAATGTTTGATGGTTTTATTGCGTGCTGGTATTACAAGTATTATTATGATATGATAAGGCCGGAAACATATATCAACTTATACATCGATCCAAACTGGAAACCGTTTTTGCAAACACCTCCTTTCCCTGAATATATCAGCGGCCACTCCGTGATATCCTCAGCTGCCGGCCAGGTTCTGTCAAGAGTATATGGCGATAATATTTCATTTACAGATTCATCTGAAAGAGACTGGGGTTTTAAAGACAGGAGTTTTACATCAATGACACAGTGTACGTGGGATGTTTCTTTGAGCCGTTTTTATGGTGGCATTCATTACTATAAAGCCATCGTTGAAGGCAGGAGTGAGGGCATCAGGATCGGTGATCTTGTAATGGATAAATTAATGTCAGCAAAAAAAGAAACTGCAAAACAAATTAGTAAATAAATTTTTTTCAGTGATGAAGAAGGCAGCAACAGAAAACAAAATTTATTATACCCTGCGCATTGCAAGTGCCATGTGTTTTATTGGTCATGGCGCATTTGGTATTATTACAAAAGCAGTATGGTGTAACTATTTTGCTGTGTTTGGTATTGGCCATGATATGGCTTATACATTAATGCCTTACGTTGGAACAATAGATATATGCATGGGCCTGCTGATCTTATTCTACCCATTAAGAATTGTTTTCGGATGGTTGGTAGTGTGGGGTTTTATAACAGCAACACTAAGGCCTTTATCCGGTGAACCTTTTGCAGAGCTGGTTGAACGCGCAGGCAACTATGGCGCACCGCTTGTTTTATTATTACTTACATATACTAAAACAAATAAATGGCTCAAACCTGTTAAAGTAAGCGACATTAATTTTAGTGAAGCAAATATTAAGCGCGTTACATGGTGTTTGCGTGTTGTAGTTTTTTTATTGTTGCTGGGCCATGGATGGTTGAACATTCTCGGTAAACAATCACTGCTTGATCAATACAAGTCTTTAGGGTTTTCAAACACGCTTGAAGTTGCACGCATAACAGGTTCTCTCGAAATATTGGCAGCAGTTTCAATATTAATAAAACCGGTGCATTCAGTATTGCTCGTGTTTTTTACCTGGAAAATCACCAGCGAACTATTCTACCCGCATTGGGAATTGTTCGAGTTCATCGAACGCGGCGGAAGCTATGGTGCCATACTCGCTTTATGGTTTTTAACAGATACATCTAAACGTTATTCTTTTATAAAAAATGAAAATGGACCGGCAGCTATGCTTTCGCATTAGTTATGTCACCTGATTGATTACACTGATAAAAGTTTTGATCTGGTATGAAATACAAAGGCATTTTATTTTCTGTGTTGATGGGCTCAGGCATTGTTGCAAATGCGCAGAAAGATTCTATTCCAACTAAACTACTTGATACAGTTACTGTAAACACCATTCTTAAAAGCAATTATTACCTGGCTGCAACAGATGGCGTAAATGTTTTTGCAGGCAAGAAAACAAATGTGTTGTACGAGGCAACGATGGAAGGCAATCTTGCTGCCAATGTGCAACGTACTGCATTTGCAAAAATTCCGGGATTAAGAATGTGGGAGATGGATGGCGCAGGCACGCAGTTAAACTTAGGAACGCGCGGCACGGATGCGCATCGTTGCATTGAAATGAATATGCGCCAGAATGGTTACGTTACCAACTCTGATATTTTTGGTTATCCCGAAGATCATTATAACATTCCGATGGAAGCTATACAGGAAGTGCAATACCTGCGTGGTTCTTCTGCATTGCAGTTTGGCCCGCAATTTGGCGGCATGATGAATTTTATTTTAAAGCAGGGCGATAGCTCAAAACCAATTACAATAGAAAGTGATCAGACAGCAGGGGCTTATAACTTTTTCAATTCGTATAATGCTGTTGGCGGTACATCAGGCAAAGTAACTTATTACGGCTATTATGATTACCGCAGCGGCGATGGCTGGCGTGATGCTGCGAAATTTAATTACCATGCTTGCCATATAAACTTTCAGTACAATTTCAACCGCAAAGGCAGCATAGCATTCCAGTTTTCAAGAATGGATTATGTGCAGCAAATAGCAGGTGGCTTGGATGACGCGCAATTCAATGCAAACAGCCAACAGGCAACACGCACAAGAAATTATTTTCAGCCTGAAATAAATATCCCTGCGATCGTATTCAATTACAATTTGTCTGCACAAACACATTTGCAGGTTGAATCGCACATGGTGATTGGCCAGCGCAACAGCGTGCAGTTTATCAATCCGCCAAACATAAAAGATACATTCAACACGGCTATTGGTTCATACAATCCACGGCAGGTTGACAGGGATTATTACAGTGGCTTTACAACAGAAGCAAGATTGTTACACAATTATAACATGGGCAATCATGTAAGCACGTTATCTGCAGGCTTGCGTTATTCTACAGAAGATACAAAGCGCAAACAAAAAGGTGTTGGCACAACAGGCAGCGATTTCGATCTGTCTCTTACAAAAGATTATGGGATTAACCTTAACCTGAACACTGTTAACTATGCCGCTTTTGTTGAAAATATTTTTACAGTTACAAAAAACCTTTTGATAGTTCCGGGCATTCGTTATGAATTTATCAACTCATCAATGGATGGAGTGATCAATAATGCAACAAGCAAAGTTGATTACAAACAAAAAAGAAGCTTTCCATTGGCAGGTTTGGGATTGCAATATCAAACTTCAAAAACAGTACAGTTGTATGCAAATGTTTCGCAGGCTTACCGCCCTTATTTGTATGCGAATATTACGCCGGCAACACAGTTGGATAAAATTGATCCGAATTTAAAAGACAGTAAAGGTTATGATGTTGACATGGGTATACGTGGAAGCATCAATAAAGTGTTTCGTTTTGATATCAACCCTTATTATTTGTTTTATGGCAATCGTGTTGGGTTGTTATCATTTAAAGGAACTGATAATGCAACGCATCTGCTCACAACAAACATTGGCAATTCCGTTGCAAAAGGTGTGGAGGCTTACACAGAAATGATCGTGTGGAGTCAAGGGTATACTACATTTGTTTCAGTGTTTAATTCGCTTGCGTATAACCATGCGCGTTATACAAGTGGTGAAATAAATAAAGCGGGGGTAAATACAAACATCAAGGGAAATTATGTTGAGAATTCCCCTGACTGGATTGAAAAAGCGGGCCTTACTTTTCAATATAAGAACATGAACACAAGTTTTCAATACAGCTATACCGGCAAATGTTATAATGATGCATTAAACACGGTTAGCAGCACAGACGGTGTTACAGGTTTAATTCCTGCGTACCATGTGTGGGACTGGAGCTTCAACTGGCAAATGATGAAACAGGTTGGGCTTGCTGCGGGCGTTAATAATTTCACCAATGAAAAGTATTTCAACAGGAGAATTACAATGTATCCCGGCCCGGGAATTTTGCCGGCTGACGGAAGAACATTTTATGTAACGGCCAAGATAAAGATCTAAGTTTTAATTATCATAATACAAGCAAAGCGGGATGTGTTTTTACACACCCTTTTTTATTGTCAGCTCTTTAATGAATAAAACTGGTCGGCAGCTTTTTTAGCAGGCAGCCATGAAGCAATAACAGCTATAATTAAAACTGTTAAACTAACCAATACAAAATCCTGCGCCACCATTTTTACGGGATAATAATCAATAATAAAAGTGCCGCCCTGCAGTTTGATCAGCTTGAATTTTAATTGCAGCCAGCAGACAATAAAGGCAATGCCCATTCCTAAGATGCCACCAAATCCTGCGAGCAAAAACCCTTCACTTAAAAAAATATTTTGAATACGTTTTTCAGAAGCGCCCATTGCTTTCAGCACAGCAATATCTTTTTCTTTCTCCATTACTAACATGGTAAGCGCGCCGATCATATTAAATGCAGCCACTAATAATATCAAAGAAAGAATGCCATAGATAACCCATTTCTCAATCTGCATTATGGTAAACAAACTTTGATTTTGTTCATAGCTTGTTTGTACGAGGTAATTATCGCCAATAATCTTTTGTATCTGCTTTTGTATACTGCTTACATCATCCGGATCTTTCACTGCTATATCAATACCTGAATATTCATCAACATTCAGATCAAGCATGTACTGCATGAACGCGAGATTGGTAAATCCATACTTATCATCAAAATCCTGCTGCACAGAAAATATTGCTGCAGGTTTTACCTGGAAAGAATGCATAGCATCTGCGCTGTTAAAATTCTTTGCCTTGCGGTTAGGCAAATAGATCATAAGATCGGATAATGGCGATGAAGGATCTGCACCAACAGCATTTGCAATACCGGAGCCTGCTACAATAGCGGGTGCATCGGTTGTGCCAAGATCATATTTACCATCGGTTATGTAGTTCGATAACTTGTTTACAGCGTTATAATTTTTATCAACGCCTCTTAATGTAACAATGGTTTTATAATCGCCGTTTACAAGCACTGCTTTTTCTTCTGCAATAAAACTCATTGCTTTTATGCCATCAACAGCCTGTATCTTTTTTACAAAAGCTTCATCTGCTGTAAAGAATTTTTTTTCTTTTGGCGCAATGTTGATGTCAGCATAAAAATCGCCGTATAAGTTTTTTACCAACGATTCAAAGCCGTTGAACACACTTAATACAATAATTAAAGCGGCAGTGCTTACCATTATTGCGATCATGCTTATCCATGCAATAATATTGATTGCGTTGGTAGATTTTTTTGATTTGAAATAGCGCCAGGCGAAGAGAAAGTTCAATAGTTTATAAGTTTCAATGTTTCAAAAGTTGCTTAAAAAATATTCTATTTATTACTCCCCTTCAGGGGTTGGGGGTCTTTGTTCTTCGTTTATCTGTTTAAAGAGTTCTTCCATTTTAAAAACGTGGTCAAGCGTATCATCTAAATAAAATTTTAAAATGGGCATTCGCCTTACCTGGTTCTTTATGCGGCTTGCCAGCTCTTTTTTTATTTCCCACGAATTGTATTCTATTTTTTTTAACGCAGCATTTTCATCCTGCACTTTATACATGCTTACATATATTCTTGATTCAAGCAGATCAGGTGTAAGTTTTACAGATGAAATGGAAACCATTCCACCATCGATCATGTTAAGGTTAAGCCTTCTGAAAATATCGTTCAGCTCTTCTGAAATTACCGCAGCCACCTGTTTTTGTCGTTTACCTTCTTCCATACTATTACCTTTGTTGTAAAATTAGTGTGATTTAAACTATTTGTATTTGCACTTTTAATTTATAACAAAACAAATACCCTATACCGCAGTTGGTTTAAACAATTTAGTTAGATGAAAAAATACGCAAGGATCTTTGCTTATCTTAAAAACTATATTCCGCAAATAATTCTTTATTTCTTTTGTACAGTTCTGTCTATCATTTTTTCCATTGTATCAATAGGCATGTTGATTCCTTTCCTGGAATTGATCTTTAATACAGGCTCCTCATCGTTGGGCGCTCTTACACAACAATCAGGAAACCCTGTTGTAAGTTTTGTAAGAAATATACTGGTGAATTCCATCGAACATAGCGGCAAGCTGAATACATTAATGCTGATCTGTATTTTTATTGTTATATCAATCTTTCTTAAAAATCTCTTTTTGTATCTCGCATCGTACGTGTTGAATCCGTTAAAGAACAGGATCGTAAACCAGTTAAGAGTTGAGCTGTACAATAAAGTGCTGCAATTACCTATTGGTTATTTTACTGAGAAAAGAAAAGGCGATATCATCAGCCGTATCACTAACGATGTTACCGAAGTGGAGAACTCTGTTGTGGGTGTATTGGAAGGATGGATCCGCGATCCGCTCACTATCATTTTAAATATTGGTTTCCTGTTTTACATGAGTCCGCAACTCACAATGTTTCTTATCATATTAATACCGATAATGGGTTTTGTTATCGGGAGAATATCAAGATCATTAAAAAAGCAATCGAATAAAGCGGCTGTTAAATACGGAGAAGGCGTTTCAATTTTGGATGAAACATTAAGCGGGTTGCGCGTGATAAAAGCATTCAATGCAGAAGGTTTATTACGGTCAAGATTTTTAAAAGTGAATGATGAATTACTGCATGCAAAAAATCATATTGGTTACAGAAGAGACCTTGCTTCACCTGTGAGTGAATTGTTGGGCGTAATGATGTTTGCCATCATTTTATGGTATGGCGGCAGCGGTATATTAACAGGAAGAATTCCGTTGGAAGCATCTGTTCTGTTAGGTTATCTTGGCTTGTTTTATAATATTATTACTCCCGCAAAATCTTTGTCTACCTCGTTCAGCAATATGCAAAAAGGCAGCGCTGCTATTGTGCGTATTGAAGAAGTGCTGCAGGCAACCAATACGGTTGATGATAATCCCAATGGTAAACAATTGCAGCAGTTTGAGCACAATATTGAATTCAAAAACGTAAGCTTCAGGTATGAAGATGTAACTATATTAAAAGATATAAACCTTAAGATTGAAAAAGGAAAAACCATTGCATTGGTTGGCGCTTCCGGTGCCGGGAAAAGTACGTTGGCTGATCTTATTCCGCGCTTTCATGATGTAAGTGATGGTGAGATTTTGGTGGATGGAATCAATATAAAAGATTACTCTTTAAAAAGTTTGCGTGATCAAATAAGCATTGTAACACAGGAGCCGATTTTGTTTAATGATACCATTGCAAACAACATTGCTTTAGGTGAACAGAATGCAAGCGCTGATAACATTGAACATGCAGCACGTGTTGCAAATGCGTACAATTTTATCATGCAGAAAGACGATGCGTTTGATACGAACATCGGTGACCGTGGTATGAAACTGAGTGGCGGAGAAAGGCAACGTTTAACGATTGCAAGGGCGATATTAAAAAACCCTCCGATATTAATTTTGGATGAAGCCACATCTTCTCTTGATACAGAAAGTGAGAAGCTGGTGCAGGATGCGATCAATAATATGATGCAGAACAGAACTTCTATTGTTATTGCACACAGGCTTTCAACTATTCGTCACGCTGATGAAATTATTGTATTGCAGAAAGGCGAGATCGCAGAGCGCGGCACGCATGAATCATTAATGCTTGCAGAAGGTATATATCACCGTTTGGTACAAATGAACCAGTTGATTGCCGTGTGATGATTGCTGATTATTTAACATGGTTTTGAGATAAGAATTATACTTTTAAAATTTAAGACGTCACCTCGACGTGAGGAGAGGTCTCATGAATTTTTTACTGATTTTAATTTCGGGAGATTTCTCCTAACGTCGAAATGACGACTCCTAAACATTCGACGTTTCCTTAAAGGGAATTGATACAAACTTATTCGCTTAATTCACATGCCCGTAATATTGTTCGGGCGGCATTTTAAACAGAACATTCTTTTGATACTGCGTGAAGTTTTGCATTTCTTCATCGTGTGTGTACACCCAGTTATCAAATTTATTTTTGTTGATGATAGGTCCGAATAGCCATTGATTGTATGCATCAAACAACCCATCGCGCATAAGCTGCAGATGAAAATCAAATAAGCGATAAGGATAAGAGGTTGCAGCAGCGTTTGCCCAGTTCAATAAAAATCTTGCACGAAAAGAAGTGATCATTTCAGGAGAAACATTACCTATTGACGGCTCCATTGCATTCAGCATAGAGGCAGCAACTGCTTTTTCAAAATCGTTACCATTGCTTTTTAAGTTCGCAAGATTTGATTTGTCGCCTAACAGGTTACTGTAATTCTGCAACAACAATTTTTTTATTTCGGTTGTTCGTTGCGAAAGGCTTTCAAGGTTTACAAATATTTCACCATATATACTGCTCCAGAAAACATTGTTTGCATCTGCATAATATTTCGCAGCATAATAATAATTGCTGCTGTAATTGGCGTCAACAGAAATACCTTTTTCCCATTGTTCAATTGCTCCACGTTTGTTGTCGTATTGTGTAAGCATATCGCCGTATTCACTGTACAACACGCCGCTTTTTGGAAATTTCTTCAATGCAGCTTTATACATTTTATCCGCATTTTTATAATCAGCAATAGCCTTTAACGACAACCCCATTATCTGGAAACACTGCACATCAGCATCCTGGCGTTCTGTAATTTTCTTTCCAATGTCTAATGATTTCTGGTAATCTCTGCCGAGGTAAGAAATGTAAGCTTCATCTTTCAGCAGGTCAAGATTATCGGGATATTGTTGCATGCCTTGTTCAAGGATCTGGACAGCGCCGGTAAAATCCTGTTGCTGCGCAGTTGAACTTGCCTGCTTACGAATTGATTCAACTGTTTCCTGTGCATGTAATAACTGCGCAGCGCATAATAAAACAGAGAGTAAAAATATTTTGTGCATCCTGCCTTTATTTATCGGTTGAGGATAAGTTATAAAATATCATGCCTGTTAATATAAAGCGCCCGTTAAAATTGTTATTCATATATCAGATGCGTAACAAGCCCGTCCCTCAATTTCGGTTCAAACCATGTGCTTTTAGGAGGCATAATATTACCGCTGTCTGCAATATCAAACAATTGCTGAATGGATACTGGATACAAACTGAAAGCCATTGCCCATTCGCCGCTGTTCACTCTTTTTTCCAGCTCATTCAATCCGCGTATGCCACCAATGAAGTCTATGTTTTTATCAGTGCGCTGATCGTGAATATTTAAATATTTTGCCAGCACATTATTCTGTAAAATGGTTACATCAAGCACACCAATCGGATCATTTGAATACGTTCCTTCTTTTGATGTAAGCTTATACCATTTGTTGTTAAGGTATAACCCGAACGTGTGTGGCGCTTCCGGTTTGTATGCAGAGGATTGTACTTCTACAGTGAAATCATTTTTCAATGCATTCAAAAAATCTTCTTCGCTTAAACCATTGAGCGTTTTTACAACACGGTTATAATCCATTATCTGCAATTGACTGGCAGGAAATAACGTGGTAAGAAAATAATCTGCGCCTTCAGTTTTTTTATTGCCTAACGACTGGCGCACTTTAGCTGCTGATGCAGCACGGTGATGTCCGTCAGCTATGTAAGTGAACTTGATCTGCGTTTGAAAAATATCAAGAATTTGTTTGATCACTTTATCATCATTCACGATCCACAATGTATGAGACACGCCATCATCAGCAATGAACTCGTATACTGCTGTTTTTGTCTTTATCGATTTTTCAATCAATGCATCTAACACATCATTGTTTTGATACGCGAGAAAAACATTGCCTGTCTGAGCACCTGTTGTTTTGATATGATTGATGCGATCCAATTCTTTATCAGGCCTTGTTAATTCATGTTTTTTGATGATGTTATTTTCATAATCATCAATGCTGCTTAACGCTACAAGTCCAACCTGGCTTCTGCCGTTCATAACCAAGCGATAGATATAAAGGCATTCTTTATTTTCAGCGAAAAGTATATCGCGCTTGACAAAAGCATCCAGGTTTTCTTTTGCTTTCACATAAACCTGCGCGCTGTGTATATCAGTACTTTCTGGAAGATCAATTTCACTCTTTGTTATGTGCAAAAAAGTAGCGGAATTACCCTGCGCTTCAATTTTTGCTTCAGCGCTGGTTAATACATCATAAGGTTTGCTTGCAACTTGTTTTGCAAATTGCGCTTGTGGTCGTAGAGCTTTAAAAGGTTTTATAATTGCCATCAGATTCTGTTAGCCTCAATTTAATTTTTTAATTATTGTACTGTCTTTTTTTGATTCCTGTTATCCATGCCTTCTGTCGAAATCCTTCATCAGGTCGCATAAAACTTTTACGCTGCTTAAAGGCAAAGCGTTGTACATTGATACACGTAAACCTCCAACACTTCTGTGGCCTTTTACGCCAACCATTCCGTTTTGTTTACATTCATCCAGGAATAATGTTTCAAGTTCAGGATTTTGTGTAGTAAAGGTTGCGTTCATTAAACTTCTGTCGCGCTTATCTGTTTTACCAATGAATGCATTCAATGAATCAAGTGTGTTGTAAAACAAATCTGCACGTTCATTTGTTCTTCTTTCCATCTCTGCAAGACCGCCTTCTTTTTTTACCCATCGCAATGTAAGCATGCTTACATAAACAGCAAATACAGGCGGTGTATTTAATAATGAATTTGCTTCAATGTGTTTTGTGTAATCCATTATCGGCGGAATCTTACGCTGTATTTTTCCCAACATATCTTTTTTTACAATCAAAATAGTTACACCTGCTGCGCCTGCATTTTTTTGAGCGCCTGCATATATCAGCGAAAATTTTGAGAATGGAAATTCACGGCTGAATATATCGCTGCTCATATCCGCAACCAGCGGCACATTCGCTTCAGGAATGAATTGCCATTGCGTTCCTTCAACCGTATTATTGGTTGTGTAATGAAGATATTTTGAATGTTGCGGAACAGATAATTCTCTCGGAATATATGTATGGTTTCTGTCTTTTGATGAACAGGCTACATGCACGTTGCCGAACAGTTGCGCTTCTTTAATTGCCTTGCTTCCCCAGATACCGTTATCGCAATACGCTGCTGTTTCATTTGTGTCAAGCAGGTTCATTGGCACCTGCATAAATTGTGTAGTAGCACCGCCATGCAGATATAAAACTTCATAAGAATCATCTAACTGCATTAATTCTTTTATCAACGATCTTCCTTCTTCAACAACCTTTACAAACCAATCTGTGCGATGGCCTATTTCCAGGATAGATAAACCAAGATCATTAAAATTAATAACCGCTTCTGATGCCTGCTGCAACACTTCTGCAGGTAATACCGCCGGGCCTGAATTAAAATTGTACATCTTCATTCGTTCAAATATCAAAGCCTGCAAAGTAAACATTTTTGGCCTCTACTAAATGCGATAAGATGAAACAAGGGCCGAATGAAAAGTTAATGCATTGTTTTATAAGGAAATGAATGATGATTTATGTTTCATCGAAATGCGTAACACCGCCTGATATAACAAACTTCATTGCTTCTGCGCTGTTCATATTAGTGATAGTCTTTATCTTTTCTTTCGGTACAAAATATACAACGCCTGTCAGCGCATAAGACAAAGGCACGTACACAGCAACATGATCTGTAAGGCCAAACTGCGCTGCATCATGTTGTGTGATAAAACCAATGCGCCAGGTATCAACTGCATCAACACTTACCAAAACGGGCTTATCAAATTTTTTGCGGTTGCCGCCAAAAGCTTCAAGAAAATCTTTTACTGATGAATAAATATATTTTACACCAGGTGTTTGTTCTAAAACTTTATCCAATACTGCAACAATTCTTGATACAATAAAAGATGAAGAAAGCCAGCCAATGAAAGTAACCAATATTACTACCAGCACAAAACCGAGACCTGGAATAGTACGCAATGTGCCATCAGTATTCGTCATCCATTTTGGAAAGAAATTAAATAAGATGTTTGGCAGAAAATTATCTACAAGATTGAACAACCATACTACCACATATAGTGTAATGCCAATAGGAGCGATGATAATAATTCCCTGGAAAAAAAATTGAACAATATTCCTGAAAGAAAATTTATCAGATTTATAGGAAAGCTTTTTCATTCACATGTTTTTATATTGTCAGGTGCAGCACAACATCCTTTAAGCAGTTGTTTAATCAAAACAGCATCCAAAAGACTTCAAAATATTTTGTAACGCAAAATTGGGTGCAAATGCTATAATTAAAACCGCTTAACAAAAAATTTATAAAACTTATCATGGAAACTTTGGTTACAAAAAAAGTTTCCTTAGTTTTGCGCCCGTTAAGTTATGAGCATAAAAGAGAGAATACAGCAGAAGGCCGGGGAACTTTTTAAACGATACGGCATTCGCAGTGTAACAATGGATGAAATTGCTGGGCAACTGGGCATATCAAAAAAAACCATCTACCAGTTTTATTCTGATAAAGAGGCACTTGTTGAAGATATTTTTAAAGGCTTCACCGATCAGAAGAAGCAGCATTGCAACTATTTTAAAGATGCTGCAGAAAATGCAATTCATGAACAATACCTGGCCGGAGATATGGCGCAGGAGATTTTCAGCAACATGAATTCTTCTGTCCTGTTTGATCTTAACCGCTTTCACCCCAACGTCTTTGCAGAGTTTGAAAAATTTAAAAAACAATTTCTTTTTAATTCCATCAGGGAAAATATTTTACGCGGAATAAAAGAAGGCTTATTCAGGAAAGATATAGATGTTGACATCATTACGTGGCTAAGGCTTGAAATGATATCAGGCGTTTTTCATAATGAAGAAGTTGTAACCGGGAAAACAAAACCTAACCGCTTTGAAGACGAGATGAAAGATTTTTTTCTTCATGGCATCTGCACAGATAAAGGGTTAACCTTATTGTCAAAATATAAACACCAACGTCAAAAAAAACAGATATGAGTTTATTGAAGAGTACGTTGCTTTCGGTATTAATAATTGTTTCGTTACATACAGCAGCGCAGCAGCCTGCAATACACAGTTTTTCTGCACAGGACTGTATTGAATACGGTTTAAGAAATAACGTTAATGTAAAAAATGCTTTGCTTGATATTCAGGTGCAGCAACAGGAAAACCGTGGCATAACATCACTTGCATTACCTGCATTAAATGGAAATGGTAATTATACAGATAATGTAAAAATTCCAACACAGCTTTTACCCGGAGAATTTTTTGGCCAGCCTCCCGGAACTTATGTGCCGGTTCAGTTCGGTACAAAATACAACGTATCAGGCGGCATAACATTGCAGCAAACTTTGTTTAATGGTGAAGTATTTGTTGGATTGCAGGCAAGAAAAACATCTATTGATTATCGTGAGAAAAGTCTTGCAGTTACGCAGGATCTTATAAAGCAAAATATTTACAAGATCTATTACCAGCTTGTAGTAAGTAAGACACAGATAGAACAACTGGATGCAAATATTGCACGCTCAAAAGATCTGCTGCATGTAAATACTGCATTGCAAAAAAATGGTTTTGGCGAGCAGATTGATGTTGACAGAACTTCTGTGCAGCTTGCCAATTTTGAAACGCGGAAATTATCTGTTGAAAGCACTATTGACAACGGATATTATGGATTGAAATTTTTGATAGGAATGCCTGAACGTGATTCGCTTGTTTTAACCGATACTTTATCTGATGGGCAGTTGAAGCAAGGCTTATTGAATGAAGGCGTTTATAATTACGAACTCAGAAGTGATTACCAGGTTGCCGAAGCTACGGTTGAATTACAGCAATATAATGTAAAGCGTTACAAAACGGCTTTCATTCCAACATTAGGGCTTGTAGGTAATTATGCAGTATCCGGGCAGGGAAACGATTTCAATGTTTTTAGAAAAGGCCAATGGTTTAGTTCAGCTTATCTGGGATTGAATTTGAACGTTCCTCTTTTTAACGGCCTTTCAAAAGATGCTGATCTTAAAAAAGCCAAACTTCAGTTAGAACAAACGCAAAATCAATTCAACGATCTTAAAAATTCAATTGACAACGGCATATTGCAGGCAGTAAATAATTTTCATTCGGCAATCATCACACTCGACGATCAGAAGAAGAACGTAACGCTCGCAGAAACGGTTTACAGCCAGGCTCAAAAGAAATACGAATCAGGTTTGGGCTCCTTACTCGATATAACCAATGCGCAGGCAGACCTGAGCATTGCGCAAACCAATTACATCAATGCAATGTATGATGCTGTAATTGCAAAAATTGATTACCTGTATGCAACAGGTCAGCTTAAATAATTAAACTTAAAAACGATTTTGATTTATGATCAAAGCAAAACATATACTACTGGCAGCTTCTTTAATTGTATTGGCTTCATGTGGTACCAAAGACAGCAATTCAAATTCTCCTCTTGCACAAAAAAAGGCAAAGCTTGAGCAATTAAAAAAACAACAGGATGATTTGAACAAACAGATCACAGATCTGCAGGCAGAAATAATAACGCTCGATCCTTCTGCCAATCCTGAAAAAGCAAAATTGGTTGCTGTGCAAAAATTAGGCGAAGCAGATTTCTCGCATTATATAAACCTCCAGGGCAAAGTATATACAAGTAACATAGCCTATGTTGCTTCACGCAGTCCGCAGCCTTTGCAGGTGAAAGCGTTGTACGTTAAGCAAGGCGATGTTGTAAGGAAAGGGCAGTTACTGCTTACACTGGATAATTCACTCGCACAAAAATCAGTTGACCAGGCAAAGACGCAATTGAAATATGCACAGGATCTTTATACAAGGCGTACGAATTTGTGGAAGGATAATATTGGAACTGAAGTAGATCTTACCACTGCAAAGAACAATGTTGACCAGGCGCAGCATGGGCTTGACCAGGCGGAAGAGCAATTGAATTTCTCAAATGTATATGCTGATATAAGCGGTGTTGCAGATGAAGTAACCATTCATGTGGGTGAGACATTTCCATCACAGGTTGGGTACATAAAAATTGTAAATACAACTGATTTGAAAGTAACCACACAGGTACCTGAAAATTATCTTGGCAAAGTGAACGTTGGCAGTAAAGTACAGATCGTTTTTCCTGATCTTAATGATTCACTCATGTCAACAATTTCCGTTGCAGGTAAAGTGATCGATCCCAACAGCCGCACGTTCCCGATAGAAGCAAAGCTTCCTTCAAATGCTATATATAAACCTAACCAGCTTGCTTTTGTAAGAATAATGGATTACAGTGCACAAGGCACTATTACCGTTCCTGTGAACACTTTACAAACCGATGAAAACGGCAAATATGTTTTAGTAGCCTCTATGGAGAATGGCAAAATGTATGCGCGTAAAAAACGGGTTGAAGTAGGCGAGATGTATAATAACCAGCTTGAAATAAAGAGTGGCCTTTCAGCAGGCGATATGCTTATAACAGATGGCTACCAGAATTTGTACGACGGCCAGTTAATAACAACAGCAAGCTAAATAAAGATGAATTACTGTTAAGCTTTCATTCATCTAACACATTAAAAAGAATTTATGAGTTTAGCAATTTTCGGATTTAAGTTTGGCGGCGGCGTCAAAAAGGGTGGAGATTTCAAAGAATTTTCTGTAACATCCTGGGCTGTCGAGAAAAAAACAGCTGTTTACCTCATGATTATTTTTGTTACAATCTGGGGTGCATCAAAATTTGTTACCACACCAAAAGAACAATTTCCGGATATAGTTATTCCTACTATTTATATTCAAACAATTTATGTAGGCAATTCACCAAAAGATATTGAGAACCTTGTTACAAAGCCAATCGAAAAACAGATTAAAGGTATCACCGGTGCCAAGATTAATAAAATTACCAGTACATCACAACAGGATTATTCTGCCATTGTAATTGAGTTTGATACCGAGGTTAAAACAGATATAGCATTACAGAAAGTAAAAGACGCGATTGATAAATCGAAACAGGATCTTCCAACAGATCTTACCCAACAGCCAACAGCGCTTGAAGTAAGTTTTTCTGATCAGCCGATCATGTATGTAAACATCAGCGGCAACTATGATCTGCAGCGTTTGAAGAAGTATGCTGAAGACATGCAGGATGATCTTGAGAATTTAACCCAGTTGAACAGGGTTGATATTGTTGGTGCACCTGAAAGAGAGTTCCAGATCAATGTTGACCGTGGCCGCATGGAAGCTGCAGGTGTAACATTCGACCAGGTGAACAATGCTGTTGCTGCGGAGAATCATGATATCACCGGTGGTTTGTTGCAGGTGGGCGATATGAAACGCACGCTTCAGGTACGAGGACAATTTAAAACGGCATACGATATTCAGCAGGTTATTGTAACGAACACTTATGGTAATCCTGTTTACCTGAAAGACATTGCTACCATAAAAGATACTTTAAAAACCAGCGAAAGCTATGCAAGGCTTGATGGCAAGAATGTAATTACATTAAACATTATTAAACGTTCAGGTGAAAACCTGATTGAAACATCTGATGCGGTGAAAGCAGAAGTTGCCAACATGCAGCAAACGCAATTTCCCAAAGACCTGAATGTGGTTATTACAGGCGATCAAAGTAAACTAACAAGAACATCTTTTAACGACCTGGTAAATTCTATTGTGATTGGTTTCGTGCTGGTGTTGATCATTCTTATGTTTTTCATGGGAGTAGTAAATGCATTCTTCGTTGCGTTGTCTGTTCCCTTAAGTATGTTCGTTGCCTTTGTGTTTTTGCCTTTGGCAGATATCATCATCGGCACACCTGTTACACTAAACTTTATTGTGCTTTTTGCTTTATTATTTGGCCTGGGAATTATTGTGGATGATGCCATTGTGGTAATTGAAAATACACACCGCATATTCGTACAGGGCAAAGGAAAGCTCAGTTCAACAGTTGCGGCAAAAATGGCTGCGGGCGAAGTGTTTGTTCCTGTGCTTGCAGGAACGCTTACAACACTTGCTCCGTTCTTCCCGTTATTATTCTGGCCGGGCATCATTGGTAAGTTCATGGTTTACCTGCCGGCGATGTTAATCTTCACATTAGCTGCTTCGTTAATTGTTGCGTTCCTGATGAATCCTGTGTTTGCAGTTGATTTCATGAATCATGAAGAAGCAGATAAGAAGCCGCGGAAATCAGCCATATTCAGAAAACCTTCCTTTTGGATATTTGTTTTGCTTGGTGTTTTATTGGATGTATTCAAAGCACCATTCGCAGGTAATCTTTTATTGCTCATAATGATATTGATCGTTTTAAACAAGTATCTCTTTGAAGGATGGATTCACGCTTTCCAAAACCGCGCATTGCCCTGGATCATGAGTCATTATGAAAACCTTTTGCGTTGGGCATTAAAAGGCAGAAGGCCTGTAGGTTTATTAACGGCAACATTTGGTTTGCTCGTTGCCTCGCTGGTGTTTTTTATGGCAAGACAGGTTCCGGTTGTATTCTTCCCCGAAGGAGATCCAAACCAGATATATGTTTACTTAAAACTGCCTGTTGGAACAAACGTGGATTATACTGATTCTATAACACGCACGCTTGAAACAAAAGTGTACCATGTATTAGGCATGGACAATGGTAAAAAGAATCCTGTTGTGGAAAGTGTTATTAGTAACGTTGCCATTGGCGCCAATGATCCAACCAGCGGTGACCAGAGTTCTCATCCTGAGCGTGGAAGAATACAGGTTTCCTTTGTTGAATATGCTGAACGTAATGGTGTTCAAACACAACCATATCTTGATTCCATTCGTGCAACATTGAAAGGTATTCCCGGTGCAGAAATAAGTGTGGCAAAAGAAAATAACGGGCCGCCAACAGATCCGCCGGTGAACATAGAAATTGCAAGTGATGATTTTGATGATCTCACCAAAACAGCCACAGCGCTTAAAAATTATTTAGACTCCATACAGGTGCCGGGTGTTGAAGAATTAAAAATGGATGTTGATCTTACCAACCCCGAGATCACTTTCAATATAGATCGTGAAAAAGCAAATGCACAGGGTGTTTCAACTTACCAGATCGGCAATGAAATAAGAACGGCTGTATTTGGCCGTGAAGTGTCTAAAATAAAAGAAGGAAAAGATGAATATAAAATACAGCTGCGCGATGAGCAGATGGATAAAATAAATCTCGCCGACCTGTTGAACATGAATATTACCTTCCGCAATAGCACAGGCCAGGTAAAATCTGTTCCGCTGGCTTCGCTGGTAACAGTAGATTATACAAGTACACTGGGCAGTGTAAAGCGCAAGCATTATAAACGTGTGATTACGCTTACATCAAACATATTATCCGGCTATACAACCACAACGGTAAACCAGCAACTGTTAGGCTATATACAAAAGTTTAATGGCAAACCTGATGATGTTACTATTGCACAGGCAGGTGGAGAAAGTGAGCAACAGGCAGAAACAGGAGCATTTCTTGGAAAGGCGTTGCTGATCGCATTAATGCTGATCTTATTGATACTTGTATTGCAGTTTAACTCTGTAAGCAAGCCTGTAATTATTCTTACTGAAATTGTGTTTAGTGTAATTGGTGTTTTGCTTGGCTTTGCTTTTACAGGTATGACGGTGAGTGTTGTGATGACAGGTATTGGTATTGTTGGCCTTGCGGGAATTGTGGTAAAGAATGGAATTCTTGTAATTGAATTTGCAGATGAATTGCGCGAACGCGGATTAAAAACACGCGAAGCGGTGATACAGGCCGGTAAAACGCGTATCATTCCGGTATTGCTTACAGCGCTGGCTGCGATTCTTGCATTGATACCATTAGCTGTTGGTTTCAACATAAACTTTGTAACGTTATTCACTGATCTGAATCCGCATATTTATTTTGGTGGTGATAATACCGTGTTCTGGAAACCGCTTGCATGGACGATCATCTTTGGTTTGGCATTCGCTTTCTTTATGACGCTGATAATTGTACCGAGCATGTATTTGATTGCAGAAAGATTAAAACGCCCGATGCGCAGAATGTATGGTGGAAAATGGATTAGTATTATGGGTATTCCGCCGCTTACATTTTTGTTTATTCCTTTGATGATAATTACTTCTATAAAACATGGCTCTGATGTTAGCAAGAGAAAAAGAAAAGCAGATCCGGAAAAAACAAATGAAGCTTTTACAGGCAGTTGGTTTTAAAGAAATGAAGTTTATTCTTATACAAGTCCCGAAGGTTTATAAATCTTCGGGATTTTTTACTTTATTCAAAAGTTTCTCACTCCTTTAAACTATATATAATTAGTAAAGCTCTTGCCGTCATTTCCACGAAAGTGGAAATCTCACAATCGAACTTTTATCCAAATACTTTTTATAATGAGATGCCCGATCAGGTCGGGACGAAGAAGTAGTTGTGCTTTATGCTGCCTTTTAAAGCTTTACGTAATCAATAAACCTTTCGGCCGTCTTTCTACCATCTGCCCCGCTATTCGCATACGCGTCAGGTTAAGAAATAACTCCAATTACTTTAAATATAAACCAGCTTGAGTATCAGAGTAATTAGCGTCTGTGATTTCAGGTTGTCACCAGTTGTTACATAAGGCGCCTCTTTCGGTTCGGTCCCGACTTGTCGGGATTGGAAAAAATCCAAAGGATATTTTTTTCAAAGAAGCGAAAGCAGTCCCGCCAATGCGCATAGGCGTCAAGCTAAGAAGTTATTATTTAAGATAAACTGAGCCATATTAAGTCTGTCATTTCTTTTTTCATAACAGCAATATTTAGTTAATGCTTGCTTTAATTTTTGCGGTGAAAAACCAATTGCAGTACGAAGATTAGGGCGTATATAGTTACATATTTTCATTATGCTTAAATGCTTTTTGCAGAGGTATTGGATTTCTTTATAATAATGCATGTATATATGCTGTATAACCAGGCAAAAGAACATCAGCATTAGATATATACTTGTTTCTATTCTGTTTAAATTAGTGCATCTGTCATGAAGCATTTTTTGTAATCCCAGACTGCTTTTCCATGTTTTAAACAATATTTCTATTTGCCAGCGCACTTTATAAACCTGTTTAATTTGTGTTGCTGTTAATACATCTTCTGCTACATTAGTAATAAACACATTGTACCTCAACCACAAATAATAATCTTTGCTATGATTTAATCTTTTATCTCTGTCGGTTTTAGCCTTCCTGATCCTTTCAACAATATTTTGCTGGGGCAATGGTATCATTACAATACGCATTTTTAATTTTTGATTTAAACCTGCCAACACCATTTCATCTATTGTTCCCTTCTGCCTGCACAATTGCTTCCAGCTAATTAATTCACCCTTGATGTTGTACAGTGTAACCCCGTAACGGAGCCGGCTTATGTAAAAAGCACCCTGTTGTTCTATTTGCCTGAAAGCATCTACAGCAAAATATCCTAAATCCCTTACCAGCAAATCA
The DNA here is from genome assembly GCA_013286425.1 of Bacteroidota bacterium. GTDB lineage: Bacteria > Bacteroidota > Bacteroidia > Chitinophagales > Chitinophagaceae > Parafilimonas. The sequence continues at coordinate 20,384 of JABDFS010000050.1, forward strand.
TTTTTCTTTAACAGCGGTAATAGTGTTCTGCAGGCTGATTGATCGTTGCTGGTAAAAGGCTTTAAGCCAATATCAAGCCACCGCATCGTTTTAATATTTACCATGCATTGCAGGCGAAGCACTGCATGCTGCCGCCCGCTGCCAACATTTACCGGGGTATGCTTCTGACAAACTGGGAGGAAGCCGTAAAGTAGTGCTATCCTGAATCAGTACACGATTAAACTTTTGAAATAATAAGCCTTCGGTTATCGATGCTATCTTTTTATTTAAAGCTTGTTGGAAGAGGCTTTTTGCAAAATCAACACAAGCCTTATTGTTAATGCGTTCAAACAAGGCCTGCTTAGACACATTTTTGCCTGTTAACTTCCCTGCAGAAACAGCCCACTGGCTATAGGTATAACAACCTATACAACAACTTTCTATAAACCCAATTACAAAACCAAAAGCTGTAATCTTTTGTGGCTTACGCCGGATAAATCCACTTTTTCTCCCTAAAGAATTAATGACAGTCTTATCAAAGAACTTCTCAAAGTTTTTTTTACTTTGCTGTTGAAATGGTTACTTGTTTGCATCTGACGGGATGTTTTATTCAAGTAACTATTTCTTTTTTGTTTGTACCCTATCTCTGAATATCTTCTGACAGTCTTAATTTTTATTCACATCGCATTTAATTATAATTATTTTTCTAATTAGCTTGACACCTATGCGCCAATGCGGGATTGAGACAACGAAGCCATGCGGCTTGAGCATATAATGATTGTATTTGAGTGATGTGAAAAGAAAATTAGCTTGACGCCAATGTACTATTCGGGAAAGTGGAAATCTCATAATCGAACTATTTTCTTATTTCATAAAACAATTCAACCATTCCGCTTTTGTAAGCTGTTACATCTTTTAGATGCAATGTTTGTTCCTGTGCTATGTTGTCAAAAAATAATTTCCCTTCACCTAAAATAATCGGCATAACCGACAGCCGTAATTCATCTGCTAATTTTAAACGAATAAAATCTTTGGCAAGCATTGCCCCGCCAACAAGCCAGGCATTTTTATAATTTGGTTTCAGTCGTTCATCCACCAGTTTGTTCAGGTCGCCGGAAAACAGCTCAATGTTCGGCCTTTCAATTGGCAGGTCTCTATGCGTAACAACAATTGTCGGTGTATCTCCATAAGCCCATCCGTAAGATTTTGAAAGCTCCAGTGCATGTTCGTATGTATGGGCTCCCATTACATAGCAATCTATTGTTTTAAGAAAGTCATTTGCACCCTGCTCAGAAATAGTCACACCTTTTTCATAATGGTCCGTTGTTTCAAACCATGAAACGCTGTTGTCTTTTTTGGCAATGATTCCATCAACACTTGAAACCATATGTATTGTTATTTTGAATGTGCTTGTAGCCATATTGATGTTGTATTGATCAGTTATATTAAATTACTCTTTTAAATCCGCCTGTTAATTTTTTCTCCTTTTTTATCAATATAAAACCAATTATTGCTTGTCCAAACTTTTATTCTCTCTCAGAAGTTTACTAACCACAAGTGTTCGAAACCTGGGAAAACCCTGAAGAGACGTAATAATTACTGACAAACAAATTGCTTTATCCGGCATAAAAACCCGGCAGGAATGTATAAAAAAAATTCCCGGAAAACAATTAAAAAGCTAAATTCATGTATCTTTCAATCACTGTAAATTAATTGATCCGGACGCCCGGCAATTAAAATTTCCTTTCATTTTTACCCCACCTTACAGAGACCTTATAGGGACCTTATAGAGACCTTACTTGCTGTCAAAGCGCTTGCAACCCGCTGGCTAAAGGCTGGGAACAGTATGGCAAAGCCTATATCGCCTGTACTCAAATTCATTACAATAAGTTAAGGCATTACATGCCCGGCTACGCACCGCTGTGTCTTTAGGTTTCGAACACTTGTGGTTTACAAACTGCAACTTCAAGGCAGCAAATCCGGCCTCAGCTGCGTTTTCCACCTGTGTTTATAATCTTATAACGGCGCATGTAATTTTCTCTTTGTATCTTGGAAAAAACTTAATCTATGCGCTGGAGAAGATTTAACGGGGAAACCATCCACATGCCTATTAAAAATGCTGTGGAAGAAGCTATAAAACGCGAGCACGATAAAGGCGTGCATTTAAAGGTTTGCATTGGTACAGACAGCCAGGTAAAAGGCGATGAAACCGAGTTTGCAACGGTGATCGTTTTTTTGCGCGAACACAGTGGCGGCTTTATGTTTATTCATAACGAAAAAACAAAGCTGCGTTATAATATTAAAGAACGCATGCTGGTTGAAGTTGCCAAAAGTATTGAAGTGGCTTACGAGCTTTGCAATCTTTTTATTCAGTATGATGTTGACATGGAAGTGCATGCCGACATTAATACAAACCCGCATTTTAAAAGCAACGATGCGTTGCGCGAAGCAATGGGTTATATTATGGGAATGGGTTTTGCATTCAAGGCAAAGCCTGAAGCATTTGCCAGCAGTTGCTGCGCAGATAAAGCCTGTAATTAAAAAACATTCCTTTGATAGTGATGTCTGCGCATCGCATATTTATGCAGTGCAGTGGCTTCTTCACCTTAAAACATCACGCTGCTAATCTTTGCTGTGAATCTTTGCAATAACTGCAGCTACCATTTTTCTCGGAAAAAATCTTATTGATTGTGCCAGCATATAATTCGTGGCGCCATGTATGGCAACAGTTTTCCCTTTCATCATGGCTTTATAACCATAGGCTGCAACTTCTGCGCTTGAAGGAATCTTACGTTGAAACAGTTTAGTATCGCGGGCATTGGCAGTATCAGCAAATGAACTTTCCGTAGCACCGGGACATAAGGCAGTAACAGTAATGCCATGATCTTTTAACTCATTCGCCATGGCTTCACTCAATAACAACACATAACTTTTGGTAGCATAATAAACAGCCATATAAGGTCCCGGTTGAAAGGCAGCTGTTGAAGCAACGTTCATGATACGGCCTTTTTTTCTTTGTACCATTTCCCTTACATACAACCAGCTTAAGCGCGTCAGCGCTTTAATGTTAACATCGATCATTGAATTGATCCTGTTCCAGTCCTCATCAGCAAAAGCTCCGAAATCTCCAAAGCCCGCATTGTTTACAAGATAATCAACCTGTATGTTTTGCATAAGCGTGTACGTATGCACTTCGTCAATATGCTTATCATCATTAAGGTCTTTTACCAGTATATGCACTGCCACTTTATACTTTGCCTTAATGGCATCAGCCAGTTCTTTCAGTTTAGCTTCACTTCTTGCCACAAGAATAAGATCATCGCCATGCTTTGCAAATTCAATGGCAAGCTCAAGGCCTATGCCTGAAGAAGCGCCTGTTATTAATGCTGTTGCCATCAGGTGAAATTATTTTCCAAACATATTTTTAAGTGCATCTTTAATACCGTTGCTTTCGCTATTGCCATTGCCACTTAATCCAAAATTGTTCAATAAGGAACTTACATCAAAGCTGGAACCACCGAGATGTGCCAGTATTGAAGAAAGATTGAAGCTGTTATCGTTTGGATCATTTGTTTTATGTACAAATTTTGATAACACAGCCGGAATAACAGATGAAGCAATGCCGCCTGCCTGTGCGTTGGATAATCCAAACTTTTGCATAAGATTTTCAATAACGTTTCCCTGCATATTTTGTGTAAGCGGAGAAGACGCAACATTATTATCGCCATTATGAAAGAGCTGCATTACATCATTTACATTGCCCGACTGAACAGCGTTTTTTAAAGTGTTGCTGATAGAATTAGTCACGGTTTCAACAGCTTCGTTGTTTCTTTCATTAGGAATAGCATTGTTGTTAAGGATAGCGTCGCCGGCGTTTTGCTGAACCAGCGCCATTAAATGGTCAAACATGTTACTGAATTTTAAAGCCTAAAGTTAATCAAAGCTTTGATTGGCCGTTTGTGCAAGTTTCAGCAGGCGATCATATTGTTCAGGAGTAAGGTCGTTATAAAAATAATATACAGGGTCAACAGGAGTGCCGTTTCTGTGCACTTCATAATGGCAATGCGGGCCTGTACTTTTGCCGGTGCTTCCTACATAGCCAATCACTTCACCCCGTTTTACTTTCTCACCAACCCTGGCTTTTACCTTATACATATGGCCGTATAAAGTTTCATAACCAAAGCCATGATCAATAACAACACGGTTGCCATAGCCTCCATCGTTGTAACCGGCATCGGTAACAGTACCGTCAGCAGTGGCATAAATAGGTGTGCCGATGGGTGCCGCAAAATCAAGCCCTGCATGGTATTTAGGCACTTTATATACAGGATCTATACGCCTTCCAAAACCCGAAGCTATGCGCGTAAGGTCTTTATCGCTTACAGGTTGTATGGCAGGAATAGCAGCCAATAATTTTTCTTTGTTCTTCACCATTGCTTCAATGTCTGTGAAGCTTTTTTCCTGGTAAGAAGTGAGTAGCGTTAAACGGTTCAATTGTGAGCTGATGCTTTTCACCAGGTCGTTATTACCCAGCGCTGTAACGATCTTTACTTCATTCGACCGCTCCATATCTTTAAGCCTTGCGCTGTCAGGTATGGGTGATGATTCAAAAATGGAACGGTATACATTGTTATCGCGGTTCAGCAGTTCATCCATCTTCTGCTGAAGCTGGTTAGCCTGTTGCTGTAAAACGGCATAGTTATCTTTCAGGTCTTCATTTTGCTGTTCAAGCATTATAGTTTTGGGAGAATCAATATATTGAAATGCAACAAACACAATTATGCCCGCTGTTACGATGGCGCTTGCGATGAATGCAAATACTTTCAACAGCTTTACACGTAATGGCGTAACAAGCTTTTCGTATCTGAGTGTATGTGTATTAAAGTAATACTTTATTTTTTTCATCTGGCAAAACCTAAACGGGAATTCAAACAATACATAACCATTCTTCTTAAAAGGGGTCAAAGATAATTTTAATCAATTCAAAACAATAAGCAAAAAATTATGAGCATTTATTGCTTAGGAATTCTTTGGAAGATTTTTTCAGCTTTGATGTACAGCATAATTTCATCAAGCATGGAATCTGTAAGATCAGGAAATGAAGTCATTTTTATTCCATATTCTTTATACAACTGATTGTAATAAACATTTCCTGATTTTATTACGCTATCACTATTTCTTATCCACGTATATAAGACATTTTTATCATAAGCGCTGTCAACAATTCTGTCTAAAAACAGTTCATCAGTTTTATTAAGTCCATGACATGGACTGCAATTTTTCTGGAATAAAAGTTTGCCATTCTTGATTTGTGGTGTATTCATTATTTCATCATAAGACATAATATTAGGTGATTTCTCTTCTGATTGATTTTTCATATTCATACCATAATAAATAACATAGATGGCAGCAATTAATAAAACTGCTCTTATAATAGCTTTCTTAATATATTTTGATCGAGAAATCATTCTGTCAAATTTAAAATGAAACCATGTTTAAAATGCGGGATATTATTATCAATTATCTTTGGCGCCTTTCTATAAATAATAAGATATTAAGTGAGCCAGGTTATGACTTCATCAGAGATACGACAAGCCTTTCTTGATTTTTTTAAAAGAAAAGAACACGAAATTGTTCCTTCAGCGCCCATTGTTATAAAAAATGATCCTACACTCATGTTCACGAATGCGGGCATGAACCAGTTCAAAGATTATTTCCTTGGCAATAAACAAGCGCCTTATACGCGCGTTGCGGATACGCAAAAATGTTTGCGTGTAAGCGGCAAGCATAACGACCTTGAGGAAGTAGGTGTTGATACCTATCATCACACTATGTTTGAAATGTTGGGTAACTGGAGTTTTGGTGATTATTTCAAAGCCGAAGCCATTGCATGGAGTTGGGAGCTACTGACTGAAGTATATAAGATCGATAAGGAAAAATTATACGTTACCATTTTTGAAGGTGATGAAAAAGAAGGCTTGCCAAAAGATGATGAGGCATTTAATGAATGGAAAAAATGGATAAGTGAAGACAGGGTCTTACCGGGAAAAAAGAAAGATAATTTTTGGGAAATGGGTGATACCGGTCCGTGCGGGCCTTGTACTGAAATCCATTATGATGGCAGAAGCCAGGAAGAAAGAAAACAGGTTGATGGAAAAACATTGGTGAATAATGACGACCCGCAGGTGATTGAAATATGGAATGTAGTGTTTATACAGTTCAATAGGGCTTGGAGTGGAGCTAAAGGTGGTTCAAAAGAATTTTTATCTGATGCAGAAAAACATTCTGGAGATGAACAATTAAAATGGAAATCGGAAAATCTTTACTTGTATTCTCATTTGGAAAATTTGCCGCAAAAACATGTTGACACAGGAATGGGTTTTGAACGACTCGTGCGTGTATTGCAAAACAAACAAAGCAATTATGATACAGATGTTTTTACCGGAACCATTGCAGCAATAGAAAAGATCACAAATAAAAAATATGATTATAGTGATAGCAAAGAAGCTGTTGCTTTTCGTGTGTTGAGTGATCATATTCGTGCAATCAGTTTTACAATTGCAGATGGACAGTTGCCTTCAAATACAGGCGCAGGTTATGTTATAAGAAGAATTCTGCGCAGGGCTGTCCGTTATTATTATTCTTACCTGGATTACAAGCAGCCTTTGTTATTTCAACTGGTTGATATTACTGCAAAGCAGTTTGAAAATGTTTTTCCTGAACTCAATCAACAAAAAGATTTTGTAACAAAAGTTATAAAGGAAGAAGAAGATGCGTTTTTGAGAACATTGGAAAGTGGCCTTAAATTATTCGAATTTAGGTTAAATGAGTTTATTGCTTTTGAAGGATTTGAACTGCACAAAAAAAATGATCCACGTCAATTGCTTTTTCCAGGTAAAGCAGCCTTTGAACTTTATGATACATATGGATTCCCGTTTGATCTTACAAAATTGATTGCTTCAGAAAAAGGTTTCGCTGTTGATGAAGCAAGTTTCAATGAAGAAATGCAGCAACAAAAACAACGTTCACGTGCAGCAACAGCAATTGATACAGAAGACTGGAATATTGTTGGCGATGATTTTTCACAGAATGAATTTGTAGGTTATGATACACTTGAATTAAAAACAAAAGTTGTTAAGTACAGGAAAGTAAAGTCAAAAGGCAAAGAACAATACCAGATCGTTTTGGAAGCAACACCTTTTTATGCAGAAAGCGGCGGACAGGTTGGAGACACAGGACAATTGACAATTGACAATGGACAATGGACAATTACGGATACTAAAAAAGAGAATAATCTTATTATTCATTTTGCAGATAAACTTCCGGATGATCTAAGTGGTGATGTAATTGCAAAAGTTGATATTGAGAAAAGAAGATCAACTGAAGCACATCACAGTGCAACACATTTGTTACATGCAGCTTTGCGTAAAGTGTTGGGCACACATGTGCAACAAAAAGGTAGTTTGGTAAATGCCGAACATTTGCGTTTTGATTTTTCTCACTTCGCAAAAATGACCGACGAAGAAATTGAGAAAACAGAAGCATTGGTGAATGAAAAGATTCGTGAGAACATTCCTGTTTTTATAAAACAAATGCCAAAAGATGAAGCATTGAAACTCGGTGCAATGGCTTTGTTTGGCGAGAAGTATGGTGACATCGTTCGCGTTGTTGTCATCGATCCAAAATATTCCGTTGAGTTATGTGGTGGTACGCATGTTGGATCAACGGGGGAATTGGGTTTCTTTAAAATAAAATCTGAAGGTGCAGTTGCTGCAGGTGTTCGCAGAATTGAGGCAGTAAGTGGCAAAACTGCTGAAACATTGATACAGCAACAGTTTCAGCAACTGGATGCTGTTCGCGAAGCATTAAAGAATCCGAAAGATATTTTAAAGTCAATTGAGAATTTATCGGCAGAAAATAATGAGCTGAAAAAGCAATTAGAAAGTGTTGAAGCAAAACAATTGCAATCTATAAAAAATGAGTTGCTGCAAAAAGTTCAGAGCATTAATGGCATAAACTTCATTGGTGAAGAAGTTGAAGTAAGCAATGCTGATGCTTTAAAGAAATTGTGTTTTGATCTGAAGCCACAACGTGAAAATTATTTGATAACG
>JABDFS010000051.1:0-27372 GCA_013286425.1 Bacteroidota bacterium
GTTTGATATAACCTGGCGTTTTTCATCAGGCCATTCCACAACCAATGAATCAATTTTTGTTGCAGCGCCTAATCCAAAATGTGCTCTCGGGTCATCAGTTGATAAATAGCCGCGCGTTGGATAATGCTCATAATATTGCTGCTTTCCATCATAATAAACATGCAATCTTGCGCCAATGCCATCTATGTTTTTTTCATTCCCTTGAATGTTCACTGCGAGATAGTGTTCAGCATTATTTGACTTGCTTTTATCAAACAAAGTGTTCTCATAAATAAATGCTTCGTCATCTATATTGTTCACAACAAAATCAAGATCGCCGTCATTATCCAGGTCAACATAAGCAGCACCATTTGAAAAAGAAGGCTGGGTAATTCCCCAATCGGTTGATTTATTTTCAAACTCAATTCCATTCGTGTTTTTAAAAGCGTAGTTGGCAATTTTTATAATGGGTAATGCCTCTGTCATTGATAAACTGTAAATACCGTTTTTGTTAGCAGCACTGTTATCAGAAGCAGTGAAATCGAGATCAGTTACATCGCGCGGTATTCCGTTTGAAATAATGATATCACGCAAACCATCATTATCAAAATCTGCAACCAACGGGCACCAGCTCCAGTCCGTTTGGTAAATACCAGCCATAAAGCCAATGTCAGAATATATTGGATGATGGCCGGGAATAGTACCACTGTTTAATTGCAACACATTGCGCTCGTATTGATGCGTGTAACCATATTTTGCAGCGTTGATGTAATTGTAATATTCATTGCCGCTGAGCATGCGTTTCTTGCGCATGTTTGTTTCAGGCAACATTTCAAGCGAAATAAAATCTGTATAACCATCATTATTTATATCAACTGCATCTGTGCCCATTGCATTCCATGCAGTATGTTTAAAATACTGGGGTAGTTTATCTGTAAAAGTTCCGTCGTGATTATTGATATAACACAGGTCATTCGAAACAAAATCATCAGCAACATAAATATCAGGCCAGCCGTCATTGTTGATGTCTGTAATGCACGCCGCATGCCCCCAACCTTCAATTGTAATACCTGTCTGTTTTGAAACATTGGTAAAAGTTCCATTGCCGTTATTGCGATACAAACGGTCTGTATTCAATGCGCTTCCATCTTTTACTTTCGGGCGAAAACGTATGGGCGTTTTAGGATCATACAATTCATTTGTAACCTGGTACATATCCAGGTCACCATCATGATCGTAATCGAAAAAATATGCCTGTGTGCTAAAGCCTGTATCAGCCAGGCCGTATTGTTTTGCGGACTCTTTAAATGTAGGAATACCATCTTTATTCAATCCCTGGTTAATGTATAAAAGATTTGTACGCAGTTGAAAAATTCAGGTATGATAACAGATGCTTTGTTCACAGATTTTAATAATGATGGCAAAGTTGATTTAATAGTTACCGGTGAATGGATGCCTGTAACATTTTTTAAGAACACAGGCAAAGGTTTTGAAGCAGTTAAAACAGGTTTGGAAAATAATATTGGTTGGTGGAACAGTATTGTTGCCGGTGATTTTGATGGTGATGGAGACATTGATTACATAGTTGGCAATCTCGGTTTGAATACAAATTATACATGCAGTACATCAGAACCGCTTACCATTCTTGCAAAAGATTTAGATAATAATGGTTCACTCGATGCAATGGTGTTTGGCTATATGAAAGCGGAAGACGGAACGATGAAGCCATTTCCTATGTCAACCAAGGGTGACCTGGAAGACCAGGTGATATCAATGAAAAAAAAGTTCCCAACGTATACAGCGTATGGTGCCGCAACAATAGATGATATCTGGAGTGCAACAGATAAACAGGATGCAATTATGTTGCAGGCAAACTATATGCAAACTTCATACATTGAAAATGAAGGCAATGGCCAGTTTAAAATAAAGCCTTTACCGCTTGAAACACAGGCTGCGCCTGTATATGGAATGATAGCAGAAGATGTTGATGGGGATGGAAACCTTGATCTGTTAATGGTGGGCAATGATTATGGAATGGAACCTTACACCGGAAGGATGGATGCATTTAATGGCCTTTATTTAAGAGGTGATGGCAAAGGAAATTTTCAGCCATTCACATTAGCACAATCCGGTTTTTATGTTCCGGGTGATGCAAAAGGCCTGGCTAAAATTCATGATGCAAAAGGTGAAGACTTATATATCGCAACGCAAAACCAGGATAGTTTGTTGGTGTTTTCAAAATCAACCAGTAATAAAAGCAGCAACTGGATAAACCTGCAGGCTGAAGATTTTTCCGCAGATATATTTTATGCAAACAGCACAAAAAAGCACGTTGAGTTTTATTATGGCAGTACATATTTATCTCAATCATCAAGAAAACTTGAACTGACAAGCGATATAGATAAAGTTGTTATCACCAATTTCAAAGGAGAAAAAAGAGAAGTGCCGAATAAATAGGTTGCTTTTACAAATAAATCACAATCAAAAATTTATTTAAATAAATATTGATTTTGTTGTTTCGTTTTACTTACTAAATTGTGAGTGAAATGTTTGCCGATGGGATCAGCTTCATTAATCGTTCTAACTATTGCCGCAATCGTATTTGCAGGAGGCGGAATTGCGGTTGCAAAATTCCTTGTAAAAGGTTCAAAGAATGCTGTAAAAGGACAAGCATATGAATGCGGCATTCCTTCAGAAGGCTCTCCATGGAATCAATTTAATATTGGCTATTATTTATTTGCCCTCATCTTTTTAATTTTTGATGTGGAGCTTGTTTTTTTATATCCATGGGCTGTTGTAGTGAAGCAAATTGGTATGGCTGCATTAGTTGAAATAATAATATTTCTTTTTATTCTTTTCATGGGATTTTTATATGCGCACAAACAAGGCGCGTTGAAGTGGATGTAACCTCACCCCCTGCCCTCTCCGCAAGCGGAGAGGGGAAAGAACAACAAAATGAAAAACGAAAACGAAATATTGAACGAATCGAAAGTCTCTCCCTTTGGGGAAGATTCAGAGAGGGCATCGGTTGCTTTTCCGGGTGAAGTTCATCCAACTGCAGGTGGTGGAATTTTACTAAGCAAGCTGGATGAAGTAATTAACTGGGCGCGCTCCAATTCATTATGGCCATTGGTGTTTGGTACAAGTTGTTGTGCCATTGAAATGATGTCAACTGCTGCCGCAAAATATGATTGGTCGCGTTTTGGTTTTGAAGTGGCGAGAGCAACACCAAGACAGGCTGATGTTATCATAATCGCGGGGACAATTGTAAATAAAATGGCGCCTGTTTTAAAAAGGTTATATGATCAGATGCCTGATCCAAAATATGTGATTGCAATGGGCGCCTGTGCAACAAGTGGCGGCCCTTTTTTTTATAACACCTATTCTGTTGTAAAGGGTGCAGATCATATAATACCGGTTGATGTGTACATCGCAGGTTGCCCGCCCCGGCCTGAAGCATTGCTGCATGCGTTGATAACATTACAGCAGAAAATAAAAAGTGGTGCAACGAGAGAGCAGATTAGAAATGGAATTGGGAATTAGGAATTAGTAATAAGCAATTGGAATTATAAAAGATTTTAATGACGAATGAAGCGCTAAAAATAAAATTACCTGAACTAATTCCTTCAGTTGTTTTTGAAGAAGGTGGTGAATGGATAACTGCTTTTGTTGATGCTTCAGCGTGGAAAACCATTGCGCAGCAACTTCGGTCAAACGAAGATTTTCAATTTGATTATTTGTTTTGCGTTACCTGTGTTGATTGGAAAACACATCTAACAATGGTGTATCATTTAACATCAACAATATATCGTCATTCATTGGTGATAAAAGCAAAACTTGACAGGAATAATCCTGAGATTGAAACGGTTTCAGATATATGGCGCACGGCAGAGTTTCATGAAAGGGAAGCGTATGATTTGTTTGGTGTGAAGTTTTTACATCATCCTGATTTGAGAAGATTATTATTGACCGATGATTTTGATGGTTATCCTTTAAGAAAAGATTTTGAAGACCCGATTAATATGATAAAGTTGTAAGCCCCATCCCCTAAAGGGGAGAAAAAGTTTTCAATGTATAGAGAGACACAAATAATTAAACATGCTCAAAAAGCCTCCTCCAACGGAGGCAATTTAGAGGAGGCCGGTGATCTGGTTATCAACGTAGGTCCGCAGCATCCTTCTACGCATGGCGTGTTGCATCTTGTTATCACATTGCATGGTGAAACCATAAAAAACGTTGAGCCGCATCTCGGCTATATTCATCGTTCTATAGAAAAAATGTGTGAGAGTTTATCGTACCGGCAATTCATTTATGTTACAAGCCGCATGGATTATCTTTCTTCCCACATCAATAATCATGGCTGTGCAATGTGTGTGGAGAAAGGATTGCAGGTTGAAATTCCGCCACGTGCAAAAGTGATCCGTGTATTAATGGATGAATTAACAAGGTTGGCATCACACCAGCTTTGGTGGGGGGCAATGGCGATGGATGTTGGTGCCCTCACTCCTTTCTTTCATGCTTTTCGCGAACGTGAAATGATCAATGACATCATGGAAGAAACATGCGGGGCAAGATTGACCATGAACTACATGGTGCCGGGCGGAGTGATGTACGATATTCATCCTAATTTTCAAAAAAGAGTAAAAGAGTTTATTGAAGAATTTAAAAAGAAGATTGATGAATATGATGAACTGGTAACAGGCAACATCATCTTTCAAAACCGCATGAAAGGCGTTGGATACCTTACAAAAGAAGATGCGATCTCATATGGTTGTACAGGTCCAACGGCAAGAGGCAGCGGCGTTAGTTGCGATATAAGAAAATTATATCCTTATGAAGTGTATGACCAGGTTCAGTTTAATGAAATAATTGAGACCGATGGTGATTGTTTCGCGCGTTATCTTGTTCGCATGCAGGAAATGCGACAGTCACTTTCTATGGTTGAACAATTAATTGATAATATTCCCGAAGGTGATTTCCAGGCAAAGACAAAAGCCGTATTGAAATTACCTAAAGGAGAATTTTATTCAAAAATAGAAACTGCACGCGGTGAATTTGGAGTGTATATAGTAAGTGAAGGTGGCACAACTCCATACCGGATAAAATTCCGTTCACCGGGTTTCTCTAATTTATCCGCATTGAATCATATGGCAAAAGGATATAAGATCGGAGACCTCGTGGCGATAATGGGCACATTGGATTTAGTGATACCGGATATTGACAGGTGAATGGTCAATTGTGAGTGGTGAGTAAAATTGGAAACTGAAAATTATGTTTAGTCTTGAAAGCATAACAAATTCTATTCAAACATGGTTGAACAATACATTCAATCCAACAATTGCATTGTTGTTTGAATGTGTGATTGTCGGCGTATTGGTGATTAGCTTGTTTGCTGTGCTTGGCCTGGTACTGGTGTTAATGGAAAGAAAAGTTTCTGCATATATGCAGATCCGTCTTGGCCCAAATCGTGTCGGGCCCGGCGGCTCATTGCAAACTGTTGCAGATACTTTAAAACTTGTAGTGAAAGAAGGCCTCACTCCTGATGGTGCAGATAAATTTTTATTCAATCTCGCACCCTTTCTTGTTATTATTATTTCGATGCTGGTGCTTGCACCTATTCCTTTTGCAAAAAATTTCCAGATATTGGATATCAATATCGGTGTATTGTATGTGAGCGCTGTTTCGTCTGTATCTGTCATCGGTATCCTTATGGCAGGTTGGGCAAGCAATAACAAATATTCTTTGCTGGGTGCCATGCGCAGCGGTGCGCAAATTGTAAGTTATGAATTAAGTGCAGGGCTTGCTGTTCTTTCTATCGTTGTGCTTACAGGCAGCCTGCAACTTTCCGACATTATTGCATCGCAACAAAACGGCTGGTGGATCTTTAAAGGCCATATTCCTGTAATTATTTCGTTCGTCATTTTTATTATCGCAGTAACCGCAGAAACAAACCGTGCACCATTCGATCTTGCGGAAGCAGAAAGTGAACTCACTGCAGGTTTTCATACAGAATATTCAGGAATGAAATTCGCGTTGTTTTTCCTTGCAGAATACGTTAACATTTTTATCGTTTGTTCTATCGGTGCAATTTTATTTTTAGGTGGGTGGATGCCGCTGCACATCGGCAACTGGAATGGCTTTAATCATGTCATGGATTATATCCCCTCATCAGTATGGTTCATAGGGAAAGTGTTTTTTCTCATATTCGTTATCATGTGGTTTCGCTGGACATTTCCAAGATTACGCATTGACCAGTTATTAAATTTAGAGTGGAAATATTTGTTGCCGATAAGTATGCTAAATTTATTGCTGACCACATTGATTACAATTATGGGCTGGCATTTTTAAGACCCATCCCTAAAGGGGAATGAGGCAAAGTTCTTTTTTATTATGATATCAGCTTTGGTTCTTTGTAGCATCATCTGTTGTGTCACTCCCTTGTACATTCGGAACAATGTGCAGCATTATCCGAATAATAATTTACCTAGTTAGGCAGATGGTAAACAAAAAATATTTTTGAATCTTCTTAAGTCCCTTTAGGGATTTAGGGCAAAATTCCTTTTAGGGTTAGGGCATGTTTTTAAAAGATTACATATCAGATGTTTTCAACGCAACAAAATCGCTGCTGAAAGGCATGCGAAGGACAGGATATTATTTTACGCATCATAAAGAGATTATTACGCAACAATATCCTGAAGTAAAGCAGGCGTTGCCTGAACGATTTCGTGGTGAAGTAGTAATGCCGCACGATGAAAATAATGAGCACGCATGCACAGGTTGCACTGCATGTGAGCTGGCTTGTCCGAATGCTACTATAAAAATTATTACAAAGTTTGATGTAACGCCTGATGGCAAGAAGAAGAAAGCGCTCGACACATTTGTATATCATCTTGAATTATGTACGATGTGTAATTTGTGCGTGCAAGCTTGCCCGACTGATGCGATAAAAATGGCGCAGACATTTGAACACAGTGTGTATGATCGCAGCAGGCTAACGAAGAAGTTGAATGAACCAGGATCGAAAATCAGGGCGGGTGTGGAATAGTGAGTGGTGAGTGTCCTTACAACTGTAATCATTACTCACAAAAAATAATAGTTTATAATTAAAAATAATAACGGTGAATGTTGAGCGTCTTATTGACTACTCACCATTCACTACTCACAAAAAACAATCCCTTGTCAGCGTCACAAATAACTTTTTACATCATTTCCGCTTTTATTCTGGGATCAGGATTGCTTGCTGTTACAACAAGAAAAATTTTCCGCTCTGCCATCTGGCTGTTATTTTCATTGATTGGCATTGCAGCATTGTATTTCTGGATGGATTTAGAATTTATTGCAGCCGTTCAGATCATTGTATATGTTGGTGGCATTGTTGTGCTGATTATCTTTTCAATATTTCTTACGCAGAAAGCCGGCAATGAAATGCCTTTGCCTGTGCGCAAACGAAAAGTCTTTGCAATACTTGCGGTGTTGATCGGGTTTGTTTTGAGTTACACATTAATCTCTCAATATAACTTTCAACCGGAAGGCACTCAGCCATTAAATGCAGGTGTGAGCAATATAGGAACGCAAATGTTGAGCACTTCCCAACATGGATATGCTTTGCCATTTGAAGTTGTAAGTATTTTACTGCTTGCAGCGATGATTGGTTGTATTGTGATTGCAGCGCCTTTTAAACCATTATCTGCAAAACAAAATAGTACAGAACTTAATGGTACTACAGCAATAAATAATAATGATGAACTAAAAAAAGTATTGGAAGATTTGGGAGAAACTTTACATGAGTGAAATACCACTAACACATATTCTGTTTGTAAGCACTGCTTTGTTTTTTATTGGCATGTATGGATTGTTCACAAGACGAAACATGATAACGATGCTCATGTCAATAGAACTAATATTGAATAGTGTGAACATCAATTTTGTTGCGTTCAACAAATATTTATATTCTGATCAATTGAATGGAGTCTTCTTTACCATTTTTATAATAGCGATTGCTGCAGCAGAAGCAGCAGTAGGTATTGCGATCATTATAAATTTATACAGAGGCCATCATTCAATTGATGTGGAAGATGCTGGAGAAATGAAATATTAAAGCAAAAGGGAACAAGATACAAGAAAGAGAAACATGAATTACGCTTCATATATCACTTGGATTCCAATGCTGCCGATGGCAAGTTTTGTGTTGGTCGGTTTATTTGGCAGGAAGTATTTTAAAAACCTTGCTGGTGTTATCGGTACAATTGTTTTGCTCGCCATCACTGTGCTTTCTTTTATAACAGTGTATCAATATTTTTTTGTTGATGGAAAAGTAAACGATGTTTATCAATCTATCATTCCCGAACAATATTCCTGGTTACAATTCTCGCCGAATCTTTCTATTGATATAGGTATTGTGCTCGATCCCATTTCTGTAATGATGCTGTTAATAGTAAGTTTTGTTTCACTCATGGTGCACGTCTTTAGTTTGAGTTACATGAAAGGTGAAGAAAGGTTTTCTACTTACTATGCATTTCTTTCTTTATTCACTTTTTCTATGTTGGGATTGGTTGTTTCAACAAATATTTTCCAGATATATATTTTCTGGGAACTGGTTGGTATCTCTTCCTATTTATTGATTGGGTTTTATTATGATAGACCTTCTGCCGTTGCTGCATCCAAGAAGGCTTTTATTGTTACGCGTTTTGCAGACCTTGGTTTTCTCATTGGAATATTAATCCTTGCATTTAATGCGGGTACGCTCGATTTTCACACGCTGATTGAAAGGCTTACCAACACGCAATCATCACAATTCATAAGTATTACTACAAGTTCTTTTTTGGGCATCTCAATGCTAACATGGGCATTAATATTGGTGTTTGTAGGTGGCGCAGGAAAGTCTGCTATGTTTCCTTTACAAGTATGGTTGCCCGATGCAATGGAAGGCCCTACTCCTGTTTCTGCATTGATACATGCTGCCACTATGGTTGTTGCAGGTGTTTATCTTGTTGCAAGATTATTTCCACTGTATTCTTTGGATGCTATTGTATTAAATATAGTCTCTTATGTTGGCGCAATTTCTGCTTTGCTTGCAGCGATAATTGCATGCACACAAACAGATATTAAACGTGTACTTGCCTATTCAACCATATCACAGATTGGTTACATGATGTTTGCATTGGGTGTGTCGCGTTATGGTGGGGAGCAAGGTTTGGGTTATATGGCTTCGATGTTTCATTTGTTCACACATGCATTTTTTAAATCGCTGCTTTTTCTTTGTGCCGGTGCAATCATTCATTTGGTGCATAGCAATGAGATGAAGGATATGGGCGGTTTAAAAAAACTAATGCCGGTAACACATGTTGTTTTTCTAATTGCCTGTCTTGCTATTGCAGGCATTCCGCCATTCTCAGGATTTTTTAGCAAAGAAGAAATTCTAACCGCTGCGTACAACTCAAACAAATTCATTTATGCGATGGGCGTTTTTACTTCCATGCTTACAGCGTTTTATATGTTTCGTTTGTACTTCAGAATCTTTCATAATAAAGATTCGCATGTTGAAGCAGATCACAGCGAAGGAAGTTTATCAATGAAAATTCCATTAGTTATTTTAGCTATATGTACACTTGCTTCCGGCTTTGTTCCTTTTGGTTCTTTTGTTACATCTGACGGTATTTCTTTAACAACACATGTTGATATTGTCTTTTCAATTTTACCCGTTACGCTTTCTGTTGCAGCAATTTTATTTGCAGCAAAATTGTATTACATGCAAAATGAATTGCCGGGTAGAATTGCTTCTTCACTAGGAACATTTTATCATGCTGCATACAAGAAGTTTTATATTGATGAGGTATATCTTTTCATCACAAAGAAAATTATTTTCAATCTTGTTGGCAAACCAGCGGCATGGATTGATAGACATATTGTAGATGGGTTTATGAATTTGCTTGCATCAATCACTGCAAAAATTTCTGAAATGATTAAAGGTTTGCAAACAGGCAAAGTTCAGAATTACGCATTGTATTTTTTTGGAGGCATTGTGGGATTGGCTGTTTTGTTTATTTATTTATGGAAATAAATTTAATGAAAAGAATGAACCACATAGAAACATAGGAACAGAGGTTCACATAGAGCTATAATGGTTTTTAATGTGCAACATGTGTCTATGTGGTAAAGTCAGCCGATTGAAATTCAGCAGTTGAAGGGAGTGACACAACGAAGTTTAATAGCAGCACAAAAGCTAAGTACAAAAAATATCTAAATGAATTTGTCTTTATTAATATTAATTCCGCTTCTTACAGCCATTGCAATTTTATTTTGTAAGGGGCTAAAGCAAGTTCGCGTAGTTGCATTATTGGGTGCTGTTATACAACTGTTTGCCGCGTTCTTTTTATTATACGCTTACTCGAATGAACGTGCAGCCGGCAACACTTCTCAAATGTTGTTTCAGGATGCTTATATATGGTTTAAAGCACTTAAAATAGATTATCATGTTGGTGTAGATGGAATTTCAATTGCAATGATATTGCTGACTTCTTTTGTAGTGCTTGCAGGCATTTTAGTTTCATGGCGGCAGGAAAGAATGAGCAAAGAATTTTTCTTCCTGCTAATCTTGTTAAGCCTCGGTGCTTATGGCTTCTTCATCTCACTTGACTTGTTCATGCTTTTCTTCTTTCTTGAAATTGCAGTGATACCAAAATTTTTATTGATTGGTATTTGGGGAAGCGGCAAAAAAGAATATAGTGCAATGAAACTTGCGCTGATGCTGATGGGCGGCTCTGCATTGGTTTTTGTTGGATTACTCGGATTATATTTTAATAGCACATTTGGTGGCACAACAACATTTGACCTGTTACAAATTGCACAAATGCACATTCCTGTTGAAGTGCAAAAAATATTTTTTCCTTTTATATTTATTGGCTTTGGAATTTTTGGTGCATTATTTCCTTTTCATACATGGGTACCTGACGGACACTCTTCAGCACCAACAGCAGCATCTATGTTTCTTGCAGGTATTTCTATGAAGCTTGGTGGCTATGGTTGTTTGCGTGTTGCCACTTATTTAATGCCTGAGGCTGCGCATTATTATTCGCCTGTTATTATCGTGTTGGCAACGATTGCAATTATCTATGGCGCATTCGCTACGATGATGCAGAAAGATTTGAAATACATCAACGCATACTCATCTGTTAGTCATTGCGGGTTTGTTTTGCTTGGCATCGGCATGCTTACGCAAACATCTATCAACGGCGCCGTGATGCAAATGGTTTCGCACGGATTAATGACTGCACTTTTCTTCGCTGCTATCGGAATGATTTATGACCGCACGCATACAAGAATGACTGTACAACTCGGCGGTTTATTAAAAATAATGCCGTTCATTTCAACTGTGTTTGTACTGGCTGGTTTGTGTTCATTGGGTTTGCCGGGATTAAGCGGATTTGTTGCAGAAGCGACTGTGTTCATGGGCTCTTGGCAGAATGCAGATACATTATACCGGGTTGCAACAATATTATCATGTGCTTCAATTGTGGTAACTGCAGTTTATATCTTAAGAGCAGTTGGACAGGCAATTATGGGGCCTGTAAATAACACGCAATATTTGTCTTTGCCCGACGCTGCATGGAATGAAAAAATTGCTGCAACAATTTTAGTGATAGGGATTGTAGTAATAGGAATTGCACCGTTTTTGTTGAGTGATTTAATAACGCCCTCAACACAAACTATCATCGAACATACTTTCAATAACATAAGTTTTAAATAATCCAGCTTCACTACCAGGCTATATGAACACAGACTTTTTTATACTAATGAAATTTGAATTGCTGGTTGCAGTAATCATTTTCGTTTTGATTTTTATAAAACTGGCAAGCAATGAATGGAGCACTAAAGCTGTGTTGAATGTTGTAAATATTTTATTGCTTACAAATTTTATTGCGGGATTTTTTTTGAATCATGACGGAACATTGTTTGGAAATATGTTCAGTACAACCAAGCTTGTAGAACTGCAAAAAAATATTTTAAATCTTGGAACGCTTATTATTTCTGCGCAGGCGTACACATGGCTAAAAAATCATAAACATGTTTTAGAATTTTACATATTGTTATTGTCAACCTTGCTTGGAATGTTTTTCATGATATCAAGCGGCAACCTGTTAATGTTTTATTTAGGCCTGGAATTATCAACTATCCCGCTTGCTGCTATTTGCAATTTTGATTTGGAGAAACGCAAATCATCTGAAGCGGCAATGAAACTCATCATATCATCTGCATTTTCATCCGGTTTATTATTGTTTGGTATTTCATTATTGTATGGTGCAACCGGCACATTGAATTTCTCAGAATTGCCTCAACATTTGAATGGAAACGCTTTACAATTGTTCGCTTTTATTTTATTGCTTGCAGGTTTTGCTTTTAAAATTTCTGTGGTTCCTTTTCATCTATGGACGGCCGATGTATATGAAGGCTCACCGGTTTCCGTTACATCTTATTTATCTGTTATTTCAAAAGCCGCATTTCTTTTTGTGTTTGTTTCAGTCTTGTATAATGTTTTCAAGCCTTTGGCAAATACATGGTTTAACATGCTAATGTTGTTAAGCATTCTCACTATGGTTGTTGGAAATTTGTTTGCTATAAGGCAAAATAATCTCAAACGCTTTCTTGCATTTTCTTCTATCACGCAAATGGGTTTTATTTTGGTTGGCATTTCAGGCAGTAGTCAAATGGGAATAGCTTCTGTAATTTATTTCTTACTCATTTATTTTTTTTCCAATCTCGGTGCGTTTGGTGTTATTGCTTTTGTTAGTGCCTCAACAGGCAAAGAAACAATGGATGATTATAAAGGATTGTATAAAACAAATCCGTTCTTATCATGGGTGCTTACTATTTCATTATTTTCTTTAGCAGGCATTCCACCAACTGCCGGATTCTTTGGGAAGTTCTTTTTGATAATGGCAGGTGCAGGAAAAGGAAATTATGTTTTTATTACTATTGCTGCGCTGAACATGATCATATCATTGTACTATTATCTAAAAGTTGTAAAAGCAATATTTATGGATGCGAATGAACAACCGATTGAAAAACTACCCATTAATACTTTACCAAAACTTGCAATGATTGTTTGTATAACAGGCATTGTTTCAATAGGATTTATTCATCCGATCTATGATTATATTTATTCGCTGAGTTTTGGGTTGTGAGTTTTGAGTCTTGAGTCTTAAATCACTCAACTCTAAACTTCAAACTCAAAACACAAAACTGACAACTATGGCTATCAATAAAAACCACGAATTCGAAGAGTTGAATGGCGTTAAATGCGCTATCGTGGAAAAGAATGTAACAAAAGAAAGGGCAGATTTTTTTGAAGCAATTATTAGAATACAATCATTACACAGTTGTTGTTATTCCAAGTCCACCGGCAAAAGTAATTCCCCCCAAACCCGTTCCTGCTGCGACTTCTGCGAATGAAGAAAATGCAATAGTATCATCACTACCATCTTCTGAATTTTCACCCGAAACATTTACTGTTGGCGTAACTGATGTAGCATTTAATCCAATCAATGCAATTTTTGGAAGATTATTAAAAGCACCCGGTGGACATATTGTTACACTTGCTTACTGGCAGCAAAAAGAAACAGTATCTCATGATGAAATTCCGTATTTCTATTCCCTTTAATAATCAATTCCAGATTAACTATCTGCTATAATCTTAAATATAAACAGGCTTGTTATTATAGCATCATCTGCTGCAATTGCCCTGTACCTAATGATGAAAACATCAGAAGAACAATTGCCGCGGATATGCTGAGTTAAATCATTTGATTAATTGCTACCTTGTAAAATATAACAGCTATTACTTATGAGAAAACTAATACTTGAAGAATGGATGTCGCTGGATGGTTATGTTTCAGATAAAAATGACCAGCTCGACTTTTTCACAAATCTTACTCCTGAACAAAATAAATATTCAGACCAGGATCAACTGAAGTTCTTAGAAACTGTTGATACAATATTGTTAGGCCGTAAGACGTATGAATTATTCGTAGACTTTTGGCCAACAGCAACAACAGATAAAGAAGTTATTGCAGACAAATTAAATGAACTCGATAAAATTGTTTTCACCAATACACTAACCAGCGCGCCCTGGGGTAAATGGAAAGATGCTGAAATAATTTCCGGTGTAGCTACCGATGCAATTAGAAAACTTAAATCCTTACCGGGAAAAAATATGGTATTATGGGGAAGTATTTCTTTAGCGCAAGCTTTAATGAAAGAGAACCTGATTGATGAGTATCATATCCAGCTTTGCTCAGTTGTAACCAGCGGCGGAAGACCTCTGTTCCCGACACAAACAGACTTCCGCAGGCTTGTTCTTTCTGAAGTAAGAAGATACAATACAGGAACTGTATTTCTAAATTATACAACAGGTTAAAATAATCAGAGCCTGGTTTCCGCCACATCAACAAACTTATGCTGCTTCAATAAAATAGTTTTATCACACTAATACCCGGAGCCAAAATATATTCAGCCAATATAAAATAATAGCACACAAATTGCAACGTGTAAGTTTTTTCATTTGAAATAATTCTACAAGCGAATGCAGTTAACCGGAGGCTTACCGTTTTGGCTTATCAAAGATGGCTTATTGAATAACTACCCAAAACTTTTAGAAAATACTGAAACAGAAAATGTAATTATTGGTGGCGGAATTTCCGGTGCTTTAACAGCCTGTTATCTTACTGATGCAGGGAAGCCTTGTGTTCTGGTTGATGGAAGAACCATTGGCCTCGGAAGCACTTGTGCAAGCACTGCCCTGTTGCAATATGAACTTGATACACCGCTACATATTTTACAAAAAAAAGTTGGCGAACCAACTGCAACAAGAGCTTATCAGCTTTGCGGAAAATCAATTGATACGCTTGTGCGGTTAATGAATGATTTAAATTTTAAAGACTTTGAAAAAACCGGCAGCCTGTTCTTCTCAACACATCATTCAGAAAAAGATTTTATGTTAAAAGAATTGACCGCAAGAAAGCATGCAGGCTTTAAAGTTTCTTTAGCTGAGCCTGATGAACTTAAAAAACAATATGGCTTAAACGCGCAATATGCAATCATATCAGAAGAAGGGTGTTCAGTGAACGCATATGCTTTAACGCATGCATTACTTCAGCATAGCATTAAAAAAGGATTGCGTGTTTTTGACAGAACATGCATAAAAGATATTCAGTATAAAAAAACTACTACGCTTAAAACGTTGGACAATTATACAATCAAAACAAAGAACATTATTAACGCAACAGGTTATGAAGTAGTAAATTTTATACCTAAAGGTTTTGTTGATTTTTACTGCACCTATGCAATTGCATCTGAACAATCTTCTGAAGAAAAGCAACGATGGAAGGATAATATCCTGATGTGGAATACTGATGATCCTTATTTGTATATGCGTCTTACAAATGACAACCGTGTTATTGTTGGCGGAAGAGATGAACGTTTTAGCAATGCATTTTCACGCCAGTCTTTATTAGATAAAAAAGCGCGGCAGTTACAAAAAGATTTTGAAGAGGCATTATCCGGAATATCATTTAGAAAAGAGTTTGCATGGAGCGGTACGTTTGGTAAAACAAAAGATTCATTGCCTTATATCGGCGCTTATAAAAAAACACCAAACACTTATTATGCACTTGGCTTTGGTGGCAATGGAATTACTTTCAGTGTAATTGCTGCAGAAATTATAAAAGATATCATTTGCGGGAAGCATAATGCAGATGCTAATCTCTTTTCTTTTGATCGATGACAGGTTCGAATATCTTTTAAAGCTTTTCTATTTCTTTTTTTTACTGTTGGCAGCAGAAGCATCTGGACCGCTTACTTTATGATTTTTTACGTTCTCATCTTTATCTTCATGTTCACTCTTATTAACCTTTTTTTCATTGCCTGAACCAGGTTTATCAGAAGCCTTGTTGTCATCAACTTTTGCAGAAGGCTGTTTACTTGCTTTAACACTCATGATCTAAAAATTAAAGTGATTAATAATTTAATAAGTCAAAACCTATGCCCTATCACATGTCTATGATGCTTTTATAATTAATTCCTGTTGTTGAAGTTGATATACAAAAAGCGCATTTCCATCCTCATAGTTAATAGAAAAAAACACATAAGCCAACCTTAGCAGAGAGGTTATAGATGGCAAGGCTTTTGCCCGTTTTAATGGTCTCTGCTAACAACTGAAATAATATATTTAAAACAAATTTATGAGCAACACTGTAAGTGATTTTCTTGTTGAAAGATTAATACAATGGAACATCAAAAGAATATATGGTTATCCCGGTGATGGTATAAACGGTGTAATGGGCGCATTGAATAATGCAAAAGACAAGATTGAATTTATACAAACACAACATGAAGAAAATGCTGCATTTATGGCTTGCGGCCATGCGAAGTTTACCGGTGAAGTTGGAGTATGCATGGCAACATCAGGGCCGGGCGCTATTCATTTATTGAATGGTTTATATGACGCAAAACTGGATCATCAACCTGTTGTTGCCATCGTCGGGCAGCAGGCACGTGCATCGCTTGGCGGAAGCTATCAACAGGAGGTTGACCTTGTATCATTATTCAAAGATGTAGCGCACGAGTATGTACACATGTGTACAGAACCCTCACAGATAAAACATTTAATTGATCGTGCTATACGTATTGCCAGGTCAGAAAAAACCGTTACCTGTATCATTATTCCCAATGATGTGCAGGAATTAAAATATGAAGCGCCTGCGCATTTACATGGCACCGTTCATTCAGGCCTGGGATATCTGCAACCAGAGATCGTTCCTCATTTTACAGATCTGCAAAATGCAGCAGACCTATTAAATGAAGGTAAAAAAGTTGCTATGCTTATAGGCGTTGGTGCTGCAAATGCAGCGGATGAAGTAATTGCAGTGGCTGATATTTTAGGTGCCGGCATTGCAAAAGCATTATTAGGCAAAGCAGTTTTACCGGATGATATTCCTTACGTGACCGGCTCGATTGGTTTATTAGGAACAAAACCAAGTTATGACCTGATGATGGAGTGCGATACTTTATTAATGATCGGCACTTCATTTCCTTACTCAGAATTTTTACCAAAAGAAGGTAAAGTAAAAGCTGTACAGATTGATATTGATGGCAAAATGCTGGGGTTAAGATATCCCACAGATATAAACTTACAAGGCGACAGCAGGAAGACCTTACAGGCTTTACTTCCTCTATTAAAAACAAAAGAAGACAGAAGCTGGCAGCAAAATATCATTAAAGAAGTAGAACGTTGGTGGAAAATAGCAGAAGCGCGTGCAATGAACAGCGCTGATCCTGTAAATCCTCAACGTGTATTCTGGGAATTATCATCCCGCATGCCCGATGATGTTATTCTTACTGCCGACAGCGGATCAACAGCAAGCTGGTATGCCCGCGATCTTAAAATCCGTAAAGGAATGATGGCTTCTTTATCGGGTAACCTTGCGACTATGTGTCCCGGCGTTCCTTATGGTATTGCTGCAAAGTTTGCGTATCCTGACAGGATGCCGATCGCTTTGGTGGGTGATGGCGCTATGCAAATGTTAGGCATTAATGGAATGATAACCATTGCCAGCAACTGGAAAAAATGGAGTGATCCGCGTTTTATGATTCTCGTATTAAATAACCAGGATTTGAATATGGTAAGCTGGGAACAACGCATTATGGAAGGCAATACTAAATTCAAAGATTCACAGGATGTGCCCCGGTTTAATTACGCCGCCTACGGACAATTATTAGGTTTTGAAGGTATAAGAATTGAGAAGGAAGATGATATAATTCCGGGATTAGAACAAGCCCTGAAAGCGCAAAGGCCGGTTATTGTAGATGTGCTCTCAGATCCAAATGTACCACCGCTGCCTCCTCATATAACTTTCAAACAGATGAAAGATTTTACTTCAGCATTGGTTAAAGGTGATGTTGATTTCTGGGGAATGATCAAACAGACATACAAAGATGTAATTGAAACTTATTTGCCTCATTAACATCCGAAGCAAATGAATTCCAATTATGGAACAGCGATTGCAAAAGATATCTATCAACAAAAAATATCGCATGAAGATCAAATTGAAAAAATATAAAAGCGAACCCGGTTATGTATTTGCCGAAGTTGCACAAGCTGTTGGCAAAGGCTTAATAGCAGGAGCAGCCGGTACTTTAGCCATTACATTATCGCAGATGATCGAAATGAAGATCACAAAACGCAAACCATCTGAAGAACCTGCGGATGCAGCCGAAAAAGTATTGGATATAAAGCCTGCGGCTGAAAAAGATAAACCCAAGTTTTCACAGGAAGTACATTGGGCATACGGTACAAGCTGGGGATTACCACGGGGAATCATGTCTTTATTGGGTTTAAAGGGATTACCGGCAACGGCTATTCATTTTGCCACTATTTATTCAACAGCGCTGATAATGCCCTCTTCACTAAAAGTTGCACCGCCTTTAAAAGAATGGAAGCCGAAAGAATTTGCAATTGATGCATTACACCATCTCGTATATGCTGTTGCAGCAGGCCTGGTATATGATGCCTTATCGGATTAAATTAAATTTTCCCTGATTAAGTAATATGAAAATGAAAAGAGCCGCCTTTCAGCAACTCTTTATCATCTAATTGTACCGATTAAAATTCTTCCCTTTCAAGGAATAAGGGCCATTTCTCCTTTAGGATTGTGACATTATCCTTTTAAGGCCGGGGCTGCTGTTTGAAGTTTGCCATCGCAATAGCCATGAAAAAGCCACAACCTTTCACCCGTCTTCCCCGTCCCGTTTTAAACGGAAGCGATCTCATAATCATACGCCTTGAAAACCGCTTAAACTCCCATATTTCAAAGAACTCCGGTTTCAAAACTATCACTGTATGTAAGCGTTCCGTAAAACCGATATGCAAGATTAAAACAGGTTAAAAACACGATTTCCCGTTTGGGCACAAAAGGTCACAAAAGGGCGCAAAAAGGCACAAAAGGGAACGAAATGTAAAAGAGGTAAGGTTCAAAAGATTCAAGGAACAAGATTCAAAATTCAAGGATAGAATGAAGGCAT
Source organism: Bacteroidota bacterium (assembly GCA_013286425.1). GTDB lineage: Bacteria > Bacteroidota > Bacteroidia > Chitinophagales > Chitinophagaceae > Parafilimonas. The sequence goes on from JABDFS010000051.1 coordinate 19,054, forward strand.
GCGGAGATACCCTTAACCATACACCTTATCATTTTTTTCCGAACATCCTGTTGCCAATAAAAAGAAAATTACGTTCAATGCCTGTGCAACTTCAGCACAGGTAATTCAGATAGCCCTGCATTTATTGGAATAAAAGCTACGGAGAAATTGTAAAAAAAGATTGTTGATTTTACGAATAATTTTTTTCACCATTTTAAAATATTTACTATGAAATCACTTCAACATTTTAAAAAAATGATTGGCTTTTCAATCATCCTGTTTTCAATTTTCCCGCATCATGCATTTTCACAATCGTGGAATATTACCGGCAATGCAAATATTGCCGCGGGGACAAATTATCTTGGAACAAAAGATCCTAATGACCTTGTGTTTCGAACCAACGCGCTTGAACGGGGAAGAGTATTGGGCATTGGTGGCGCCTGGCGCTTTGGCTCTGCAACAAACAATATGCAGGTTGATTCCCTTGGACATCTTACGTTTGCCGGGCAGGGCGCTTATCGCGTAGGCGGCAACAAATATGCTTTCCAGTACAGTGGTAATCCCAACTTTGGTTTATTTTTTAACTCTACTTCCACACAGTTTGAATTCCGCAATGGTTCCGCTACACCCGTCTTTTTTATAAATGCAAATACCGGTGCAGGGACTTTTGCAGGCACATTAAAAGTAGGTGCTTACATATTGCCTGCAACAGATGGCACCGCTAACCAGGTTTTAAAAACAGATGGTGCAGGTACGCTTACATGGAAACCCGATAACAATACTACGTACACAGCAGGAACGGGCTTAAGCCTTGTTGGCACTACTTTCAACAATACCGCGCCGGACCAGGTTGTAGCGCTTAGTGGATCAAACGGAATTTCAACCAGCGGTACGTATCCGAATTTTACTATCAGTGGCAATGGCCTCTGGAAAACTACAGGGAATACAGGGACTTCTGCATCAACAAATTTTATTGGAACTACAGACGCTGTTGACTTTGTAACAAGAACAAATAACACAGAAGTAATGCGTGTTACCAGCGGAGGGAATGTAGGTATTGGTACTACATTCCCTTCTTATAAACTACAGGTACAGGGCGCAGATTACGGTATATCTGGATATGGAAACACTATCGGTGTTGCAGGTAACGGGTATTATGGTATGTATGGAAGCAGCACCACCGGTTTCGGTGTATTTGGATTAGGGAGTGGCAGCGGAACCACCGGGGTGCAGGGACAGGCTGATGGCACGGGTGTATACGGCTATTGCATCAGCAGCAGCGGAGGAAATGGAGTATATGGCTATGCCGGTTACGGGAATGGTGTTAACTGTGAATCAACAAATGGTTACGGTTCTTATCATTATTCTTATGACAATAACGCTTTATATGCCTACGACGCTAATAATACAGCTTACTGGGCAGGCTTTTTTGTTGGGGATGTATATTCCTCAACAGGTGTATATGCTTCATCAGATCAAAACCTGAAACAGAATATAAAAGATTTCCCAAATGCCATGAGCATTATCGATCAGCTGAAACCAAAACAATACGATTTCAAACATGAGGGTGTTTACAGTAAAATGAATTTACCAATGGGTAATCATTATGGACTTATTGCACAGGATGTAGAAAAGATATTACCCAATCTTGTAAAGAATTCAAAGTTTAATATGCCTTCCAACAGCAAAGATGGAAAGCGGCAGGATTCTGCAAAAACAGAGAATGAATCCATGAGCTTTAAATCACTCAACTATACTGAGTTTATTCCCATTCTCATTAAGGCTGTGCAGGAACAACAACAAACTATAAATGGCCTGCAACAGCAGATAGATGATCTTAAAACAATGATCACCAATCTTGCACAGGGCAAGCCTGTTTCATCAGTTCCAGCAGCAGGCAGTGCCAGTGTAAACAATGTAAGTATTTCCGGTGCAACCCTGGAGCAGAATGTTCCCAATCCGCTCAGCAATACTACAAGTATCCGTTATACTATTCCTTCCATCTCGGCCAATGCCCAATTAGTGATAAATGATTTCAATGGTAAAATGATCAGGCAGGTTTCATTACAGCCGGGTGCAGGTGTTGTAAACATAGATGCTTCCACTATGAGCACCGGTGCCTATAGTTATACATTGGTGATCAATGGCAAAGCAATCGCAACAAAGAAAATGATTGTAGCCCGGTAATGCATAAGGCATAGAAGTAATGGCCTTACTACAGGCAAATATGTAGGGGCAGGCCTTAAGGTTAAGTGCCTGTTGTATATCCAGGCCATTGGCGGGCCTTAAAATAAATTAAGATTAGTAAATAAAAGATCCTCTGATATACCGGAGGATCTTTTATTGCTGTGCTTTCAAAAATATAGTGCTGTAATACTATAATTTATATTTATAGTGCTGTGATACTATAATAATGGTATTGATTCCTTACTAAGCTAAACTTTCAACTTGCTAAGAAACCCGAAGGCTTCCCCGGGTTGGAGAAATCATGAAAGCCTATACAATTAATGACAGGCTTTCATTTATCTATCAACTATTATTAGCTTTTAATAAACTCAAGAATGTCTTTATTAATAGTTGCGGCTTCTGTTGTGGGCATGCCATGCGGGAAACCCGGGTAAGTGATCAGCTTTCCGTTTTTTAATAATCTGGCTGATTTTACTCCTGCATTCAGATAAGGAACAATCTGGTCATCTTCGCCATGTAATACCAATACCGGAATTTCAACCGCTTTTAAATCTTCTGTGAAATCAGTTTCGGAAAAAGCTTTAATGCATTCATAATGCGCATTAATACCTCCCGTCATTCCCTGTCTCCACCAATTTCTTCGCACACCTTCTTTTATAACAGCACCTTCCCTGTTATACCCATAAAACGGAAGCGTAATATCAATATAAAATTGCTGGCGGTTGTTCATCGTTTGCTCTCTTATTCCATCAAACACTTCTATTGGCACGCCGTCAGGATTCGTATCGCTTTTAACCATAATCGGCGGTACTGCGCTTATTAAAACTGCTTTGGCTACACGGTCTTTACCATATTTATTTACATAACGGATTACTTCGCCGCCACCTGTGGAATGGCCAATATGGACAGCATTTTTTAAATCTAAATGTTCAGCCAATTGCGCCACATCATTCGCATAAGTTTCCATTTCATGACCGCCGGGTGTCTGGCTTGAACGGCCATGGCCTCTGCGGTCATGCGCTATAACACGAAAACCATGCTGCAGAAAAAACATCATCTGTGCATCCCAATCATCCGCAGAAAGTGGCCATCCGTGATGAAAAACGACAGGCTGTCCTGTACCCCAGTCTTTGTAATAAATTTCTGTTCCGTCTTTTAATTTTAGTGTACTCATGTTTTTGTTTTGTATGTGAAAGTATTGTGGAATTGCGTGAAAAATTATTCTCCAATAACTCTTACTAACGGCATTTATAAATTCGTTGACTTCTTCTTGTCTGAATCAAAGGAGTTTCGTGTGCATGCCTCCCCCGAAAACATAAAATTACCCATTATACAGATAAGATCATATTCCTTTGTTCTCAGCAGGATCTGCGATACCGCTTTTGTGTTAATGCTGCGACCCTGCGTTTTCCAGGCAGATTATTAATTTGATTTAAATTTAGAGAAGTAAATAAACGCAAGGTCGCAAGCTATGTTCATTAGCTGATTTTGCAGACCATGATACGACAGAAAATAATATTTTGCTGAACTATTTAAGCTTGATGATAGCTCGCTTAATTTAATACGGCTCTTTCTTTTTTCTCATATCAAACAGGCATAAAAGTTCTATGGCATGTTCTGTAATCCTGTAATAAATTCGATTATGAGGATGCAGTATAAGGCTTCTTACATCTGCCCTTGCCGATGGTTTGCCTGTTTCCGGGTTTTGTATAATTAGTTCAACACGTTGCTGTAATTTGTTGAGAAAGTTAAACGCAACAGCGGCAGAAAATTTTTTCAATAACCATGTATAAGTGTTAAGGGTGTTTTTTTGAAACCGTTTGGTTACTACAACTTTTCTTTCCATTCATACATTTCTTTTTTAAAAGCCTCCCAACCGGTGGTTTCATTATTGTCAGCTTCTGTTACAGCCTGGTTTAATTCGTTCAACTGTGCCGCATCCAGGTCATCTAATATATCTTTTTTGTCAGCATACCAGGCCACATCTTCTTTTACCATTTGCAAAACAGTTTCATCTTCTATTGAATCAATCAATTTATATATTTCGGGTTTTATATTGTTCATAACAATTGCATTATTCAACTAAGTTAATCATTTTAATTTTCGCATACTTCCTTCATCTTTTTCTGCTGGCCTTGTGAACAGGCATGAGTTGAAGTTAAGGAATTAAACGGGCTTTTGTGCTTCGTAGGCAGCAATGTCCTTTAGCTGCACACAATTGGCTATTTAAAGAGAACATTGCGGGGAAGGGATTACAAAATTCAATAAAGTTTGCCCTGAATCGCTTAGCGTATATTTCTCCCAATTCAACTGCTATATAGTTGTAAATGTCGTTTTCATCTTTATCAGCCCTTTTAGTAAAGTTCAGGAGATAACTTATCATTTTCTTTTGCTGATAAAGTCTTCAAATGATACTACTTCTCCTTTTTTATATTCTAAAACGCCCTCCTGAACCAAATGCCATTCTTCAACAGATAATTCAATTGCATCAGTATTTTCCAAATCTCATTCGAGCTGATGTTTCCAATGTTTTAAAAGCATTTCATCATTTGTGGAATCCACTAAACTTTTTATAGCTTCCTTGTAATCACTCAAACTCATAACAAAATTTTACTCAAGGTAAAAAAATTATAGAAGCCTGCTTACTTAAAGGTAAGAAATTCCGGCTGTATAATAATTGGGGGCTAACCAACCTTTTTTAAACAAACCACTCTTACTAAGCGAAGTTTCCGCCATGGCAGACGCGTGCAACTTCGCTTGTCTTATCTTATAGTTTTCAACTTTGTTCTTAGCAGGGTTCTGCGATACCGCTTTTGTGTTGATGCTGCGACCCTACATTATCAGGCAGATTATTAACCTGATTTAAATTTAAAGAAGTAAACAAACACGGGTCGCAAGCTATGCTCATTGGCAAATTATGCAGATCCGCTACGACAGGAAAGCTAATGAGAAAATGGCACATTTGCCAGAGTGCCATTGCTAATAGTAATTGTATTTGAACCCCGGACAGAGGTTAGAATACCGCTAAAACTGCCATTTAAAACATTATGGTTATTACCATCGATATGAATACTTGAAGTTACGTTTTGTCCCACGTAAACACTATCACCGTTAGAATAACTAAGTCCGATAACGAGGGTTGTGTCGATTGGAGTTTTCAAACTTGTAGTATCGTTGGTAAAAAATTGCAATGCCAGGTAATTATTATTTCCTGCACCGCCATATACATCATACTGGTAAAGACTGTCATTTACGGTTTCATAATAATAACCGATACCTGTTCCATTACCAGCAAACCTGCCTGAGTATTGAATGGTGTCGCTACCATTATAAAAACTAATGAATGAAGAAGGTTGAGGTTGTATTGAATCATTTTTTGTGCAACCGTAAGTAAGTACTAAAAGCAAGAGTATTTTTTTCATATTTCAGTTTGCAATTTACATTTCGGCAGCAACTTTTAAAATATCTATCTCTGCGACAGGCGGATTTAGTATTAAAACACGGGGTCTCGTTCCACACACATTTGCCTGGCTATGAAGACCCCGTTACGACGGAAAGATTTGATTACTTAGCGACTTAGCCAGGAAGCTAAGCCGAGCAGAGTACTTATAACTATCTTAAATAAATACGTGAAAAATCTCCTAATTATCGTGGTTTTACATGTAATAAAGCAAGTCTATACAATATAAGTTTGGTATAGTTTCTTTAACGACTCACGGTAATAACGGATGCAATAGGGAGCGCCGATTACCAACATTAACATACATGTATCCGTTGTTATACGCTTATTGTTTAACCAATAATTTTTTTAAAAAAACACCATATGCCAAACGATGAATTAGAAAAACTCAAACCGGAAAATACCAATGTTGAAAAATTCAACAAGAATACATTCTGGACGCTTTTCGTTGGCGTAATCGTTCTTATTTTATGGGTTTTATTATTTACAATTGGTACCAATGTGGATTCAAAATATTATCGTGCCGGAATAAGTTTTCACTATGGCGGACTATCAGATTGGATAATGACAGTTATATCTTTTACGCTAACCAACGTGATACTGCTCTCTTTCTTTTCAGGTTTCTTGGGGGGCGCCTGCAGCAAAGTGATCATTACCGAAGGATTTACAGTAAGCGAAAAAGAACTCAAAAAAAGAGGCCATGACAGTGTATTATATGAGAATCCTATGATCTCGGCCTTCAGAGGAATATTTCTTTTTATTGGAATACTCACCCTTCAATACGTAAGCTCTTTTAGCGACTTGAGCAGTGTAAACACCAACATTGAGACGAAAAAACAAAAGGATATCAGCGCCAGCTACCAGGCTATTCTTGATTCGGTGAAAGACTCTGCATCAAGGGATAAAATAATAGCTGTGATGGGTAAAGAACAAAACCTGGTTAATGATAGTACTGCCTTTTTCGTTTCGAAGATTCTTGAACTTAAAGATAATCTATGTCACAGTCCCAAAAATGAGAATACAAATAAATTGAAATTACAAATCATTGAATTAAGAAAAAAGGTTCAATTACCTGATAATGCCGATATACCGGGATTATCTTCTTCCAGTTATTTCAGGTTTGCAGTGATTGTGTCATTACTGGCCTTTATTTGTGGGTATGATCCTAAACGCTTCAATGTAATATTAGGAATGATACCCATTCTTAGTAAAACTGAAAATCCTACTGACGCAGTAAAGCCAGATAAGCCAGAAAAAAAAGCCACACCCAAAAGCCAAACAGACCGCGGATCGGGCGCTGAATGATATATATTTTCTTTGGCCGAATGCCCCGCATTGTTGAGAAAGTTAAACGCAACAGCGGCAGAAAATTTTTTCAATAACCATGTATAAATGTTAAGGGTGTTTTTTTGAAATCGTTTGGTTACTACAACTTTTCTTTCCATTCATTCATTTCTTTTTTAAAAGCCTCCCAACCAGTGGTTTCATTATTGTCAGCTTCTGTTACAGCCCGGTTTAATTCGTTCAACTGTGCCGCATCCAGGTCATCTAATATATCTTTTTTGCAGCATACCAAGCCTTTGCCGGTGCTCTTTGTTTTGCTAAAGAGACATTCATATGGCAAAGAAAGATTGTTTGCAAACAAGGCACAATAGCTGCGCTTAAAGCTCTGCGACTAATACTTGCCAGCATGGAGCATTTGTCGTTTCAGCAATTCTTAGGGTGTTTACAGTCCCGCCAGTAGTCAATTATTCTTTTAAGCTGCTCTTTTATTTCAGCGTCATTTGATAGTTTCTTAAAGTAACCCTGTACAGTTAGTTCATAAGCTTTATCAACATATTTTTTTTCTGCACTGGTTGAGTAAAATAAGAAAGGAATACAAGCAAGATTAAGCTTAGGGTCTTTACTTATTTCCTCCCGTAATTCAAACCCGTTCATCACCGGCATATTGATATCGCAAAAAATAAGAAAGGGATTAATTTTTTCAGACTGCAGATATAACAAGGCTTCTTTACCATTCCAAAAGCTAATAATGGGGTGACTAAAGTTAAGAGCGGCCAGTACATGCCTGAATATTTCCACGTCATCATTATCATCATCAATATACATTATCGGAGTATCCTTAGTTATTGCCATAAATTAATCTAATGAGGTAAAACTATGCTTTATGCTTACAGAAAAGATTTATATTTAAGATTATATTGTTTATAACCTGACAGTTTCAGGAACATGTAAGGTTGGTGACAAAGTACAAATCAACTTTTCAGAAAACCTAATTCATATACCTGGGAGTTGAAGTTTCACCTACTAAGCGAAGTTTGAAACTTAGGTCTTAGAAGTGTCTGCGATGCCGCTTTTGTGTTAACGCTGCGACCCTGTGTTTTTCAACCTGATTTAAATTTAGAGAAGTAAATAAACGCGGGGGCGCAAGCTATGCTCATTGGCTGATTACGCAGACCCTACTACTACAGAAGTGAGGATGAAAACTTCAGCATAAATTGTATAAACATTTTTATTCACCAAAAATTAAAAGCATGAAAAAAGCATTAATTGAACCTGCTAAACCGAGTTTAGAAGAAGAAGCTAAACTCAATCGATTTTTTTATTTGCCCGATTGGCAATTTGAAGCACTTATTGAGCGTTATGCACGTAGTGTTTCGATGGAAGAAATTGAGAGGAATGATTTCAATTTA
>JABDFS010000051.1:27382-28174 GCA_013286425.1 Bacteroidota bacterium
AGCACTTATTGAGCATAAATGCACTTATATTTCTGATTATATTATTTATTGGAATAAAGGAGAACGTAATTATGCTAAAATCTATGGATTAAGAGCTATGTTTAAAGATTCCGGTAAACCATGCCTCGCCAACTTCTTTGTTCATTATGGCGATCAGGTTTATCAATTTCGCAATATTGAACAAGCTTTTGAAATTATCGGATTACTAAAGAAACAACACATTTATGATGAGTATAGAGATAAACTTTGGCATCAAAAGTACCTCGAAAAGCAGAAGAAAAGAAAAGAACGTGAGGATGCAAAGAAATTAAAAGCAATCGCTTCAGAAGCGGCTTAATTATATCGAATTCCGGCTGACTGCAATGAGCCGGAATTTTTTACTACATATAACATAACCTAAATCTCATCCAACCCCAACTCCTTCAAAAACCCATTATGCTTGTCCCTTGCTTTAGTTATGGCCTGCTCTATCTCAGCAAGCTTTTTATTCACGGCTTTTAAATTAACTATTTCTTCATCAACCGAAGTGCTTACATACCTTGAAATATTTAAATTGAAATCATTCCTCTCAATTTCTTCCATCGAAACACTACGTGCATAACGCTCAATCTTATCCGGACGATGTTTATAGGTTTCAACTATTTTTTCAATGTCATTTGGTTCTCCATCTTCTCCTTCACGTAAATAGTTTTGACGCTTACCTTTTCCATACCCTTTACTAGCGTTTATGAAAAGCACATCATCAAACTTCTTGCCTTTCTTCAGTACTAAAATGCAAACAGGAATACCGGT
>JABDFS010000052.1 GCA_013286425.1 Bacteroidota bacterium
TTGGTAAGAATAGCGAAAAGATGAAAGCAATAAGGGTAGGCATTCTTCAAAAAAATGTCAACCCTTACATCAGTATTTGCGTTATTTCCGCGAAGGCAAAATAGCATACCCGAAAGCCGCTGATGAAAAACACCGGCGATGGCGGTAGAAATGCGCTCACATCAGTGAATAATATTTTCAAAGGCTTCCTGTAAAAAAGAGTATTTAAAATGATAGCCTGCTTTAAGTAGTTTTTCAGGAATAACCCAACGGCTTTTCAGGATGAGCTCCGTTTCTGTTTTAATAATTACAGCACCGGTTTTGAGCAGCCATACCGGTGTGGGCAAACCAGCAGCAATATGCATCGTTTGCCGTAATGTTTTCATGAATGCTTTATTGTTAACAGGGTTAGGAGCAGAGCAATTAAAAACGCCTTGCAGGTTGTGTGATTGTATAAATAAAATAATGTTGTACACATCTTCAATATGAATCCAGCTAAACATCTGGTTGCCGTTTCCCTGTTTGCCACCTAAACCAAACCGTACAAGATTTGTGAGTGGCTTTATTACCCCTTCATCTTTTCCAAGTACGATCGCCATGCGCAAAACAACCTGTCTTGTAGCGGGTAATTTGAATGCGAAGAAAGATTGTTCCCAACTGGTGGCAACATTTACAGAAAAACCTTTTCCAATTTCACCGGCATCTTCTGTCATTGGCCTGTCTTCCGCATGGCGATAAATGGTTGCAGTGCCTGAGTTGATCCAAAGCGCAGGCGGATTGCTGCATTTTAAAATAGCCCGACCCAGCGCTTTTGTTGTTTCAGTTCTTGAAAGCAATATTTCTTTTTTATTTTTTGCGTTGTAACGGCAATCAACACTTTTGCCGGCAAGATTGATCAACAGTTCAGCATGTTCCAGCGCTTTTATAATTGCAGCTTCATCGTTCCAGTTAATATGATCTTTATCTCTTGAAATGATAAGCACATCATAAATGGTTTCACTGAATTTTTTGGTTAAATACTTTCCAATGAAACCGGTTCCGCCGGCAATCACAATTTTCTTTTTCATCATTATTTATTTTCAACGCTTACAGCAGTAGTATGCGCCATTACTTCCATTCTTTTACGTCTTGATGCGTTTTTACCACGGAAGAACATGTACATGTTCATGAACAACATGATGCCCAGGTAAATGCTGAAGCCGCCTATCTTTCGGCTTAACACTTCAATCATTGATTGAGTTGTATCTGTGATGTAATTAATTTCTAAAATGTACAGGGCGAAGCCGATGTTCAGCAGGTAAAACCCGATCTTAAATAATGTGTTGGTTGCAATAGCGATCTCTTCACGGTTATTGAAAATATCTTTCATGTACACAATACTGTTCTTAAAAAGATTGTTCGCTACATACAGCGTTAGTGCTATAACAACGGGCAGGTAAATAATGTAAGCAGTTACAATTAGATTTTTCATGATGTATAATTTTTTGATGTTATGAATAAATTCTTTTCAGATAAGAAATAAATAAGCGCAATATTGAAATAATGTGTAAGGGCGAGGATTAATATCAGTATCCCGGTTTTTGATGCAACAGATGAAATTAATGCATCAATGCCTGTAACTTTTTGCCATAAGCTGAACTGTATAATAGCATAGCCGATATTGAAGAGATAGTACGCCATCAGCAACAGGTTGTTGGTTGTGTCTGTCATTGATTCATTTTGATGGAACAGCGTCAATATGAATATTCTTCCGTTTGCATGAAACAATTTCCCTACCCATACAATGATGTAAATTGTTATACATCCATAAATGCAGTACGAAAGAATATTGTAGTTCATTTACATGACTATTTTTAAAAGCTTTAGCAGAAGCTCGCCGCGGTTGGAAGCAAAAATTTTGTCTGCCAGGTTGCTGAACTGTTCTGTAAACTGGTGAATGTCATCAACTGTTTTATAGAACTCTTTTCCATCTGCTGTTTTAATTTTTTTTGTTTCTTCCTTCAATTCTTTCAGCACATGCACAACCGGGTCTATTTCTTTTTGTTTGCGCATCATTGCAATTCTTACAGCCCATTTCCATATATCTTTTTCAGCAATGAAATATTCTTTCCGGTCGCCGGCAACTACTTTTTTATAAATGATTCCATAATCCAGCAACTGGCGCAAACTCATATTGGCATTGCCTCTTGATATTTTTAATGTTTCCATTATTTCATCTGTTGAAAGCGGTTGCGTGGAAACAAGCAGCAGCGCCTGCACCTGGGCCACTGATTTGTTGATGCCCCATTCACTTCCGAGTGCGCCCCATGTGTCGATAAATTTCTGTTTTGATGCCTGTAAGTCCATATGAATAATTTGATAAGGCAAAGATAAAATAATATTTCTGAACTTTCAGTACTTATTGAAAATAAAATAAATTTCTTCAGGCGATTTATGATTACGGATTGTTTTCTACCGGTTAGTGTCTTACCAACCGGGACTTTCCTGTTATCATTGCGGTTGGTAAAAGACAGGGTTTGTTGATAAGAATAGCGAAAAGGTGAAAATAATAAGGGTTGACATTCTTCAAAATGATGTCAACCCTTACATTAGTAAAACCAAATTGTGCGTAATTTCCGCAAAGGCAAAAATATCATACTTAAAAGCTACTGATGAAGAACACCAACGGCGGCGGAAGTTTTTATTTCATTTTTACTGCTCCTGAATTATCCCAATTAAAAATATATTGATTTTCGTTGAGCAAAGTTATTGTACCCATATAAGTAATACCCAACCAAGTTATACTAAGATTTGCGGGTACACCATACGATAAACCTTTTAAATCAATCCATCCATTTACTTTGTCTGTTGCATTATAAGGTACATTGGCAATAGGATATGTATCAAGTCTAATGTCGGAAAATGTATAATTGTAGTTGTTAGTGTTAATATTACTTACATAATCAAATTGCAGATAAGGACTATAATTATCATAGGTTTTTGTTGAAAGCAAATTAAGATAAACATTAACTTCATTGGGAAGTAAACTTGTGTCACTGTAAATTTTAGTTATACCGGTTTGTATGTTTAACACATCATCTGGTTTTATTTCCTGAGTAGGGTGTAATGTGTCTGTAGTTACATTAATCTCTAAAGTATCTGTGGTACCAATTAGGTTATGTGTTAGGGAATCATAAATTTTTGCGGTCACACTATAAGTGCCTGAACAATGAAAAATAAATCCTGTAATTCCTTTGTTCCCTGTTATTGAATCACATGCATTTGGCATTACTTCCCACTCATAATATTTATTTGGCGTTGGTAATACAAAATCAATGCTATCCTTGATTTGGGAAGAATCATAAACTATTACCGCTTGATTTATTCTAATCTTGTTTTCAGAAGGAAAAGAAAAGGCAAGATTATCATTGCTTACACTTTGATTGTTCAAAGAGGAGGTATCTTTTTTGCATGCGAATATTGTAAACATTACTGCAATAATAGTTATTGATGATATTCTATCTCTTGAAGAAAAGTGTTTCATAAAAGCAGCTTTAAAATACAACGACTCCTTCAAATAAATGTTGCGTTAAATTTTGAACCAACGATAAATTTTTTTTTAACCGGTTGGTGTCCCCCCATACTGGCACAAATATGCAGGGCGGCGTACTTGTGCCATATAAAAAGCAGGATTTGTTGAAAAAGCTGAAGCATATTTATATAGCAATGCACGGGATTACCGGCGGTGGTAAAGGGCTAATTGAAATCAATTATCTTGACCCATTAATAATAACAGTGTAAGCAAACAAGGCTCAAGTATGCTAACGCACAAAAAGCTATTCTGCATACTTGCGCCAGATGAGCGGCGGACACCGACCGATAGGTAAATTTTCTTATCTTTGACTACATGGAAACAGCAACTATTGATACAACTTTAATTGATGGTTATTTGCAAATGCTTGACAACTTAAGTCCGAGCCATAAGCTTGACCTTATTTCAAAACTTACAACTTCTATAAAATCCGACATCACAGATAAAAAGTCTTCTTTTCAAGAAGCTTTTGGAGCATTTGAATCGGAAAAGACTGCTGAAGAAATAATAGATAAAATTCGCAACAGCAGAACTTTTACAAGACAAATTGAAGACTTTTGAAACAATACTTAATTGACACGAATATTGCCATTTTTTACATGAAAGGCAAATTCAATCTCAAAGAAAAATTTGATCAGGCCATAAACAACTGCTTCATTTCAGAATTGACACTTGCTGAATTAAAGTTCGGAGTTGAAAGCAGCGAAAAGAAAGAGAAAACTTTCAAACTTTAGAAAAGTTTTTAACGGGTGTGAAACTTCTTCCCATCTTTCATTCGATTGATTTGTATGCAAAAGAAAAAGCAAGGTTGAGAAAAACAGGAACACCAATTGACGACTTTGACCTTTTAATTGGTGTAACATCTGTTACTCATAAATTGACAATGGTAACAAATAACACTGACCATTTTAAAAGAATAAATGATATTGATTTAGAAGATTGGGTAAAGTAGAAACGGAAGCACCTTCGCGGAGATGTGCGTCTTGTTGATTAATTCTAAAACTTAAACCTCAATAAACATTTGTATTGGTTCATTAACAGATGAACACTTATTTTTGAGAACAAAATTTATCATATGTCATTACCAACAAATAACAAAAAGACCGGCAATAAAACCGGTAAGAATCAAGCTGCAAATAGTGGTAACTCTAAATTTATAAAAGTTAACTCCAAGCCTGGTGCGGCAAAACAAAAAGTAAGATCAACCGGGGCAAACAGGGGAAGCTGATTGGATTGTTATTGCATTTTATACTAACAGTGCATTAACTGGTTTAATTTTAAAAAATTAATCACTACATAAGCATGATACTAAAATTTAGTTTTATCTTTTTGCCGTAAAAAAAAGCTATATGATAAAATTCAATGAAATTAAAATGGGAGATTTTCTTGTAGGCGAGTATGAAGGTAAAAGATGGGAAGGAGAAGTCGTAAATCTGAATGGGGATGAAAAACAGGTCTGCCTTGCAACTGAAGTGCAGGAATTCTGGTTTGAAACAGATGACCTTTATCCGATCCCTTTAAACGATGCAACTTTAAAACAATTGAATTTTGTGCGGGAAGACCTGCCCGATGGTACTGTGAAATATAAGAAAGGCTCTTTCAGGATGCTTATTAAACAAGCAGATGATTTTTCTCATATTGATATCTGGTACAGGGATGATAAGCGTTTGAACCCGCAAATACAATATATACACCAGTTACAAAATCATCATCTGCAAATGACAAAAGTGCACTTAACAAGTGAGCCGATTGTGTAAGCTGTTTTGAAAAATATTTAGCCATCCCGATTTATCAGGATGGTTTTTTGTTTAATAGAGCTTTTGATAAACTTCAAAAGGTTTACTTTGATCATACAATCATGCGTTATATAATTCTTTGTTTTTTCATTTTAATTTTTTCGTTTGCAAAGGCACAGCAATTTGGTGGTGAACCTGCATCTGTAAAATGGCAGCAGGTAAATACAGATACCGTTAGAATTATTTTCCCAAAGGGGATGGACAGCATTGCAAAACGCATTGCAACCATTACTTCAAAAGAACAGCAACAATACGCAGGCACAATAGGAGACCGTTCGCATAAGGTGAGCATTGTACTGCACTCGCAAACAATCTTTTCAAATGGCTTTGTTTCATTGGGCCCATGGCGCAGCGAATTTTTTCTTACACCCGAACAAAATGCATTTGAATTAGGCGCTGTTAGCTGGCCTGATCTTTTAAGCATTCATGAATACAGGCATGTGGAGCAATACAGCAATTTTAATATCGGGCTGTCTCATGCAATGCATATTTTATTTGGCGAGAATGGACAGGCTTTGGCGAATGCAGCAGCAGTGCCTGATTGGTTTTTTGAAGGTGATGCTGTGTATAATGAAACTCTATTGGGCGGGCAGGGCAGGGGCAGGCTGCCTTTGTTTTTAAATGGATATAAAAGTTTTTACCTGCAGGATAAGAACTATAGTTATATGAAGCTGCGCAACGGCTCATATAAAAATTATGTGCCTGATCATTATCCTTTAGGTTATATGCTGGTAGCTTATGGAAGAGAAAAATATGGAGATGATTTCTGGAAAGATGTAACGCATGATGCGGCTTCATTTCATTCCTTATTTTACCCGATGCAGCATGCGGTTAAAGATTATGCGTATGTTTCTTTTAATGACTTTGTAAAAGATGCATTTGATTATTATCATGCGCAGTGGAAAGATGAATCGCTTTCTGATCTGCAGTTCCTTGATTCAACTGAGAAGAATAATGTGGTTGATGAAAAATATCCTTACACAACTGAAGATAATGCTGTTATTTTCCTGAGAGAAGGTTATCGTGACCTTCCTGCATTTATAATAAAACATAACGATGGATCAACAGAAAAAATTGCTGTACAGAATATTGTTACAGATGATTACTTCTCCTATAATAACGGGAAAATTATTTATGCATCATACAAACCTGATGCACGTTGGGGAAATAAAGAATTCGGTGAAATAAGATTGCTGGATGTAAGCGCAAAAAAAGAAGTAAAGATCTCTTCACAAACAAGATATTTTTCTCCTGATATTTCTCATAATGGAAAGATGATTGTTGCTGCCAGGTCTTTTATTGACGGGCATTCAGGAATTGATTTGCTTGATGTAAACGGGAATATTATAAAGGCAGTTGCAAATGAAAACGGGCATGTTTATTCTTATCCAAAGTTTTCTGTCGACGATAAGTTTATTTATGTATGTGATAGAAATGCTTCAGGGGAAATGAGCATTTTAAAAGAAAGTATTGATGGTGGAAGCTTAAATCCAATCGCTCCTTACACAAAAAAAATTATTGGCTTTCCTGTTGTAAAAGGTGATACCTTATTATATAGTTGTTCAAATAATGGAAGAGATGAGATCTGGGCGTATATCAATTCTGAAAACAAGAACTATCGTGTTGCTTCTTCAGCAACGGGTTTATACCAGGCAACATTTTCAAATAATAAATTAATTACTTCAGCTTTTACTGCGGATGGTTACAGGCTGGCGACAATGAATTCTGAATGGCAACCAGTCAATACAACCGATACTTTAAAAAACCTGTACGTTTCAAAATTGTTTCAGCATAACTCAAATCAGTTTTTAGAAAATATTCCGCACAGAGATTTTACTATAAGTAATTATTCCAAGGCTTCAGGTTTTTTTAACTTTCATAGTTATAATCCTTCGTTCAGCGATCCTGACTATTCATTTATTCTTTTTGGCCAGAATGTGCTTAATACGGTTCAGAGCCAATTGTATTATACCTATAACCGCAATGAACAATTTAATCGCGTTGGTTACACAGGAATTTATGGTGCATGGTATGTGCAGCCTTTTATTGATGTTAATCAAACCTGGAACCGTACAGTAAAATTATCTGCAGATACTTCCCTGCATTGGAACGAGACGAAGCTGTCAGCAGGCTTACAATTGCCTTTAAATTTTACAGGCGGAAAGTTTTACAGATCATTGCTTCCTTCTGCTTCTTATAATTATAGTAATGTTGAGTGGACTGGCATTGTAAAAGGCGTTTTACAAAATTCAGGATTCAGTTATTTACAGTTCAGAATAAAATATAGCCAGTTTATTCAGCAGGCTGTTCAACATATTAATCCGCGATTCGGCCAATCAATATTATTACAGTATCGTACAGGCAGCACGGCGCAACAATTGCTTGCAAGCGGTAATTTTTATTTTCCCGGGTTATATAAAACGCACAGCATTGTTATTAACGCGGCTTATCAGCAAAGAGATACAACAGGTAAATATTATTATGATAACAACTTTCCTTTTTCGCGTGGCTATTCTGCTCCTGATTACCCGCGTATGTATAAAATTGGTACGAACTATAATTTTCCGCTTGCTTATCCAGACTGGGGTTTTGGGAACATTGTATATTTTTTACGAATCCGATCTAACCTTTTTTATGATTTTACCCAAACCAAAAGCTTAAGAACAGGCAACAAGTATAATTTTGCCTCAACCGGTATCGAAGTATTTTTCGATACAAAGTGGTGGAACCAGCAACCAATCAGCTTTGGCATCCGTTATTCAAGGCTTTTAAATGAAGATTTTGAGGGTAGAAGCCCAAATCAGTGGGAAATTGTGCTGCCGGTAAACCTTTAACTTGAATTTTAGGTTTGAAAATTTGTAAAAATTTTCTCAATTCACTGCATTCCTATATCTTTGCGCTCCCAAATTTATGTCCAAACAACCATTGATTCAACAAGACGGTACTATTTTAGAAGCACTTAGTAACGCTATGTTCAGGGTAAAGTTGGAAAATGGCCATGAAATACTGGCCACGATTTCGGGGAAAATGCGCATGCATTACATAAGGATATTACCGGGTGATAAAGTGAAGGTGGAAATGAGCCCTTATGATCTTTCAAGAGGAAGAATTATTTTAAGATACAAATAAGCTCAATCCGCCACGGCGGAAAAGGCAAAAAAGCTAAAGAAAATGAAAGTAAGAGCTTCTATAAAAAAACGTAGTGCAGATTGCAAGATTGTTAAAAGAAAAGGCAAGCTGTACGTAATCAACAAAAAGAACCCTCGCTTTAAGCAAAGGCAGGGATAGTTGCATTTTAATTGACAATTTTTAATTTTTAATTTATAATTATTTATGGCTCGTATTGCCGGAGTTGATTTACCAAAAAATAAAAGAGGAGAAATAGGCTTAACCTATATCTATGGCATTGGCCGTTCTACTGCCCGTTATATTTTGGATAAAGCAAGCATTGATTACGATAAGAAGGTAAATGATTGGAATGATGATGACCTTAATCACATTCGTAATATCATTACAAATGAAGTTAAAGTAGAAGGTGCATTGCGCAGTGAAGTTCAGATGAACATTAAGCGTCTTTTGGATATAGCCTGCTATCGTGGTCTTCGCCATCGTAAAGGTTTACCTGTTCGCGGACAACGCACACGTACTAACAGCCGTACAAGAAAAGGTAAACGTAAAACAGTAGCCGGTAAAAAGAAAGCACCTAAGAAATAATTAAACAATAAACAAGAACCAAGAAACAAGCTCCAATAAATTTTACCTGGAACTTGAATCTTGTAACTTAAAATAAGATGGCAAAAGCAGCAAAAGCACAGGCAAGCGCCAAAACAGTAGCAAAAAAGAGAATTGTAAAAGTTGATGCGTACGGAGATGCACACATCAGCGCTACTTTTAATAACCTTATTGTATCATTAACCAATAAGCAAGGCCAGGTTATAAGCTGGTCTTCTGCCGGTAAGATGGGTTTTCGTGGTTCTAAAAAGAATACTCCTTATGCAGCACAGATGGCAGCGCAGGATGCAGCAAAAGTTGCTGTTGATGCAGGCTTAAGAAGGGTTGATGTTTATGTGAAAGGTCCTGGCGCAGGCCGCGAAGGTGCAATTCGCGCTTTAGCTCAAAGCGGTATTGAAGTTTCTATGATCAAGGATATTACTCCTTTGCCTCATAATGGTTGCCGCCCTCCGAAGAAAAGAAGAGTATAAGCCCCATCCCTAAAGGGAATTATAACAGGGTATTTCATAACCGGATGCAGCATTTATTTTAAGATTTTTACTGATGCTGTATCGTCACTAAAAAATCAAATACATATTATGGCACGTTACACGGGTCCCAAAACAAAGATCAGCCGTATTTTCGGCGAGCCTATTTTAGGCAATGGTAAATGGCTAACCAAAAATAGCAATCCTCCGGGCCAGCACGGCGCAACCCGCAAACGCAAAACGCCGGGTGAATACGCTCTTCAGCTTAAAGAAAAGCAAAAAGCTAAGTATACTTATGGTGTATTAGAGCGCCAGTTCCGCAAAACATTTGAAGAAGCTGCACGTATTAAAGGTGTTACCGGTGAGAACCTTATCAAATTACTTGAAGCACGTTTGGATAATGCTGTGTTTCGTTTAGGCATTGCCCCTTCACGTCCTGCTGCACGCCAGTTGGTTTCTCATAAGCACGTTACAGTGAATGGAATAGTAGTAAACATTCCTTCTTACCAATTGAAACCAGGTGATAAAATCGGTTTGAAACCAAAAACAAGCGAGAATAGTTCTATCACGAGCCAGGTTCGTGGCAAAAACCCAAAGTTCAGCTGGCTGGATTGGAATGAAGCTGAAAAACAAGGCGTATTCATAACTTATCCTGAAAGAGAAAGTGTTCCTGAAAATATAAAGGAACAACTGATAGTAGAGTTGTATAGTAAGTAATAACGCCCCCATCCCCTAAAGGGGAAAAAGGAAAAAATAAAAATCATTTTTCTTAAGTCCCTCTAGGGATTTAGGGCATAAACAAACAAAAACAAAGGAATATAAAATGGCCATTTTAAACTTCCAGAAACCGGATAAAATCATATTACAGAAAGCAACTGATTTTGAAGGTTCATTCGAATTTCGCCCGCTTGAGCAGGGTTATGGTTTAACCATCGGCAATGCTTTAAGAAGGGTTTTATTAAGCAGCCTTGAAGGATACGCAATTACCAGTATTAAGATTGAAGGTGTTGAACATGAATTTGCAACAATAAAAGGTGTTACAGAAGATGTTACTGAAATGATCCTGAATTTAAAGCAGGTTCGTTTTAAGAAAACAGTTGATCATGATGTAGCAAATGAAAAAGTTGTATTGAGCGTTAAGAACAAATCTGAATTTACTGCAGGCATGTTGAACGATGCTATGCAGAGTTTCCAGGTAATGAATACTGAACTGGTTATCTGCACAATGGATCAGAGCGCTAAACTTGATGTTGAGCTTACTGTTGCCAAAGGCAGAGGTTATGTACCCGCTGAAGAAAACCGCGCGAAAGATATGCCGCTTGGTTATATTCCTATCGATTCAATTCATACACCGATAAAGAACGTAAAATACGCAGTTGAAAACTATCGCGTAGAACAAAGAACAGACTATGAAAAGTTGTTGTTGGATGTTGCTACAGATGGAACAATTCATCCCGAAGAAGCAGTTAAACAAGCTTCTCGTATTTTGATTCAGCATTTGATGATCATCACTGATGAAAACATCACTTTCGATAATAAAGAAGATCGCAAAGAAGATGTGGTTGATGAACAAATGTTACAGTTGCGCAAAGTTTTGAAAACACCTTTGGAAGATCTTGATCTTTCCGTGCGTGCATTCAATTGCTTGAAAGCAGCAAAGATCAACAGCTTAAGCGAGTTGGTTCAATACGAACAGGAAGACCTGATGAAGTTCCGCAACTTCGGCCAGAAATCTTTAAGCGAGATCGAACAGGTTCTTGGCGAAAGAGGTTTGCATTTCGGAATGGATTTGTCTAAATTAGGTTTAGACGACATTAACTAATTTAAAAGTTTCATTGGCTTCAGAGTTTCATTGTTAACATTGAAACTTTTGAAACATTCAAACAATGAAACTATTCATAACAGTCTTACAATTCCTGACACGGTGTAAGGCTAAAACTCAAATGTCATGCGTCACGGAGATAAAATAAAAAATTTAAGCCGCACAAAGGCACACAGAGATGCGTTGCTCGCCAATCTTGGCAGCCAACTGATCGTTAATAAGCGCATCGTTACCACATTGGCAAAAGCAAAATCTTTAAGGGTTTATGTTGAGCCGCTGATAACAAAAACACATAAAGGCGAAAGCAAAGAGCAGATCATGCACCAGCATCGTGTTGTGTTCAGCTATTTGAAAGATAAGAATGCAGTAAAAGAATTATTTACTGTGGTAGCGCCTAAAGTTGCAGGCCGTCCCGGTGGTTATACACGCATTATTAAATTAGGCACTCGTCTTGGTGATAATGCAGAAATGGCGATGATTGAACTGGTTGATTTCAATGATGTGTATGGTAAAACAGCAGCCACTACAGACACAGGTAAAAGAACACGTCGTGGCCGCGCCAAAAAACCTGCTGAACCTAAAACTACAGCAGCAAAAGCTGAAACTGCATCTGCAATTACAGAAGCAACAGTTGTTGAAGAAACAAAAGCTCCTGTTGAAGGTGAAGCTGATGTTCAGAAAGGAACTGAAGAATAAATTAGTATTCTCAACTTATATAAAGGCAAAGTTTAAAAGCTTTGCCTTTTTTATTTTTTGTGTAACCAACTTTTGTATTTAATTAAGTACGGCTGCGACAATAATGGCAGCTTAGGCTTCTGCTTCTAACTGCATTATTTTTTCAAACAACGTTTCATATTCTTTGTTTGCTGCAGTTAATTTCTGTTGAACAGTTTTGTAGCGTTCTTCCAACTCAAGAAATTTTTTCTTATCAGAGTAATTCTCCGGATGTGCCAACTCAGCTTCCGTATTTGTTTTCTGTTGATTCAATTCATTCAGATTGCTTTCCAGTTTACTGAATTGCTTTTGGAGCTTTTGTAATTCTTTTTGTTGTTCGCGATTAACGGCCGGGTTCTGTGCTTTTGGTTCCGGGTTTTGAATTTGGGGTTTTGGGTTTTCAGTTTTTAATTCATTGTTGTTTTTATTTGCTAATTCACTTTTTGCGTTTGCAGCTTCCTGCTTTGCCATTCTTTCTTTCCATTGCACATATTCATCATAACCGCCTTTAAATTCTTTTATTTCATGATCTACAATTTCCCAGATCTTATTGGCTGTTTTTGAAATAAAGAAACGGTCGTGGCTTACCAAAATATAACTGCCTTCATATTTATTCAACGCTTCGCTCAGCAATTCAACACTATGAATATCCAGGTGGTTCGTCGGTTCATCGAGCAATAAGAAATTAGCTTTACCAGCTATAACTTTTGCCAATGCAACCCTTGCTTTTTCTCCACCACTTAATACACGTATCTTTTTCTCTACCTCATCTCCGCTGAATAAAAAACAACCTAATAACGACCGCAGTTCCAGTTCAGTTTTACCGCTTCCGCAAAGCATCATTTCTTCAAGAATAGTATTGTTCAAATTCAATGCTTCCAGTTGATGCTGCGCATAAAAACTTTCATCAACATTATGCCCCCAAACTCTTTCTCCTTCAAAAGGCTCAGCACCTGCAATCATTCTTAACACAGTTGATTTACCTTTTCCATTCGCACCGATCAATGCAATCTTATCGCCGCGATCAATTTCGGCTCCTGTATTTTCAATGATTGTATTATTACCAAATGCTTTTGTTGCATCCTTTAATGAAGCAAGAATTTTCCCCGGCTGTTTATCAACCCTGAAATTTATTTTAAGATTTGGCCTTTCCAGCTCTGAATTCTCAACACGTTCCAGCTTATCTAATTTTTTCATAAGGCTTTGCGCCATGGCAGCCTTGCTTGCTTTTGCCCTGAAGCGTTCTATCAGTCTTTCATTCTGACGAATATAATCCTGCTGGTTTTCATAAGCGCGTTGCTGAATTTCTATGCGTTGTTCTTTTTCTGTTTCGTAATAATCATAATTACCGGAATAAATATGTAATTGCTGCTGGTATACTTCAATGATTTTTGTAACCATACGGTTCAAAAAATATTTATCGTGACTAACAATTACAACACTGCCTTTATAATGCAGTAAATATTTTTCAAGCCATTCAATTGATGGAAGATCCAGGTGATTGGTAGGCTCATCCAGCAATAAGAGATCTGGTTGTTGTAAGATCATTTTTGCGAGCAACACACGCATACGCCAGCCACCACTGAACTCTTTGTATGGACGATTCAAATCCTCATTTGCAAAACCTAAACCCTGCAATACTTGCTCTGTTCTGTGATGAACATCATAACCGCCAAGTACTTCCAGTTCGTGCAGTTTATCAGAATAAACAAGTAATGTCTTTTCATCTGAAGTTGCTTCCAGCTCTTTACCTAATTCCTCAATTTCCTTTTCGAGCTGTTGTATTTTTTCAAAAGCGCTGAGGGCGACATTTAAAATAGAATCGTTCGTATCAAAACTTAAAAGATCCTGGTGCAAATAACCGATCGATGTACTGCGGCTACGTTCAACTGTACCTTCGGACGGAGAATATTCACCCACCAATAATTTTAATAAAGTTGATTTGCCGGTACCGTTATAACCTATCAAACCAATTCGTTCACCCGGCTGAATGTGCCAAGTTGCGTCTTCTACAATTATTCTTGAGCCAAATTCAAACGTTACATTATTAAAACCTGCGAGCATGAAATTTTATTTGGCGCAAAGCTAAATTTTTGATGAAGGATTTTCAACAGAGAAATGCTAAGTTTTCTTACGTGTATATATTTCTTGCTGAAACTTTAAAATTGAGACAGACGTCCCAACATGATTAAGGCCTTTTATGAGTTAGCAAGGTCAAGTCGTGAATTTGTTAGCTCATCCGGTGAGTCGGCAAAGTCACTTCACGGGTTACCTTTGTTCATCGCTCCTTACTAAATGCATCCTGAGTTCAGCGTAAGAAATCTATTTTCAATCCTTCGTCAAATGATTCTTTAAAATATATTCTGCACAATTTGCATAATGTGTAAACTTTACACATATTTGCTTAATAAACTTTTGCGCTTCATATGAAAAAACTTTTACTCCCTTTTTTGCTGCTCTTTATTATAAAGGCAAATGCACAACTGCTCTCATGGACACCTGATTTTATCCAGGAAAGTTCTACTCCTGTTACTATAACAATGGATGCGAGTTTGGGTAATAATGGATTACTTAACTATACACCAACCACCGATGTTTATGTGCATATTGGTGTTATTACAAATCTTAGCACTTCTTCGAGTGACTGGAAATATGTAAAGTTTGCCTGGGGAACAACTGACCCCAATGCGCAATGCACTTACCTTGGAAATAATAAATGGCAGTATACTATTACAGGCGGTTTAAGAACCTTTTTTGGTATCACTAATTCAGGAGAAACAATTAAAAAGATATCTATTCTTTTCCGTAACGGGAACGGCAGTAAAGTGCAGCGTAACCGCGATGGCAGCGATATGTATGTACCTGTTTATGATAATGGTCTCTACGCAAGAATTGATGTGCCTTATAAACAGCCAACCTATATTCCTGTTGCTGAACCGATCACAAAAAATGTTGGCGATCCGCTTTCAATAACTATGAAGGCAAGTAAAAGCGGTACATTAAATATTTTGTATAATGGTTCACAGATCGCATCGGGCAGCGGCACATCACTTTCACAAAGCACAACAATAACCGTAGGCGGCCCGCAAACTATTATTGCAAAAGCTACAAGTGGAACCACCGCATCAGATACCATGCAGTTTATTGTAACGCCAACCGTAACGGTTGCACCAATTCCCGCAGGCGATACTGATGGCATCAATTATGAAAAAGGCGATACATCTGTTGTGCTGGTTTTATTTGCCCCGCTTAAAAATTATATTTATGTGGAGGGGGATTTTAATAACTGGCAGGTTAATGCAAAATATTTAATGAATGTTACCCCTGATAAACAACGTTTCTGGGTTCGCATTACGGGGTTAACAAAAAGCACTGAATATGCTTATCAATACCTGATTGATGGCGCATTAAAAGTGGCAGATTATAACTGCGAAAAAATCCTCGATCCTAATAATGATAAATATATTTCATCAACAACGTATCCTAATCTTAAACCTTATCCAACAGGAAAAACAACGGGTATTGTAAGCGTGTTGCAAACAGCAAAACCAAGTTACACATGGCAGGTAAATAGTTTTTTAAGAAAGAACAAACAAAACCTTGTTGTGTATGAATTATTGGTGAGAGATTTTACAGCAGCAGGCAATTTTCAAACATTGATCGATACATTAAGTTACCTGCAAAGACTTGGTGTGAATGCAATTGAAGTAATGCCTTTCAGCAATTTCGAGAACTATAATAGCTGGGGTTATGACCCTAACTTTTATTTCGCGCCGGACAAAGTTTACGGTCCTGAAAATGTAGTAAAGCAATTTATTGATGAATGCCATAAACGCGGCATGGCTGTAATTATGGATATGGTAATGAATCATTCTTTTGGTTCATCGCCCATGGTGCAGATGTATTGGGACCCGATAAATAATATTCCTGCTGCCAATAGTCCATGGTTCAATCAACATCCTACACATCCTTTCAATGTTGGCTACGATTTTAATCATGAGAGCCCGGCAACGCAGGATTTTGTACATCGTGTAATTAATTTCTGGTTGACAAATTATAAAGTAGATGGTTTCAGATGGGATCTTGCAGGCGGCTTCACACAAAGGCAAAGCTGCGATGCAAATGGTAACAATTGTAATGAAAGCCAGTGGGAGTCTTACGATACGGGCCGCATCAACATCTGGGAAAAATATTATAACTACATGCAGACTGCATCAACAAACAGTTATTGCATTCTTGAAATTTTTGTAAACAACAGCGAAGAAACAGTAGAAACAAATTATGGAATGTTGGTTTGGGGAAATGGGAATTATAATTTCAACCAGGCAACAATGGGTTATAAAGATGGCTGGGATTTAAGCGGTAATATTTATACTACGCGCGGGTTTTCTCAGCCCAGTTTAGTTGGTTACCAGGAAAGTCATGATGAAGAAAGATTGATGTATAAGAACGAACAGTATGGTGCATCGTTAGGTTTATATAATGTACAAAATATTCCAACAGGTTTGGCGAGAAACGGTATGGCTGCTGCATTCTGGTGTATGCAACCTGGTCCGAAAATGCTGTGGGAGTTTGGTGAGTTAGGTTACGATCTTTCTATCAACCGTTGCACAAGCGGAAGCATCAACGATTCATGCCGCTTAACGCCAAAACCACCGCATTGGGAATATTACAATGACGCAAACCGCAATGCATTATATAATGTGTATGCAGACCTTATTCATTTAAAGACATATGCTGCATATGATGCCACATTCATTCATGGTACTACCGCTTACAATCTTTCCGATACCATAAAATGGGAAAGCCTTGTCGGGCCTAATCTCCAGGTTATGGTTGTTGGAAATTTCGGATTAAGATCAAAAACGGAAACAGTTACTTTCCCTTCAACAGGCAAATGGTATAGTTATTTAACCAGTGATTCCATCACTGTTAATTCCACTGCATATTCCATCACTTTAAATGCAGGACAGTATTTTGTTTACACGAATAAGAAAATAAAAGATGAAGTCCTTGCTGTAAGCTGGTTAAGTTTCATTGCACAAAAAAGCGGAACGCATACTGTTATGCTTAACTGGTCTGCAAAAGGCAGCATCAATAATGATCATTATGATATTGAGCGTAGCAGCGATGGCGTTTCATTCACAAAGATCGGCAGTGTGAAAGCTGTTCAGTCAGAAGATGTAGCACATTATAATTTTAATGATGCAATGGCTTTATCCGGTAATAATTATTATCGCTTGAAACAGGTTGATAAAGATGGAACATATGAATATTCATCTATTCAAAAAGTAAACCTGGATGAAGCGGCTAAACATTGGAATTTGTATCCGAATCCGGCAAAGAACAACACTACCTTATTTGCATTGAACAATTATACAAAAGCAGCTATTGTAATAAGCGACATGAATGGAAGAATTGTATACCGCACGACAGTAATCAATGTTGTTGCCGGTCAACAATTCAATATTCCTGTGCAGCAGTTATCAAAAGGTTTGTATGTAATTAAGATAACAACTGATCAAAATACCGATATGCAAAAACTGGTTGTTGAATAATCAACTATTTTATTTTGAAAGAACCACCGTTATTTTTGCGGTGGTTTTTTATTTAAAATCTTTTTATGAAGAAACCTGTTATTGCAATTATCGGTGGTGGTTTTTGCGGCACAATGACTGCAGTTAATTTGTTCAGGCAGGCAACAGTGCCGGTTGAGATTAAAATGATTAATGCTGAATATCCTCTTGCCAACGGTGTTGCATACAGTGCACACACTTTAAAATATTTATTGAATGTGCCTGCAGAAAATATGGGTGCATTTGCAGATAAGCCTTTGGATTTTGCAAACTGGCTGATTGAAAATAATTTTTATAAGCCTGAAGAGCGTGAAATTCTCAGTAAAACATTTCAGCCAAGAAAATTATATGGATTGTATTTGAAAAATGTTTGGCAACAGGCATTAAAAACAAAACCTGGTTATGTTGATGTATCGGTTATAAACAGCACTGCAGAAAATATTGATGCAACTGAGGATGTGTACACCATTACTTTAAATAATGCTGACGCAATAAAAGCTGATGTAATTGTATTGGCAACAGGCAATGCAGCGCCGCAGCAATTGGTTGTAAGCAAAAAGCCTTTGGATGATTATAAAAATTATTTTGCCAACCCCTGGAATGAAGCATGTGTAAGCGATGTAAAACATCTCAAAAACATACTGATTATTGGCAATGGTTTAACCATGATCGATACGGTACTTGGTATAAGAGAAAATAGTTTTTCAGGAACTATCCATACTATTTCTCCCAATGGTTTTTCATTGATACCCCACAGGCATGTGGGTACAAAATATACCTTACTTCAAAGCGAAATTGAAAACGTAAAGAACCTTCACCAGTTAAGAAGAATTGTTTACCGGCATATTATTAAAGTAAGAAATTTTGGTTTAAGTCCTGAGTTGGTTACTGATGCTTTGCGCGCAACAACTGTAAAAATATGGCAGCAGTTTACCAATGAAGAGAAGAAAACCTTTTTGAGAGAATTAAGTTACCAGTGGAATGTTGTGCGCCACAGAACACCGCATCATATTTATGATTACTTATTAAAGCTGCGTGAAGAGAAAAAGTTTCTGCCTTACACAGGCAAAATGAAAAACTGTTTTGAGGATGAGGATGGAAAGATACATGTGATCTTTGCCAACAAAAAGACCGGGGAAGATCAGCACCTGATTGTTGACAGGATAATTAACTGCACGGGCCCTGACAGCAAATTGCAGCAAAGCGATAATATTCTTGTACGCAATCTTGCAACGAAAGGTTTTATTGTTGCTGATATATTTAATCTCGGCATTAAAACCGGGAACAATAATTACAGTATTGTTGATGCGCATGGTAAAAATCATCCCGGCGTATTTACACTCGGCTCTAATTTAAAAGGCAAACTTTGGGAAAGCGTTGCTGTACCCGAATTAAGAGTACAAGCCGAAGAAACATCCAGGCAAATACTTTCATTCATCAATCATAAACAAAGTATTGCTGTATCCTGATTTATTTGCTCGCCCGTAAACCTGCTTCTATACAATTATATTTTTAAATTATTTTCATCATTAAATAATTTGCATTGATGATGATTGAAAATAATTTATATAAAACGCTTATTGTAAAAAGTGTGCGTGAAATTATAGAAGGGTTCAAAACATTTTCATTCAGCAGTGAGCATGAAATAAATTATAAGCCGGGTCAATATCTTACACTGGTTAGCCATTCGCATAATGAAGAAACAAGGAGATCATATTCTATCACTTCTTCACCTGTTTTGAATGAATCATTATCAATAGGAGTGAAGCGCATTGAAAATGGTTTCTTCTCACGCTTGCTGGTCGATAATGTTGTTCAAGGTGATGAATTGATAACGATCGGTTCAGGCGGGTTGTTTGTTTTGCCTGATGATATGCATAATTATAAACAGGTTTTCTTTTTTGCAGCAGGCAGCGGTATAACACCCATTTATTCTTTGATAAAAACTTTATTGCATGCACATGAAAATATTGATGTGGTGTTGATCTACAGCAATGCTTCAGAAAGCAAAACAGTTTTTCTGCATGAACTTAAAATGCTCGAAGAAAAATTCATTAAAAGATTTCACATAAAATTTTTGTTCAGCAATATTGTTCATTTAAGCAAAGCGAGATTACATAGAAAATTATTGGAGGAATTCTTAAATGAATTGTGTGTTGCTGATTATGCGCAGACATTGTTTTATACCTGCGGGCCTGAATCTTACATGCGTTTATGTACATATACGTTGCAGGAAAATGATGTTCCCAAAGCAAATATTAAGCGCGAAGATTTTGTAATTAATGCTGTACGTAAACGCGATGCATCTCCGCCTGATAAAAATACACGTGAAGTAAAGATTACTGTTAACAGTAACAACTACCATTTTCCGGTTCATTATCCTGATTCAATTTTACAGGCGGCGAAGAAAGCGCATATCACTTTGCCTTATAGTTGTGAAGCTGGCCGTTGCGCAAGTTGCATTGCAAAATGTATTGAAGGAAAAGTATGGCATTCGTATAATGAAGTGCTTACTGAGAAAGATATACAGCAAGGTTTAATATTGACATGTGTTGGCCATCCAGTTGATGGGAATGTGAGGCTGGAGATAAAGACCTGAAAAAATATTGTATTCAGAATGTAAATGAAGAAAGTAGGGTTTTAAGTACAATAAAAATATTAATATAATAGAAAATAAACTATTTTGACCACATCAATATTTGCGGAGCCCACAATTTCATAATAATATGAAACTCATACTAACTCTAACTATTCCGATCCTGTTACTATCATGCAATGGAACTTCTTCCCAAGATAAGTAATCGAAAAAATCTGATGATAACTGGCAAATGACAGATCATACATTCACCATCAATACTTATTCCGTAAATGGATTACTCGATACAAGCTATAGAACAAACTTTTGGTATATGAAAGGAAAATTAATGTATACAATAAAATCGATTGTAGTGAGAAAGTACCACCAAAGTAAATTAATAGATGAAAAAGAATTTACATTGGGTAAAGATGGCTCAAAAACATTGTCGAACGAAACAATCAAACAATATGATGCAACTGGAAATACAACAACAGAAATTAATATAATGGATAGTAATATGTTTTCGAAAACAATAAATGAATATAATGACAAAATGCAGGTAATAAAAACTATCAATATTCTTCAAAAGAGAAGTAATGATACTAATGATTATATATTAGATTCTGTAATAGCTCATCTAAATGATAAAAAACAATTTCAGTATGATACATCGATAAATACTTATAAGTATGATTCAAATAGTAATCAAATTCGGGTGATTAATTCTGATACTAAAGAAGCAGTTCAAGAAGTAACAATTAACCAGTATTTCAATAATGTGCAGACATTTTCTTATAGCTTAAACTCACAAGGCGATACTACTGGAAAACTTTCTTTCAGACATGAAGGGAAATTAGTTAGGCAAATTTCAGAGAGGAAAGAATTAAATTCTGTCGACACAAGTTGGTTGGACAATAATAGGATAGTAAAAAGCGTGGGATTTGATGGAAGAAAAAGATATAAAAGCATAACAACTTATAATAGCAAAGGCGATGAGATTGAAAACATTTCTTATAAACAACAATAAGTACTAACAACCATTACAACAACGCCCTTATACTTGCTGTTCCCGTATGTATAATATGCGTATCTGCAGGTTTTCTCCCTTCATATTCAATACTGATCTCAAGATTGTTGATGATGCGTTTGGTAAGGCTCAGATTCCACAACAAATTTTTTCCGGGCAATAAACCTTCCAGCATTATATAACTTACCGTTGTATTATCAGCGCCGGTAAAATTGATATTGCTGAATTGAAAACCTGCCATTAAACTGGTATTGGAAACAGTGTTATACTTCGCATCAATATTAAATGAATTGAAGACTGCTTTTTCGCCGCCAAATGTGAATGCATTTTTTTTGAGTTGATATTGATAATATGTTTCAATACGAAATGTTGTGCCTGACAAATAAATAAACTGTGGCATCGAAGACAATGTTGTGATTGCATAATTCCTGTTGGCAAAAGATGGCGTAGTTAAATCGTTTGAAATATATTTCTGCTCAAACTGTAAGGCATAACTGCGGTTAATATTTACTCTTCCTTTCAGCGACCAAAAATTTTGTTGCGTTGTTTCAAAACCATAAGTAAGCAAAGATTTGTTGTACGTTGCAACATTGCTCAGATCAATTCCCCAACTTGTACTGTAACGATTGAATGAAAGTGTATTGCTGAATGTATGATTCAGGTTGATAAGGCTTGTATCCTGTATATTTCCTTTAAACGGAGAATATAAAGGTGAACCATTTGATTGTTGCTTTTTATAAATCTGTAACGATGATTGCAACACAAAACCTGTAATAAATTTATTGAACCATGAACCTTTTGTTGCATTTAAAAATATGCGTGGATTTAAAGTGAACGCATAATTAAACTGGTTATAATTAGCCTTGATGTAATCGTTGGTTGGCGTATAAATGCGAATGAATTTTGCCTGGTCGGGAAATGCTGCCAGTTCAAATTCATTCAATTGCTGAATGCCGTCGCCGTTATAATCAATCCATGCATACTGGCCTGTTCCCGCAGGCACTTCAACATAAGAATAACTTCTCTTTTGTTCCTGGCCGCTTCCTATTTCATACAAGGCATTGCCTGTTAAAAATCCTTTGCCTGCATTCACCATATATTCTGCTCTGCCCAATAAACTATTGTCAGGCGTTTGTTGCAATACCTGTGTGTTATAAACATACAATTGCCTGTATGTTGCATCAATGCGGAATTGGTGATGTTTGTTTTGATACAACTCAGCCTGGAAATTATAATTATCGCTTCTGTCTGTTTGCACTAAATCTTTTCCAAAAGGCAATTCATTTTTTCGTGTAAAATAATTGAACGACCAATGATTTGATTTTTGTTCGTCAGATTTTATGTATGCTGTGATGGTTTCAAACGCATAACTCAATGGAGTAACTGTATCTGCAAGCTGGTTGCGTTGTTCATTATGTTCAAGATAATAGGAAGCCCCAAGGGTATAATTGTTTAACTGCGCAAATGTTTTATGTAAATCAATATTCGGACGCAGAAAAAAACCTTTATCATCCGGTGTTGTACTGTTGGTTAAACTGATACCATCCGTTAATTCAAACTTATCGAATGTTTGATGGTTGTAAATCTCGTTGCGAATGCCTGTAAAATTATCACTGCGTATATAACTTGAAAAACGATACAAAACATCATTCGATTTATCATCTTTCAATTCCATTGTAAGCGAAGGCAATTGTTCTGTTGCCGCTTCAGTTATAATCGGTAACCCCCAATCGCGTGTAAATTCAGGTGAGCGCAAACGTTCAACAGGTTGAAAATTTTTATCAACCCATTCATAACCTGCATTGGTGTTTAATTGTAAAGTTTTGGTTTTTGTTTTCCATGATTCATTGTGTGTAACATCAATCTTTGAAGCGTAACCATTATCATTTTCTTTATCTTTTTCAGAAAAAGTATTTATATCGTAATGACTGAATGCAAACTCTGTTTTCACTAAAGTTTTATTATCAACCTGCCATGTAAACCCTGTGCTTATTACCTGTTGCGTTTTTGGCGTGACCAAAAAAGTTGCTGCTTCAAAATTGCCTTGCGGTACACCATTCACCGGGGCAACCCATTGATAAACGTTTCCATTCGCGGCATTAAACAACGGAACATAATTGCCTTTGTTTGTTCCTACATCAACAAAATTTAAACTATAGATCGCGCTGTCTTTATTAGTTGAATAAACAAAGATGGAATCATGAATTGCATTGTAAACTGTATCAATTCTCTTGTATAAAATTTTACCTGTTGAAAATGTATCAATGCCTGCAATTGGATAATAAGCGTTCTGAATACTATCACCCAGATCAGCAAGAAATTGTTTTTGTTTATTGTCTAATGTTTGATCGATAGGAGAGTTTTTTGCATCTGCATTGCTGTATGCAGAAACATTTAT
Organism: Bacteroidota bacterium; assembly: GCA_013286425.1. Classification (GTDB taxonomy): domain Bacteria; phylum Bacteroidota; class Bacteroidia; order Chitinophagales; family Chitinophagaceae; genus Parafilimonas. Next base: position 23,661 of record JABDFS010000052.1, read on the forward strand.
CGTAAACTTTTTGCTCAATTGAAAATCATTATTGATGTACAACATCGAGTTAAGAAAATTGCGGTCAGCATATTCAAACTCAACCTGTATACGTGTATCTTTTGTTATCATTTGTTTTGGCGTAAAAACAATTTCAGCAGTGTTATAATTGATAACATAATCCTGGTCATCGCCGCGTTGCACCTGCACACCATTCAGAAAAACTTTTTCAGTTCCTGCCAGTACAACAAAATATAATTCGTTGTTATTGCCCTGCAATTTATATGGGCCTTGATTACCTTCCTGTCCGTTAAAAACATTGCGTGCAAATTTTCCTTTTGAAATTGCTCCTGCAAATAATGTATTGCCTTTTGTGTTTTGTGTAATGTTATATTGCTGCTGATAAGAAAGCCCTTGCAAACGCTGATAAAATTTCAGGAAATAAGTTTCGTTTTGCCGGAGATCAATATCGCCAAGATCAACTTCCCAATTTTTTTTACTGAATTGCAATAACACTTTATCGAACTCATTTAACTGTTGCGTAGTGCCGTCAGGCTGAATAGGAATATTGTTATCGGTGATGGCTGCATTTAATTGTATGCTGTCGCCTATATAACCATTTAACTGAAGATTGAGTTGTGAATTGAAAACTGCATCCTGTGTGTTGCCTACGCTTAAACTTCTTCCAAAACTTCCGTTATAATTAAGCTTGCCGAAATTCAAAAATGATTCATCCGTTTTCTTTGCAGTTGCCGGAACAATGGGCATGAAATTGTTTTTTATGCTATCGTATCTATATCGCTGCGCTACTGCATTTAGTTTTTGATTGAACACGCGATAAACAATGTGAACACTGTCAACAGGTAATTGCTTCTTAAAATGCAGTGTTGCATTTACCCAATCCAGGGAGTAATATGAAGTATCATATCCTTCAATAAAAAAAGTATTTGGAACAATACTTAATGAATCAACTCTCGTAAAATTTTTTGTAGCAACTTTTTTATTTCGAAGATTAGAAAGCTGTGCTGCAACGGGCAAAGCAGTTATTGTTAATGCTAAAATCAATATCAGTCGTGCAACACTCAAACAAACAATTTTATAATAAACTATTCTGTGGTAAAATTATTGCTTGCAATTAAATGCATCAATACATAACTTCATTGCCTAAAAAAAATTCCAACAATTATGAAAAAAATGTACAATCTTCTTTTGCTCTGCACTCTTTTTTCTATTGGTAATGCTCAATGGACTGATCGCATTCAAACGAATACGCTTGTTGCCAATAAAGATGCAAGCGACATTCAGACAGCTAATACAAATGATGGACGAACATGGATTGCTTTTTACAGTAATACAGGCAGCAATTATGATATGCGCGCGCAGTTGCTTGATGCAAATGGCAACCGCATGTTTGGCGATAGCGGTGTTCTTGTAAGCAATGCAAAATCAGGTTCTGCAACTTTTGTATTTAATGTTTGTGTTGATAATGACAACAATTTTGTGATTGCTTTCCAGGTGGCAAAAGGTTCGGCTTACGAATGTGTAATGCAAAAAGTAAGCACATCAGGGCAACTGCTTTGGGGAAACAGCGGCGTTGATCTTGGTGCAGGTTTATCACCTTACCCTGCTACTTTAAGCACCAATGAAATTGCAGTGGCGTGGAATGGTACCGGCGTTATTTCCTATCAAAAAGTAAGTGCAGCAGGCGTAGCAGCCTGGTCGCCTGCAAAAACTTTTACCGGCAACAGCGGGCATATTGTTTCAAGGGCACAGGTTGTTGCAAATACAAACGGCAATTTCAGTATGGTTTACCAGGATCAGAATTTTCCTCCTTTCTATACAAATTTGTTTGAACAAAAATTTGATAACAGCGGAAATAAAATTTGGACAAGCGCTGTAAAGCTTACAACTATAACCACTGCTAATTACCGTTATTACGATGTGCATGCTGAAAAAGATACAACGTATGTTGGCTATTATGGAACGCCTTCAGGCATCAACAGGTTTGATGCTTATATACAGCGTATAAATGGAGACGGCAGTTTGCCATGGGGAATTAATGGTGCTGCTTTTTCAGATTTTTCAGCTTTCGGTGATCCGAATGAACAGACTATTTATATAGCCAAACAAGAAGGTGCAAATGATGTTTGGGCAGTATGTACATTAACCAATTCGCTGCAAACAACCAGTGGTGTTTATGTTCAAAAAATTGATGCGCTTTCCGGCACACGTTATCTTGGCAATGACGCAAAAAAACTTTCTCCGTTAAGTTCAAGGTTAATACAACTTGCTTTTTGCAGGCTTTCTTTATGCAATGATGAGCCTTTATTTTTAGTTACTGATTACAGCAGCAATAAACTAATGGCGGTGAAACTAAAAAGTGATGGCAGTGTTGCTTCATTCACCGGGATTGGAACCAGCAATAATGTAAAATACAGGTATGGTTTTACTGATGTTTATAACGGGCAGGCAGTTGCAGTTTGGCAGGAAGATAAAGGATCGGGAACAATGCCTTATGCTCAAAATATAAATTGCGATGGAACTACAGGGCCAAAAGAAAATAGTTTAAGCAATAATAAACCTTCTGTAACATTAGTTATTAAAACTTTATATCCAAATCCGGTGCAGAGTAACTTATCTGCAACAGTAACATCATCTGTTCAAACTAATGTTCACATTTATATTACTGATGTAAGTGGTAACGTTTTAAAGCAAACACAACAAAACTTACAAAA
>JABDFS010000053.1 GCA_013286425.1 Bacteroidota bacterium
ATATTTTTGACTTGCATAAAGATGTACGCGATAACATTTATACATTGATAAATACCTGCGATGATTATGTTCAGTTCAGGAAAGATTTTGTTGAACGAATAAAATTGCAGAATGAAAAAATTTATGCTTTGCCTTATGCTTTAAAAGATAAAGAAGATTTTTGCATTGTGATGAACACAATTAATGCAAGAAGCTTAGTTGCGATTGACCAGTTTATTGCAACACAAAAAAAACACGGAAGCAAAATTGATTGAATTTGTTTGGCAACGTTGGAAGAAAAAGTAGTGGCATTAAATATTTCAGGATGAAAAGTTATTTGCTGTATGCTTCCACTGTCGAGCTTATCAATGTCAAACAGATCATCGCCAACCGGTGTGAGAATACCAAATAAGGTTGCGCGTTTGCGTTCCTCATCAGTCAATGATTTTCCATATAATCTTTTATAGCTGCTGCATAAAAAAGATGTAATAAATAAACCATAATACTTTAGAATTTTCACTCTTTGTTCTGGTTGAAATTTTCCGTTGTATTTTTTTTCAAGCTCATCCAGGTAAGGAATAAGAAATGTTCTATTGAATTGCTTCTGAACTTTTATTTCTTTATAAACTTTATTTGCAATATTGATGTAGCGGAAGAAATTCATTTGGTGAGTGCTGAGTTGTCAGTTGTGAGTGTTATCATCCGCTCAAAAGTAATATTCATAAGCTATATAATATCGGGCTTTACAATTCATGCATAAGGGCTCACCATTCACAACTGACAACTCACTACTTCACATTCGCTACAACCTTAGCGCCGGCTTTCTTTGCAGATTGCATTACATGAAAAACTTCGCCGTAATAAGAAGCAGTATCGGCGTTGATAACAACAGATGGCGTATCAACAGTATTGCGGTTTTTATCAACTTCAAATTTTATCAAACTATCAAGATTATTAGGATCGATCTTGCGCTGACCAATATAAACATTCTGGTCTTTATCAATGGAAACAACAATATGCTGTTTGGTCTTTGTATCTTTTGAACCCTTCGGATTATTCACCTTAATCACATTCGGGTTTGCCAGCGTTGAAATGATCAAAAAGAAAAAAAGTAAAATGAATAAAATATCATTCAGCGTGCCTGCATGTATTTCTCCATGTGTTTTATATCGTCTGCGTATATTCATAAGCCCCTAACCCCTAAAGGGGAATTTAAATTTGAATAGTTATCGTATTTCATAAAATAGTTGTTTATATAAAGCCTTAATACTCCCTTTAGGGTTGGGGCAATATTATCTGGTCGGCTCCTGTAAAATATCAATAAATTCTGCGCTTGCAATTTCCATCCTGTTTGCTGTTTTATCAACCTGCGTATTCAAAAAATTATAGGCAACATATGCCAGCAAACCAATGATCAAACCTGTTGCAGATGTGATCATCTTCGTATAAATACCGCCCGCAATTTCTCCCAATTCAAGCTCGCCTTTTGCAGCAATAGCAGAAAATAATTGAAGCATACCAACAATAGTTCCTAAAAAACCAAACATCGGCGCAATGCCTGCGATCAGTGAAAGTATATTCAGGTTACGTTCCATTTTATACATTTCAAGTCGACCAACATTCTCCATGCTTTTCTCAATTGCATCAATGGGTTTACCAATGCGCTGCAAACCTTTATCAATAATACGCGCAACAGGATTATCTGTATTGCGTGCAAGGTTGCGCGCTCCGTTTATATTGCCGGTAATAATGTTATCGCGAATGATGTTCATGAAGTTTGCATCAACACGTGATGCTTTGCGAATAGCAATCAACCTTTCGAAAAAAACAAAGATGGCTGCAGCAAGCAATATATACAAAGGATACATTATCCATCCGCCTTTGTTCAGAAGCTCCCATAAGTTCATCGTTTGTGGCTGCTGTGCAACTGTATTCACAAGCTTTGAAGTATCAACCTGTAATAAAAATTCCATTCTTTATTGTTTAGATAAATGCAAAATACGTTCAACCACAAAACAACGGTTGCTGTGTTGATAAATTACGTTGCAATGTTATTTTAAGAAAGATTTTGCAGCAGTAAGACTGGCTCAGTTTCAAAAAACTGAGCCAGTCTTAAAGTAAACTGTTAATGCTATCTTGCCCGCATGTTTGCATGCAGACAAATTGCACTTACTCATTTTCGTAATTATAGTTTTGAACAATTCGGTTTCAAACAAAATATAATTGGCATTTGCGGCAAAAACGGAAGCGGCAAAACCAACCTGTTGGATGCTGTTTATTATTTATGTTTTACAAGAAGCTGTTTTAATCGCCCGGATAATCAAAGTGTAAAAGATGGACTTGAAGGTTTTCGGATTGAAGGGAAATTTATAAAAGATGAAAACGAAAACAAACTCGTTTGTGTGCTGCGCGAAAACAACCGTAAAGAATTTTCTGTTGATGATGAAACTTATCAGCGATTTTCAGAACACATAGGGAAATTTCCCTGCGTGATGATTGCGCCTGATGATATCGCTTTAATAACGGAAGGCAGCGAAGAACGCAGAAAGTTTATTGATACTTTACTCTCACAATTACAGCATGATTACCTGGAACAACTCATCGCCTACAATAAAATTTTACAGCAGCGCAAGAGCTTTCTAAAGTTCGCTGCAGAAAGAAACAGTTATGATGAATCGCTGTTGGAAATACTTAACAAACAATTGCTTGAGAAAGGGAGTTTTATTTATGACCGCAGGCAAAAGTTTTTACTTGAATTCTTACCGCAGGTTTTAGCACAATATATTTTTATCGCTGACAGTGATGATAAATTGGAACTTGTTTATGAAAGCCAGTTGAACAATAATTCATTTGAAGAGTTGCTGCTGCAAAACCTGCAACGTGACCTGTATTTGCAACGTACCGGCAATGGTATTCATAAAGATGATATAACAATTGAATTGAATCAATCGGCTTTTAAGAATATTGCATCACAAGGGCAGCGGAAGAGTTTGCTGTTTGCCTTTAAACTCGCCGCTTTTGAAACGTTGAAAGAAAACAAAGGCTTCTCTCCCATTCTTTTATTGGATGATGTATTTGAAAAACTGGATGAACAACGTATGCAAAACCTGCTGGAATATGTTTGTGTACAAAGCGGCGCACAGGTTTTTATTACTGATACACATAAAGAAAGATTGGTAAATGCTTTTGTGAGGATCGGTAAAAATTATGATTTAATTGAATTATAAATTTGTAGCCTATCCTAACTGCAAAAGAGAGGATTATTACAATTTGAAATTTTAAGATTGCACAATGAAGAAGCTATTCCTTTTACTCACTGTTTACTGCTTACTGTTTACTGTTCATTCTTTTTCGCAGGAAGAAAAAAAATTTACACACCCCGATACTTTACGTGGCAGCATTACGCCTGAACGCGCATGGTGGGACGTATTACGTTATGACATAACAGTGAAACCGGATTATGAGAGTAAAACGATTGTTGGAAAAACAATTATAAAATTCAAAGAGATTAAGCAAGGGAAGCTTATGCAAATTGATTTACAACATCCATTAATCATTGATAGCATAATCTTCATGAACCAATCTTTATCAGATATTAAAAAAGTTAGCGATGATGTATGGCTTGTCAACCTTAGTAGTACACCAGAAAGAATTCATTATTCTCCTTCAAATCTTCCATCCCTTGATGAAATTACAATATACTATCACGGCAAACCAATCGAAGCTGTTAGGCCACCATGGGATGGCGGATGGATCTGGAAAAAAGATTATCTCGGCAGGCCATGGATGAGTGTTGCCTGTGAAGGTTTGGGTGCAAGTGTATGGTATCCCTGTAAAGATCATTTAAGTGATGAACCTGATAACGGGGCTTCGCTTTCTATTATCGTTCCTGATACGTTGGTTGCAGTAGGTAATGGCAGGTTAACATCCAAGCAAAAAAATAATGATGGCACTACAATTTATAAATGGGAAGTAAAAAACCCAATTAATAATTATAATATTATTCCTTATATAGGCAAGTATGTAAATTTCAGTGACACATTACAGGGTGAAAAAGGAAAACTTGATCTGAATTATTGGGTGCTTGATTATGACCTTGATTCAGCCAAAAAACAATTTGAGCAGGTGAAGCCGATGCTGCACAATCTTGAACATTGGTTTGGGCCTTATCCTTTTTATGAAGACGGATATAAGCTGGTGCAATCGCCGCATTTGGGAATGGAACATCAAAGCGCTGTGGCATATGGAAACGGTTTTCATAACGGCTATCGTTATGGCAAAACATGGATCGATCTTTCAGGAACAGGACTCGGTTTGAAATGGGATTTTATTATTGAACATGAAAGTAGTCACGAATGGTTTGGCAACAATATAACGATGAAAGACCAGGCCGATATGTGGATCCATGAAAGCTTTGCCAACTACAGCGAAACATTATACACTGAATATTTATTCGGCAAAGATTCAGGCAATGCTTATAATGTTGGTACACGCAAGCGCATTGCGAATGATGAGCCTGTTATCGCGCATTATAATGTAAATGATGAAGGCAGCGGTGATATGTATTATAAAGGCGGCAACATGCTGCAGGCAATCCGCCACATATTGAACAATGACGAAAAATGGAGAAGTATTTTGCGCGGATTAAATAAAACATTTTATCATCAAACCGTTACTACCAAGCAAATAGAAAATTACCTCATTAAAAACACCGGCATAGATCTAAGCAAAGTGTTCGACCAGTATTTACGCACTACACAAATTCCTCAACTGAGTTATTATTATGCTGCTGATAAAAAGAAAGTATATTATCGATGGGATAGTTGTGTTGCAGGTTTTAATATGCCGCTTACTTTAATGCATGATACTAAAAGCCAGCGCATTTTTCCAACACAACAATGGAAGAGTTTGAATGATGCACCGTTCTTTGACGCAGCGTGGATTGTGAACAATTATTATATCAGGATTAAGGAAGTGAACATTGAGAAGTGACACTTAATAATAAAAATTGAAATAAATTACCCTGATCCATTTAATAACAAAAATTATAAACAGGGCACAAGTGCGCTGTGCCCAAAGTTCTGGCTGCCTGCTTGTAGCAGATCAGGAGTTATCTCACCCGAAGTGACATTGAAACAACTTATCCCGCAACCGCGCTGACAGGGTTCACTGCAACCGGCTTATGTGCGCCTCTTATATTGACTATGTGATTATACTGAAATGCCGGTACGGGTTTACCCACTGCATTCAGTTAATAAAATCACCTGCATGATTTTTACTTTTAAATTGAATGCCTTCCGATTGATGATTTATATTTGGTACACCAGCTATTTGCTTTTCCCCTGATCAATTTTTCTTTCTATTCCAGGAATAAAAGACGCAACAAGAACGAAGGATGAACGTAAGATGAACGAAGGATGGATGAACCATGCCCCCAAAGAGATATGGATTAACTATGAAGTACCCAGCCAATTGATCAAGGCTAAACATATGTGAGCGCGTCCGCTATATTTGAGATTGTTCTTACTGCTATAAAAGGATTTCCGCTATAAATTTTTCTTTCGTTTATTTTCAAAGAATCACTTTTTTAAATCACTCATCCTGCCCAGCTTTCCCTGTCTAAGCTTCTGTATTGAATGGCTTCGGCAAGGTGTTCAACTTTTATATCAGCGCTTGCTGCAAGATCAGCAACGGTGCGACTAACTTTTAAAATTCTATCATAAGCACGTGCAGATAAATTTAATTTCTCCATTGCACGCTTTAGTAAATTTTCGCCTGCTGTATTTATCACACAAATTTCTCTTAGTTGTTTACTGCTCATTTGCGCGTTGCAATACATGCCTTCAATAGTTGCATACCGCTCTGTTTGAATTTCCCTTGCTTTAATTACACGTTCACGAATAGACGACGAAGCCTCACCTTTTGTTTTCGTGTTGCTTAATTCGCTGAATGCAACAGGCGTTACTTCAACATGCAGATCTATTCTGTCAAGCAACGGCCCTGATATTTTATTAAGGTATTTCTGTACTGCTCCGGGCGGACAAGTGCACTCTCTTTCAGGATGATTATAAAATCCGCAGGGGCAAGGATTCATAGAAGCGATCAACATAAAGCTTGCAGGAAAATCAACTGCAACTTTCGCACGCGATATACTTACTCTTCTTTCTTCCATTGGCTGGCGCATAACTTCCAAAACAGTGCGTTTGAATTCAGGCAATTCATCTAAAAATAAAACACCATTATGTGCCAAAGAAATTTCACCGGGCTGCGGAATACCGCCGCCGCCAACTAATGCAACATCACTTATTGTATGATGCGGCGAACGAAACGGACGCCTGCTTATTAATGAACTATTCTCAGGTAATTTGCCGGCAACACTATGAATCTTTGTCGTCTCCAATGCTTCATATAAACTTAATGGTGGAAGTATAGTTGGTAATCTTCTTGCCAGCATTGTTTTACCTGCGCCCGGCGGACCAATTAATATTGCATTATGTCCGCCGGCTGCTGCAATCTCTAATGCTCGCTTAATGTTTTCCTGTCCTTTCACATCATTAAAATCAACATCAAAAATTTGTTGTGCATCAAAAAACTCTTCGCGCGTATTTACTTCAACAGGCTTTAATGAATTTTCATCTTTAAAAAAGTCAACTACTTCTTTTATATGCGTAACGCCATAAACCTTTAAGTTATTTACCATGCCTGCTTCACGCGCGTTTGCTTTGGGAACTATCAATCCTTTAAAACCCTCTTTGCGCGCCTGTATTGCAATTGGCAACGCACCTTTTATGGGTTGAACAGTTCCATCCAAACTCAACTCACCCATCATAACATATTCGCTTAATCTTTCAGGTTGCTCAATTTGTTCGCTGGCACCTAATACACCAACTGCGATCGGAAGGTCAAATGCAGAACCGCTTTTCTTTATATCTGCAGGTGCAAGATTCACCACGATTTTTATGCGCGGCATATACCAGTCATTTGTTTTGATAGCACTTTCCATTCGCTGCAAACTTTCTTTTACAGCATTATCGGGCAAACCAACAATGGTATAATGTTGGCCCGCGCTTACATTTACTTCAATGGTTATAGTAATGGCTTCAACGCCGTAAACAGCACTTCCAAAAGTTTTAACAAGCATAAGCAGAGGTTTAGGCTATAATGAATTTTATTTCTTTATAAAAACTTAACGCGCATTAAAGTAAAGAAAAACCCGGCAAATGATATTTGAAAATCTTTAAACCTGAATACTGCTTTTATATTTGCTGAAAGCAGGAAATTTATTAGCTGCTTACCCGTGTATGAAAAAATCAATTTTAGTTTTCACCTTATTTATAAATGGTCATTTTATTACAAATGCCCAGGATGATTCTATCAAACAAAAACTTGACGAATATTTACTCGCAGCCAATAAAATAAACAGGTTTAACGGCAATGCATTGATCGCGCAAAATGGAAAAATCCTTTTGCAGAAAAGCTATGGTTATAAAAATGTTGAAGCGCATGTTTTGAATGATTCAAACACTATTTTTCAAATTGGTTCTGTAACCAAACAATTTACAGCAACAGTGATTTTAAAATTACAGGAAGAAGGCAAACTTTCTGTGAATGATAAACTCAATAAATATTTTCCGCAGTTCAAGTATGCAGATGAAATAACACTTGAAAATTTATTGACGCATACATCAGGCATTTATAATTATACAAATGATATTGATGATGCAGATTCGGCAATTGTGTGTAACCCTGCAGATAAACAATTGGCACTTGATATCATGTTTAAACACAACCTTGACTTTAAACCCGGAACACAATTCCGCTATGATAATTCAGGCTATTATTTGCTGGGATTGATCATAGAAAAAGTTACCGGCAAATCGTACGAACAAAATATTCGCGACATTATTTTCACACCGTTGCAAATGGATCATTCATTGTTTGATTTTAAACATTCGTCTGATACAAATATTGCAACCGGTTATCAAACCTTAAATGATTCAATTCAAAAAGAAGCATCGGCATGGAGATGGGATTCAACTGTAACCTATGCTGCCGGCGGAATCTGGAGCACAACAAGCGATATGTATAAATGGGCGCAGGCAATCGCAGAAAAAAAAATTCTTTTAGCAACATCATGGAAAGCAATGCTTACACCGCATCTTGAAAAATATGGTTATGGTGTTTTTGTAGATTCATTGTTTGACGAACAAACAATTTCGCATGGCGGCGGCATTCCGGGTTTTATTGCATATCTCAATTATTATCCTGATGCAGGTGTAACAATTATTTTATTGAATAATAAAGGCTGGTTTGATGAATCTTTAAATGCAATCAATGCAGATTTATCAGCCATTGTTTTTCATAAGCCTTATGAATTAATGCATGAACACTCAAACGTAAAACTTCCGTATGATGTTTTAAAAAAATATGTTGGCCAATATGATTTTGATAAAAAGCATCATGTATATGTAACACTCGAAAACAACCAACTGCAAATGGAAGCGCCACAAGGCGGTTTGCCAAAGTCTCCTTTATTTGCCCAGGATGAAAACAATTTCTATTTGAAAATTATTAATGCAAGGATTGAATTTGTAAAAGATGATTCAGGAAATGTCACTCAACTGATCGCACATTATATGGGCAAAAATGAAGTGTGCAAAAAAATAAAATAAACTTTAGTGGCTAAGGGTTTTCACTGTAAACAGTTCAGTGTTTTCAGTTGATATTTCAACAAGATAGGTTCCTTGAATTAATGTATTTTCTGTGAAAACATTCTTTAGCAAATCATTTATTATTTGATAGGGCTCATAGTTCCAGGTAATAAATTTTTGAATATGCTGATTTAGTTTAAGTTGAATAAGTGATAATTCGAATTCTGCGACACAAACTGTTAGGGCATCGGCATTTTTTGAAGTGATATATTGAAGAAATTGGATGTAAATTTCTTCCCTGAATGCAGAATACTTTACATCATTAAAAAAATCACTTAATGCTATTTCAAATTCATTTTTACTTTTTAATAAATTAGCAGTTAACCGACACGAGTTTTCAATTTGTATTTTTCTCCACCATAATGCAATTTTTTTTACGAGAATCAGGTGTTGAGACAAATTTATATTACAAATGTATTCATCATCTTTGTTAACTATCTGCCGTGATTTTATAAGTGCGCATAAATCAGTCTGCAAATGCTGTAAGTTCATAATTAAAAATTTCTGATAATTTTTTCAATTCATTAATGATTGCAGCTGAACCATGATAGCCGATAAATTCTTCCAGTATTTCAAACGTTATTGCATTCAGGTTTGCAGGATCTTTATCAATAATTTTTTGAGCTAATTCAATGGTTGAATCAGCAAGTAACTGTGAATGTATATCCATTTTAAAATTAAACTCTGTATCTGTTGCGCCGCCTGCAAGATGCATTTCATAAACAGCATTTAAATTCAACTCCTCCAAAAAGGCATTAATATTTAAATTAAAATTCGCTGCATCACATTCCAGGTTATAAACATCAAGTACAAGACCGCAACCGGTTAGCGAAGTAATTTTATTTAAGAAAGCTGCATCGTTGTATTTGCATTCCGCGGAAGGCAGCATACTAATAACATTTTCAAGCAAAAAAAGTTTTTTATACTTTTTTTGAATAGCATCAACACGTGTACATATCATATCAAGCACTTCATCTGTTCTAGGTAGTGTAAGCATAGTCCCAAGGTTTTCTCCATTCACCATTGTGTATGCCAGATGTTCACTATGCCACCGGATGTTATTTAGTTTATCAAACAGTTCATCAAGCAATTTTATATAATCTTTTGAATATCCATCATACGAACCTATTGATAGCCCTACCCCATGTAATAAAATTGAAATACCAGTTGCACTATCCATCCATTCTAATTGTTTTAATGCCATTTCATTAACCGATATAATCCCTTTTTTTTTATGCGCGATTGAATCCGGTGATACTTCGATATGACGTACAAAAGGGATAATTTCTTTAAGATATTTTAAATTTTTCCCTTCGTATGTCGTACCTATTGAATAGTTCATTATTAAATGTATTATAAGAGTAAAAAAATTACCGGCTTATTAATTTTAAACAAGCCGGTAATAATTAACGTTGAAATGAAGCCACACCAAATTGTTGTTGTGGTGTACCAATTGTGCGAACAGAAATTACTGAATCAATTTTTTCTGTCAGGTACTGATTTAGTTTCGAAATCGTTGGATCAGGATCACCAAGCAACTGAATACTCTCCATTCCATTTAATCCACAACCTGAGCATCCATAAGAATTTAAGATGCTATCAAGTGTATGGATAAGTTCGTCCCTTGTAACCTGGTGTTTAAAAGTTACCTGTAAGGCTTCTTTTGCGCGAATTGTTTCAAATGGCATTTTATTGATATTTTATTGCCTACTCTACTTCCTCTTTTCGGCTAACGAGGTGCTTACTCTTTTTAAGGATTTTCAGCAATCTCCTAAATGTGATGTTTGTTCATACATCATTTATAAGAATAAACTGTAGTCGTAATAAATACATTTTCAAGAAACATTATTTATATTATTTAATGTAAGAGCTGTATCGCAAATTTGATTTCCGGTTATTGTCTCTTTGTTTTATAAATACAGATGGAAACCATAGTTCACGGAGTACAAATTTCAATTACTTAAATGTTTATCTTCCGCTTGCAATGAGAGCAAGCCACCTACCGATTTTTTTACCGGTTATTTTATTGTTTCAAATTGATGTGGCTGCACAAAAAAAGAATGCTGCTTTTTCCATTCCAATACATAAAACATTAAAGCCTGTTATTATTGATGGCGTTGAAGATGATTCAGCATGGCAAGAGGCAGAACCGGCAGGTAATTTTTTTATGGTGTTGCCGATGGATACAAGCCATGCCAAAGTAAAAACATCTGTAAAGGTTTCGTACGATGATCGCAATTTTTACCTGCTGGCTGTTTGTTACAAGCAACCGCATGAAGTGAATATGGTTGAAAGCCTGAAGCGTGATTTTTCTTTTTCGAAGAATGATAATTTCCTGGTATTTATTGATCCGTTTGAAGACCAGACAACAGGCTTTTCTTTCGGAGCAAATGCTGATGGCGCGCAATGGGACGGAACTATGTATAACGGCGGTTCTGTTGATTTAAACTGGGACCAGAAATGGATATCTGCAGTAAAAAATGATTCGGATAAATGGGTGTTTGAAGCAGCCATTCCATTTAAAACATTGCGCTATAAAAAAGATATGATGCATTGGGGCATCAATTTCAGCCGGAATGATTTGAAAACAACAGAAAAGTCAAGCTGGGCGCCGGTTCCAAGACAATTCCCAACAGCATCACTTGCATACACCGGAACATTGCTGTGGGATTCTGCACCGCCAAAACCACGCAGTAATATTTCTGTGATCCCTTATTTTCTAACAAGCACATCTAAAGATTTTATTGCTAATAAATCATCGGGCATTATGGGAAGAGCCGGTGCTGATGCAAAGTTTACATTTTCAACTGCGTTGAATCTTGATCTGACAGTACATCCAGATTTTTCGCAGGTAGATGTTGATCAGCAGATAACCAATCTTAGCCGCTATGAATTATTCTTTCCGGAAAAAAGACAATTCTTTTTAGAGAACGGCGACTTGTTTGCCAACTTTGGTTACAGCGACCTGCAACCTTTTTTTTCAAGAAGGATCGGGTTGAACACGCCTATAAATTTTGGTGCAAGATTAAGTGGCAAACTTGATAAAAACCTGCGTATTGGTGTAATGGATATGGAAACTTCCGGCAACGAAACAAATGGTTTGCCTTCAAATAATTTTGCCGTAGTATCCCTACAACAAAAAGTTTTTAAACGCTCGAACATTGGCTTTATTTATATTGATAAAACAGCGCTTAATTATGATGAGTTAATAAAAGATAGTGTTCCAAATCCTTTCAATAAGTATAACCGCAATATTGGTTTGGAATACAATCTAGCATCAGCCAATAATATTTTTACGGGAAGAGCTTTGCTATTAAAATCATTCACGCCTGATAAAAACGGTGATGATATTGCACAGGCGTCTAACCTGCAATACAGCAGTAAACATTGGCTGATCAATGCAGCGTATGAATATGTTGGCAGGAATTATACAGCCGAGGTTGGTTACGTTCCAAGAAAAGATTACATAAAATTATATCCGCAAATCGCAAGGTATTTTTTTCCAAGGCATGGAATTGTTTTAAGCCACGGGCCGCAATTTGTAACCAATTATTTTTTCGACACAAAAATGAATAAGACAGATTATGAAAATGTATTGTCTTATTTAATTACATTCAGAAGTAAAGCTACTTTAAGTGTATTGGGGCAAAATGATTATGTGCGTTTGCTGCAACCATTTGATCCAACCAACACAGGCAAAGATTCACTGCCGGCAGGCAGCATTCACAGGTATACTTTAACCGGATTTGATTATGTTTCTGCGCCGCAACACATCTTTACTTACAGCGCCTCTTTACGTTATGGCGGTTATTATGCAAAGGGAAATATTTTCACGGCTTCTTCAACTGTTGGTTTCAGGGTTCAGCCTTATGTTAATATTAGTTTGTATGCAAACTACAGTAATCTTTATTTGCCTCAACCATGGGGCAACACACATTTTTGGTTATTAGGACCTCGCATTGATATAACCTTTACAAACACATTATTCTTCACCACTTATATTCAATATAATCAACAACAGAACAACGTAAATATTAATGCGCGTTTTCAATGGCGGTATAAACCTGCATCTGATCTGTTCATTGTTTATACGGATAATTATTATCCCGAAAATTTCATCGCGAAGACAAGAGCGGTTGTTATCAAACTAAATTACTGGCTGAGTTTGTAAATGCATTATAAGAATTTGAATTGATTTATTGTTGCCACAGATGGCACTGAAACACGGAGGTTTTAATTTCTGTGCTTTCGTGTTCTCAGTGGCAGATTTCTTTATGCAACCTGGTTAACCACAAGGATCAAGTGCCGGCTTTATCACTTATTGTCCCGGCCCTGTTGATGGCGCGATTGATATGCGTAGTTCAATACCCGCCCGCGTATTGGTTATCGGCGCCGACGTTGATATATATGGAATGATGCGTTGCTGATCAAAATAGAATTTCAGATCAATGCGGTTATTAATTAAATAATCTACCGAAGGTTGTATGCTGATCGTTTTTTGCCCCCCTGTACTATAAGCCGTTGGTTGATCAAGCCTGCTGTTTGTTTGAAGATCATTACGTAATCCCAGGTCGAGTGTTATATTCAAATCTGTTTGCCCGGGCTGTGCTTTTACAAACGGGAATTTAAAAGGCAGGTCCACACCATGTTTTCTATACGTACCGCCAAAAGTTACCGAGCTGCTGCTTACTTCGCTTAACTGGTAATCGTACAAGCTTAAACTCAACTGCCTGCTTTTTGCATATTCAAATCGCAACGCCGTTTGGTTGTTGGTAGTAACATCAATACCTATTAAAGGCGCAAACTGTTCCTGTATAGTTAAGTTAGGAATTAAGAAATACGGAATATAGTTGCCCGAGATCGGATCTATAAATGCAGGCTGGCCTAAATGCAACGGATCATAATACAGCAATGAGCTGTTAAAGCTGTTCATGCTAAATGTACTTGTATATCCATGCGTGATGGTTATGTTGCTGAACACATTTGCAAGCGCAGGTATGCGTGTTAAACCTGTATAAGTTAAACGCCAGTTAGGCAATGCATGAATGCCACTGAATGGATTTGCTTTTATGCTGGAATTATCTTCATTAATAAGAGAAATTGAATTTGGATCTTTTGATGTATACGCAGCAATAAATGAAGGAAGCAACACATCCTGATGGTAACGACCGTAACCTGTTGGGAAGCCATCATCCTGGTAAGTATTATTCCAGTATGGATTGGCACTTGCAAGCCTTTTTGCTATGATGATACGATCGTCCTGGAATTTCTGGAACGTTTGCGATACTTCGTTTGGATTCGACTTTTTAAATAAAGTCTGGAAGCTGATATACGAAACGCTGAAACCGCCACCCGCTAAAGGGCTTAAGTGACTAAAGTTATCATTGGTTGGATCAGATGAAATGTTCTTGAATAATTCCGAATAATTTTTAGAGAATGTTTTCTGAATATTCAGGTCAACATTAAATTCACGGAAAGGTTCAAGCTGGCCTGTAAGATTGACCTGCTGCTGATAATCCTGCGTGTAAATAAGATTAAATAAACTATCTCTTGTAATTACACCTTCTTTTGCTTTTTGATTCAGCCAGTTTGAATCCGGCTGTTTTCCAAAAATATAATCATATCCCGGTTGATTGGAAGCCTGGTTTTGCCCGAAATAGCCTGTACCTGTTGTAATACCGGGCACGCGGCTGTCGAACCCTGTATTATAGCTTGCCGACACATGCTTGATCATTGTTATAAGCTGGCCTGCAACTTTTACAGCACCGTTAATTTCTCCTTCCTGCTTATTCTTGCGTTGTTGCTTTTTATAATCTCTTTTTTGCTGACGCCATTTCTGCAAAGCATTACGCTTTTCAAAACCTTTCAATTTATTCCCGGCTGAATCTTTCAGAACCTCTGCTCTTGTTTTTGGCGGCTGAATGCTGTCATTAGGATTTGCAACATTACCGGTATTATCAGAAGGCTGGCTTACCGCATTAAAGAATTTTGATTTTGAATACAAACGTGTAAAATCAAACTCGCCGGTTAAACTGTTTTGTTTTGAGTTTTCAATGATGTTACCAAGGCTTACAGCAAGTAAACTTGCACCGGTCCAGTTATATGTAGTTGTGTAACTGTAATGCCCGTTGATCCAGTCTAAAGCCGGTAATTTTGAGAATGGAATATTATAACTCAATGTAGCATGTTGCTGGTACATTGTATTTCTTCCTGCCTCAAAGAAATTCTGCCGCACTGTGTCTTTCTTTGCTTTTGTATCCAACTGGCCATAAGGTTCATCAATTCTTGCGTTGGCTATTGCAGAAAAATCAAGATTAAAGCTTCGCGTAAAATCCCATCTTAAATTATAATACCTGTCCATAGTAAAATACTTATCGTAAGTGGTATCAACACGCTCGACTTTTGAATCGTAAGTATCTACGATGCGCGGAACAAAAATGCCGTATTGCCGGTTTATATCATACCGCACACTCAGTAATGAAGGAATATAATTAAAATTGAAATCTTTTATCGGTGCCAGCCATGCACTCTTGTTCTTTATAAGATTTTTAAATGGCTCTTTGAACTTGGATGGTGCATTAAATGTATATCCCAGGCCGCCATGGTATTTCTTTATGTTGTTTTCTGTTACGGTGGGATTAGTCTCATCAAATTCTGTATAGGAATAACTGAAATCAAAATTGCTTATACTCCATAATTTCGATTTTAAACCCGGTTGCCCAAACCGCACATTTGTAAAGTTTACCGTTTTAATAGTAGTAATATCAGCAGCAGCTCTTTTAATAGAGTCCCGGTTATTTCCTGCTATGTTTAGTTTATCCCGATATAATACATCAAGATCATAAGGATCATATTCAGGCGTAAGCACTGTTTTATTGATGCTTGCATATACAGGAATAGAGAAGCCAAGTTTTTGAGGCGTGAGTTTTCCAAGATCTAAATTTATTGCCGCATCATACTGGAACATATTATCAATTGCACGCTGGCTTATCTGTTGATCAATAGAACCAAAACCATAAGAATAGGTATTGGCAGAAACGGATAATGTTCCAAGATCGGCCAGTTGCATATCTACTCTTCCCAATGCTGAATAGCCGCCCTTTTCATCAATTTTTGATAAGCGCAATTCATTTACCCAAACTTCTGTACTAATGGTGTTGGTTGTTTCATTTTCTATAGCAATGAGAATGCCCTGAACCTGGCCCAGGTTGGGATTGCCTTTCACAGAATAATTACGTTGTCCGACGGCTTCTGTATAGTAACCTGTTATCGGGTAATTTTTTGAATCGCGCCTTAATTTAAGCTGAACCAAATCATTAAGAACAAGGTTCAGGTTATTTGAATCCGGCCAGATCTGGTCAGCGCTGGTGCTGCCAAACTGTGTTATCTGTAAAGGAATTTTTACCTCGTAATAATTATTAAGAAAATCCTGTCCGATACGAATAACTGCATCAACCTGCCCGTTCTGAAGCGGAGGTGATTGCTTTAAACCGGATTCTGCATGAATGAACATATCCATCTGGCCATATTGCCTCAAATCAAGATCAAGGGTTTTGAATACTGCTCTTGATTGATGTTTTTCAAGATCATTTATCTGGAGGCTCATTGCCTGTTCATTCTGTAAAAGGTTTATCCCGTTATTGCTCAATTCCTGAACGCGTTCAATACCCGGAGGTATTACATATGGTATTGGCTGGCGGCTACTGTTTTCTTCCACGTTCACCGCAAGCACGTTGATAGATGAATGTGAAGAAGTAGGCGTATAAGAACCGGCTGTATCTACATCATACGTAAAAGTCCTCCATTGATTACGTACAAGATCTAAAGTAGCAAAACGCATTACAACAGCAGAATCATCAAAACCTGTAAGATACATGCGCATGAACCTGATAGATTTGAAATCAGGTATCTCACCAACCTTACTGGTAAAATCTTCTATTGGCACCCTGAATAAGTACCAGTTTTCCGGTGCAGTTGAGCCATCAGCCAAACGCGGGTTTACTACTTTCTGATCCGTAACATATGGTGTTGCACCTACTGCCATCCCCGGTTTAAGATCTATTTCATACTCATAGTATTCTTCTGTTTCATTTAAAGTATTGTCATGATTCAGATCTTCATTATCAGGATATAAAGTTGCTGCAGGTGAGAACGGAGAATTGCCTGTATATATAGGAGAATTTCCCTGTGGATTATTATAATCTTTATAACGTCCGAGTATACCGGTCCCTGCTGCATCATAGCTTGCATCGCGATACCATTTATAGTCATCGTTTGAAGGATCGGCTGAAGCCTTTTGATAGAAAGGCGAACCGGCACCAAAATTACCTGCAATATCATTCAGGTAAGCACTACGCTTAACTCTTTCCGCATCATCACCCAGGCCATCAAACCCCACATCCTGGTAAGGCCTGTCGTTAGGATCATTGCTGAATGCCTGTGTAACCTGTATAGGGTTAATTGGGGAATTCCCCCAAACTGATAATGAGTCAACAAGTGCAGGAATACTTGGTGTGGGCAAACCATTTTCGTAGAAACGCCTTCCATCTTTTAAAATATCCTCACTTATATTTCCAAGATCAATTAATAGTTTTCCACCCCTGCTGTTTGGAATTTTAATAAAAGGATCCTGCACCCAAAATTCTATGTATTGAATATTCCCGGTTTCAAAATCGGTTTGATCAAGCGCACGCATAATGCCACCCCAACGGGTTTGAGGATTCTTCAGCAGGCCGTTTGCATCTACATCTGCTTCGTCGTCTGTAAAATTATAGGGTCCCCGTTCTGAAGGATAATAAGCAAGATCGAATGTTGTTGTAATTACATCAGTGATGTTCGTTGTTTTTTGAGGGAACAATTCACTTGTATACACCTGCCTTACTCTCGGGTCGCTTAGCTCTTTCAGGTTACTCCGCAAAGGGTTGTTCGGACTTGTTTTATCCTGCAGTGTTGGCTCTATATTATACCAGGCAAGTTTCGCGCGGTTCTTACCGTAAGTAAGGTCATTGCTCCTGTTGCTTTCAGGAAAAGAACTTGGCGTTGATGCCAAAGCCCATGATATGAAAGGGAAACGAAGATCAACACTGCTGGTAGCCCCTTCAAAATCGTCAATATAGATCAAGCCCTCACTCCCTTTACCTATTTGTGGCGGATGCCCGGGTTTTAAAGCTGCGGCTTCTCCATATGCAGAAATAGAACTCGGAGCACTTGAATTATAAAAAGGCAATTT
Source organism: Bacteroidota bacterium (assembly GCA_013286425.1). Lineage (GTDB taxonomy): Bacteria > Bacteroidota > Bacteroidia > Chitinophagales > Chitinophagaceae > Parafilimonas. The sequence goes on from JABDFS010000053.1 coordinate 17,920, forward strand.
ATTTATCAGTCGTGTTAACTCAGGTATTTGGTTCTGATAACTAAAATCAACACCGTACATGCTGTTACGAATCGGGTCTTCACCATAATTTACTTTGGTAAAGAAAGGCCTTTCTGCCAAACGCTCAAAGGTACCTCCTATTGAAAGGTGCTGGTTGGCAATATAATCAAGCCGTAATCCTAAAAAGCTTCGTTGCTGGATGCCATAAGTAGCATTATTTTCAAATTGCACGTTTACAGGAATACCTGAATTAATAATTGCCTGGTTAATTACTTTTAAGGTGCCAAGGTTATAATCAATTATATAATCCACATTTTCCTGCAACACCTGGCCACCGGCTGTTACTGTTACAGAACCCTGCGGAATATTAAATGCGCCAAGATAAATATCAGTGCTGGAACTTCCCTTTACTGTTCCCTGCAACACATAGCGATCAAGGTTTGCATAGGTTTGTGCTATGGCTTTTATAGAATCGTATAACGGGTGATATATGTATTGTTTTTTGATTGAGTCCTGCACGCCTTTAAAAGCGAGCGAATCAAGATCATTACCAAATGGCTGCAATACCGGGAATATAACTTTGCCCTGTTGTGATATTACAGTGAATCCGTCTACAAAATCGAACAGACCATCCGGCTGCGGATCGTTTCGGTTATTCAACCGGTCTGCCCGTAATATTTGTATCAAAGGGCTTCCGGAAACTGCAGGATCGCTTTGAGGCAAATATCTTTTTACACCACCACTTGGTTCCTGGTAAAGAACATTCAATTTAAAATCCTGTTGCTGTAATCCTGTAACGTCAATGGAATAAACGTTCTTCATCATCAACTGCCAGATAGGAAGATTAACACGTGCCGATGTTGCTTTTAAAAGTTTTAAGAACAACATTTTTTGCACGCCTTGTGTTGAGTCAACAGTAATATCCTGTGAGAATTCACCCACCTGGTAAACCCTGCCATTATACGTATACTGATAAGCAACACCTAAAACATCGTCTGGTTGTAATTGTACATTTAATGAAAGAAAACCAACCTGGGGGTTATAATAGTATTCTGTTGAATCAAGTTTGCGTGCAAATGTTTTTTCATAATCATTTACAGGTTGTAAACCCTGCATCAATAAAAATCCATTTATTGCTGAAGGATCTCTGCTGAGGGTAGGGTTAGATAAAAGTTTACCGTAAAGATCATTGGTATTGTTTTGAGGCAAAGGATCGCTGGTTATTGGATGAATATTATTAGAATCCGCAGGGGCAATTTCACCAAGGTCTGCAAAGCCAACAATACTTCTTGTATTGGTGGTTATGCCGGTTCTGTTTGTTACCCAAACTTCCATACGCACGATCTGTACCTGGCTGTTTACAACCGGCAGGTTGCTCATGGCAAAATTGTAGTTCTTTCTAAAATACTGTGCTAATAAAAAGTGCCTGTTCTCGTCATAATCATCCAGTTTTTTATTGATGGCCTGGCTTAAGCCGCCGCCCTGCAGTGCCAATGACTGTTGTTGTGATTTCTGGCTTGCAATTGCGCCTGTTATAAAGAATTTCCCAAACTGTAATTGTGTTTTTACACCAAACAAACTTTGCGGGCTGCTCATCAAAGAGCCTTTGGTTTGAAATGAAATATTACCCGCTTCAACAGACTTTAATATTTCATCATCCATTCCCTTATAATCAAGCTTAAGCTGATTTTCATAGTCGAAATTGGCAAGTGTATTATAGCTGATAGGAAGTTTTAATTTATCACCAATGCTTGCGTTGATATTAAGGTTGGTGTTCATGTTGAAATCCAAACCACCGTTTTTGCGCGCACTTTCAGGTAATGTTGGATTTTTTACTACCTGGCCCTGGTAGCCCATTGTAAGGTCAATAGTTCCCTGTGGTTTAATATCAACTTTAAGGCCGTTCGGGCCAACGCCAAACATGCGGTCAAATAATTTATCATATACATGCGGCGGTGGCCTTGATGTTTTGCGGTTAAGATCGAATAATGCCTGCGAACGCTGGTTAAAATAATCATCCTCCTGTTGCTGGCTCTTCAACTTATACATTTCATCGAAAGTGAGGTAGGTTGGCTTACGGTAAATTAAATCCCCGATCTTTTCAGTTATATAATACTGGTTGGTAAGCGGATCATACTCAATATCCTGTTTAATGATAGAAGTATCGTTTATATCGAAAGGATTGTAGTAATCCGAGCTCAACCGGTCTCCCCTGCGGTCCTGCAAAGGATAATGAAGACTGTCATGCAAAGAATAGGAAAGGCTGTCAGGCTTTTGGGCAATCACCACATTGCACAGAGCTACAGCCCCTAACAGGACAGTTAATAAAAATCTACGTACAATAAAAAGGTTTATCAATGATATGTAGCCTGGTTAGGTAGAAGTCTTTCGATAAGCTATAAATTTTTTAATGCGAGTTTAATAATGTTTTCGACTGAGGTGTTATTATCGGCTGAAAGTACTTTTTTTATGGCTGTTTCAGCAATATTTTTTTGTATCCCCAAAGCTATTAAAGCATTTAGTGCGTCTGATTCAACTGTATTAATTGTATACGCAGAATTAGTTGCCTGGGTTTGCAGGCGATTCAGTTTATCTTTCAATTCGAGTGCAATACGCTCCGCAGTTTTTTTACCAATCCCTTTAATGCTTTCCAGTTGCCTGGTGTTTCCGTTTACAATACTCCTGATAATCTCATCCGGTTTCAAACCACTCAGCATCATCCTTGCTGTAGAAGCACCAACGCCTGAAACACTTATTAATTGCATAAAAAGTTCTTTTTCCTGCTGCTCAAAAAAACCATACAGCGTTTGGCCATTTTCTGTAATATGTAAATAAGTAAGCAGCCTGCCTTTTTCTTTATCAGCTATAGCTGAATAGGTGTTCAGGCTGATCTGGAGATCATATCCCACTCCATTTACATCCACAACCACCTGCGACGGCAGTTTAACAACAAAATCTCCATTTACAAATGCAATCATACAAAGGGCTCAAAAATATACTTTTCATCTTTATGAATACATTTTTGCAAAAAGAAATCGTTTTATACCTATCTCAATTCTATTTTAAAGTCTACATGGTTTTAATTTGACGTACTTTTTTCTGAAGCAAAAACAATTTTCAGGAAGTCATATCCTCAATCCTGGTAAATGGTTTTAATGAAGGCCATTGAGTTTGTATGATCTTTTCAACCAGTTTTTCAAGGTCAATATCATCCCTGTTGGAAAAGATCACAATAAGAAAGTTTTCAGATGGAATGGTAAAACTATATGTTCTGAATCCTCCGTTTGAGCCACTGTGATAAACTTTTTGTACATCATCATTTTTATCAATAAACCAGCCGAAACCATAACCAACCTCCTTTTCCTTATCAATAACAAATTGCATGTTTCGCGCTTTACCAGTTATGCCTTTTGAAAATATTTTGTTTGATTGTAACGCTTCAAACCATTTAATATAATCGTTGATTGAAGTATAAACTCCGCCATCACCTTCAGTTGAAAAAAATATACTTTCGTCCGGCCCGGCTATCTTAAACGAATGCGAAGTACTGTCCCAATCATAACCGGTAACTTCATTATTGATAGCAACATTTTCATTCCAGATTATTGTGTGTATCATTCCTGCAGGTTTGAAAATATTTTCCTGCATATACTTATTATAACTTTCTCCACTAAGCCTTTCAATTATCAACGCCAGCAAGCAATAAGCAGTATTGCTGTACCTGAATTGTGTACCGGGAGTAAAATAAGTGCTGTCAATATTTTTAATTGCATTGTACACATCAATATTGTGCGCATGCTTCATTCCTGTGGTGTTTGTATAATTGTAATGATCAACAATGCCTGAAGTATGTGTAAGCAGTTCTTTTACTGTAATAACATCGGCCACTTTTTTATTCATGCCGGGAAAGAATTTGCTGATCTTATCACCTAAAGAAAGTTTGTGTTTTTCTTCCAGTTGCAAAACAGCAACAGCAGTAAATTGTTTGGTTAAAGAACAGATATTAAAATTGGATGACGCCTTTAGATTCTGTTTTGTATCGGTATTAATTACACCATAACTTTTTTGAAAGACAGTTTTATCGTCTTTAATAATGGCGATTGAAGCACCGGGCAACGAATCACTATAAATTGATTTCAGCAAAGAGTCAATCTTGTCTGAAGCATTAGATGTTTGTGCAATTGTAAGATTAAAAAAGCAAAAAAATAAAGCAGCAAGTGCAATCAATTTCATTCAACAAATATAATTGCTCCTGCTGCCTTATTAATTCTTACTAACTGTTATTCCTAATCCTGTTTGATTATTTTAATAGTAGTGCTTTCTCCACCGCTTATAATCTTTACGTAATATACGCCTGCCGCATATTGCTGCATCGGAATTTGTAATTGAGTTGCGTTGATATTATTTTGTTTCCACATAACTCTTCCCGTATTGTCTGTTAGAATAATGCAGGCATTTTTTGCATTTACTAATTGAAGATTGGCAACATTACTAACAGGGTTGGGTGATACAGTTGCTTTAAATATTGTATTCAGGTTTTTAGCCACAGCATTTGAAGCAATTGCCTGTGTACTTACATCGCCTTCATACATTTCATTACCATATTGAGGGGTGTAAGCACTGAAAAATAATTTATTACCCGAAGCAATAAGATTATCAAGCGAAGAAAGGCCTTGCAACCCTGCATCAGAAACGGCATTTGTTTTATTACCCGGGCCTGTGCTAGACCATAAAGCGCCATTGGCAATAAAATATAATTTATTATTTGCAACACAGAAATCTGAAAGGTTTGTACCACCGCTGCCCTGAGTAATATCTCTAATTAAAATAGTGCCTACAAGTGTTCCATTGCTTGCCCAAAGCTCATTGCCATTAACACCATCATCTGCAGAAAAATAAACAGTGCCGTTCAAATCAGTAAGATTGTTTATGGTATTATAATTATAATTGGTATTAATAGTTCTTACAAGTCTGGTACCCGAGGTTGTTCCATTACTTATCCACAAAGCAGTACCACCATAATAATTATTACCTACACTAATATATAAAAGCCCTTTAGATATACAGTAAGCATTGTTATTATGATAATCACTCTGCGCCATTGCAGGTTGTATCTGGGCTACTTTTTTAGTGCCGGCAAATGTTCCGTTAGTTTTCCAAAAATAAATGTTTCCATCTTCATCTTGTGCTCCAAAGTATAAGGTGCCATTATAATTGATAAGGCTGTATGGATTAGAACCCTGGCTTCCTGCAAAAATATCACTCACTATTTTTGTTCCGTTTACCGTGCCATCGCTTTTATACAATTCAACTCCGTAATATTGGTCGGCAAACGGGAAATATGCAATATTTCCAATTGTTACAATTTCTTTAGCAGCCGGCGAACCAAAGTAAGGATAATTGCTGTCTTTAAGTAAAAAGCTGCCTGCCGATGTACCATCTGTTCTCCATACCTGAACATCAGAATAATACAGGTAAGGATTAAACAACTGGAAAAATATAACCCCATTATCTGCTACCGCATAATTACTATGAATTATATAACCAGGTATAGGAGATTCAAACATTTTCTGTAATTGTTTACTTGAACTATTGAAGATATAAATAGCAGCAAGATTATTTTCATCTGAATCTACAAGAAAATAAACATTGCCTCTTACGGTTTGCATACCATAAGGATTGCTGTTATATACACCAGGTTCAATATCGTTTATAATATTTGTTCCTGCTGAGGTACCATCAGAATAATAAGGTTCGCTGCCATAAGTTGGAGTATATGCAGGGAAGACAGCACCATCGGGTGTATTTGCAATTATATTACTTGTGATGATGGAAGACTGGGTGTTTCCCTGGTTGATATCCTTCGCCATTACGGTACCTGTTGAACTACCGTCGCTTTTCCATAATTCAACACCTGTTGCACCATTGTTTGCAGAAAATAAAATTGTATTTGTACTAATGTTTGTGGTAAAATAAGGATATGAACTGTTTGGTCCGGGAAGAATATCAGCTACCATTGCAGTACCGCCTGCAGTGCCGTTAGATTTCCATAATTCATACCCTGATGTTGCAGTATAAGCTTCAAAAGATAAATTGCCCGAAGCATTATAAAGGTTAGCAAAATTGTTGCCGTTGAATGAAGTAAAAGTTTTAAGTGTTTTCGTATTTGTGCTTGTTCCTTGCGTTGTCCATAATGAAGCGCTGCCGTCCGGATTCACATTTTTAAAAGCAACACCATTTTTATAACCCACAATTTCATAAGGCTGTATATTGGCATTTGAAATATTATCTACCAGTTCAACACCGTTGCCGTCATCAAAGCTGTATTTGAATAGCTGATCGTATGCATTATTTGAATAATCAGTTGCTATAAAATACAATGCATTATTATAGATCGCCATTTGTGGATCTGGCTGTCCATTATACATAAAGTAGGAATAATCTGTCAAATAAGCATTGTTATTTGCAGGTTCGTAAGTGCCTGCAGTTGTGCCGTCTGAAACCCAAAGCCTGCGGCCATCCTCATAACTTCCGTCATATGAAAAATATAATTTTCCTTTATAAGGTGTTAATTGTTGAGGACCATCAGCCTGATAGGTTTGAGTTACTGCATAAGTACCGGCAGTAGTTCCATCAGAAACAAAAAGCTCTCTTCCATAATAATCATAAGAGTAAACAGTAAAAAAGAATTTGGTTCCTGCAGCAACGGGCTGCTGAAAACTATAAGCATCAGAAACTAAAATTTGAGTTGTGCCGGCATTTGTGCCATCAGTAACCCATAACTCGTTATTGCCTAAAAAGAAAAAAACCCTGTTGCCTGCTGCTGTATACATTTGAGGTGCTCCATAATTATTTATACTGCCGCTTAAGTCTGATAAAATCTGTGTACCGGCATCTGTTCCGTCCGAAATCCAGGGTTCAGTTCCGTTTGCAGATGTTGTTGCGGTAAAATATATTTTTCCGTTTGCTGCAGTAATGTTTGTAATGCCTGAAGTACCTGAACCAGGCTCTACATCTTTTACCATATAACTGCCCGCATCAGTGCCATCGCTGCGCCAAAGTTCACTTCCGTGAATGCCATCATCGGCGGTGAAATAAGCAATTCCATTCAATACCGCATAATGCTGGTGATAAAATTGGGGTTGATAATTTGATGGACTACCGTCAGCTTCATTATTAATGTCTTTTGTAAGATGAAACACCTGAGATGTATTTGACGATAATGCAGTTGAGGTTGTATTTGATTGATGTGGCGTTGAGAAATCAATCTTGCCTTTCAACGGTGAATACCAGTCGTAGTGTTTTGCAACAGAATCCCAAACAGGATATACGCCGCCCTGGTACCTGTTGTTTTGCAACTGCTTAAAATCATACTGTTTTTGTTTTGATTGTGCAATGGCAATTAACGGCATTGCAAAGCAAGCCAGTAAAATCGGAGTTAGAATTTTTTTCATAGATAAGTAATTGAAACGTTAGATTGGAAATTTTGTTTAGGCCGTTATCAAATGCAGATGTTGTTTGATTCAAAAAAATATTGAGAATTTTTTTGAATAGCACAAGGCATCATGACCGGATAACAGTTGCAGCAGAGAGGTGATGATTACTTAAGGTCTTGTTTTTGGTGTTTTTACTTTATTGGTTAGAAAATTTAATCGGTTTTCTTCGGTTAAAAATTAATTCAAAAGATTAGAAGTTCGGCGAAAAGTTTATTTACTAAAGATACTATGTTTTAATAATTGCCATCTTAATCAATTATTAAACGAGTTTTTACAGTAATCATCATTACGGATTACTATTGTTTCCCATACTTCCAGTTTCTTCCTTTGCCTTCGGCAATCCATTCAACAGCAGTCTCAATGCGTTTTAGTTTTGTAGCATCTGTTTTGGCTTCGGTTA
>JABDFS010000054.1:0-96 GCA_013286425.1 Bacteroidota bacterium
AAAATAACAGAAGCTGCCTCTTACTTTGATATAAAAGTTTTAGACCACATTATTGTAAGCGAAGAAGGCTATTATAGCTTTGCTGATGAAGGCTTG
>JABDFS010000054.1:106-25439 GCA_013286425.1 Bacteroidota bacterium
AACGTCTTTCTTTATTCCTGTGTTATGGTTCTTTCATATCATATTATGCGCCCGATGCGATTTAATTTAATTTTCCAAAATACTATCAGGATAATCTTCAACTCAAAACACCCAACACTTATGTTAGCACGCAGGGCTAAGCATCAGCACAGCTTATAGAAGATTATTGGGTTCAGTTTCATTCCGGAACATTCAAAACTGCTTTACGTGTGGCTTTTCCATAGGTATGCCTGCTTTTATCATGGAAGATAATCAGCTATAAATCGGCTATAACTCAGGTATAAATCGGCTATAGATCGGCTATAAGTAAGCTTTATAGAATTAAATAAACAAGCAGGCTAAGTCTTCTATATGTTATTACATTCACTTAAAAAAGCTGAGTTTAATATGAGGAGATACCTGTGAATACATTCAAAAGGTTGTGTTTAGGCCAGGCTAACCAGGTTGCAGGATAATGGTTTTACCGGCCTTGTTTAATTCTGAAAAATAATGATAGAAATAATGCCATATAAATAAAAATTCTACCTTTCGCCTGCCAAAGCTAAACTCATTATGAAGTCAGTAGCCCTATTGTTCCTGCTTGCTTTTATGCCTGCTTCCCAATTGCTGCATGCCCAGTTGCCCGATAGCCTCGATGCCAAACAATGGGCAAAAGCTTTAAGCGATAAAAACGATAAAGAGAATAAAGCTTTAACAAAAATGGATTCCTTATTAAGCAAGAAGGATAGCACCTCTATCATTCGTTTCCTGGATGAATTGCAAAAGCATGGAGAAACTGATGATAATTATTTCCAGGCGAGGTATAATCTGGATAGGGCAGGGAAAGTTAACTTTTTTAATGCAGCAAGGGGATATAATTCCCGTGCTGCTTCTAAGGAAACAGAGCGGTTAGTAAAAATAGCTATGGATAAAGCGTATGCTTCGGAAGATGAGTATCTTATTGCTTTGGTAAGCAAATGGTACCCTAGAATTGCCGGAGATATTGGAATAAAAATATTGTACAACCTCAACTACATTACCTTGTCTGAAAAATTATCCTTACCTGTTACAGATTTCGATTATAATTACCTGGCTGACATGCTGTATGGGGTGAGGGCTTATACTGATTGCATTCAATATGCTAACAAAGCAATTAAAGCAAACCGGAAATCACACGATGCCTATTATAGACCTGAAAATTGTTTCAATACGATTGCCCTTGCTTATCAGAAGCAGGGGCAATACGATTCGGCGCTTAAATATTACCGCCTCGCATTACAGGTGAATAATCAAACACATACCGGCGGTTGGAATGGTATTGTTTCCGGCAATATGGGGCAGGTGTATTATGCGCTTGGGAAATATGATACGGCATACTCCCTTTTAAAAGAAGATTATGATACGGCGATGCATTATCCCTGGTACGATGAATCTGCCAATGCCCTGCAATGGATGGCAAGAACCGACCTTGCTTTGGGCAATACCGGTAAAGCCCTTGCAGAAATAAGGCAGGCTTTTCGGGAACTACAATTATTTCCCTTCTACCAACCCTGGAATTACAGGAATATGTATTATACCAAAACCCTGGTATTTAAGGAGCTAAAGGAATACGACAGCGCTTTTTATTTCAACAACCTGTATACGGCTTTAAATGATTCGATTGAACAGTCAGTTGCCGCCAGCAGCCTCTCCATTACCCGTGCCCGTATGAACGATTTAAACAGCCGGAATAAAATACAGGCGCTTAACCGCGAAAAACAGGCAGAAATAACAACCCGCAATATCATGGTAAGCAGCGTGGTATTGTTTGCTGTAATTGCCCTGCTGCTGGTAAACCGCAAAAGGCTGAAAACAAAGCTTGAAAAAGAAAAAGCCCAACAGGAAAAAGCGCTGGTACAGCATGAAAAAATGCTGCTGCAGCAGGAAATGGTATCGGCGCAGCAGCAATTAAAAATGTTTACCGATAACATCGTTGAAAAATCAGCTATTATAGAAAAACTACAGCAGCAACAGGAAATGAGGGCTGATAACCAGGAACAGGATGTTATTGTACAGGAACTGGTACAAAAATCTATTTTAACTGAAGCCGACTGGCTGCATTTTAAAACCCTTTTCGAAAAGGCGCACCCCGGTTTCTTTACCCGGCTAAAAGAGCAGGCAAACAGCATTACCCTCGCTGAAATACGCATGGCTGCCCTTACGCGCATGCCGCTCACCACGCAGCAAATGGCCAATGTTCTGGGCATTTCAGCCAACAGCATTGTAAAGGCCAAACAGCGCCTGCGCCAACGGTTTAACCTGCAAACCAATTATGAGGTGGAGGAGTTTATGGGAAAGCTTTGATCACATTTCGGATTTGAGATTCCGGATTTCGGCTGGTTGTTCAAAGCCGTTAGTTTGCTTATTGCAATGGAGCTTACAGATATGTATCTTATTCACTGAAATATTGCAGTTCAATCAATCACTTACCTGTTGTTAAGAAAGTGAGAACCGGATAATAAGCCACCGCAAAGCTTTAATTATTAAATGCCCGGTCAGGCCGGGCATGACGTTTCAGGGGTTGTGGTTTACGTTACCTGGTTGAAAAGACGGGTCAGGGTCTTGATTTAACAGCAAGTTTGTAAAAGCATATTTGTTGAAAAACAATGACAGAAGATAATGCCATATAAATAAAAATTTTATCTTTCGCCTGCCAAAGCTAAACTCATCATGAAATCAATAGCCCTATTGTTCCTGTTTGCTATTATGCCTGCTTCTCAATTGCTGCATGCCCAGTTGCCTGATAACCTCGATGCCAAACAATGGGCAAAAGCTTTTAGCGACAAAAACGATAAAGACAACACAGCTTACAGGCAACTTGATTCCTTATTAAATCCCAGGGATAGCAGCTTTACTTTTCGCTTCCTTAACGCACTTGAAAAAGAGGGCAAGCCCGATGATAATTACTTCCAGGCACGGTTTAATCTGCTTAAAGCAAGAGCGTTTATTTGGTATTATAATAATCGTCTCTCCGGGAATGTAATTAACATCAATAAAGCAAACGAAACAAACCAGGAATTAGCCACCGCTATGGAGAAAGCCTATAGTTCAGAGGATGATTACCTTATAGCCCTTGTGAGTTTCTGGTACTCAAGGTCGGTTGGTGATATTGGGCTCAAAATACTGTACAGCCTCAATACCATTGCCTTGTCTGAGAAATTATCCCTGTTCCAGTATGTTACCCCTTATGATTATAATTACCTGGCAGAACTACTTTATAACGTGAGAGAGTATAATGATTGTATTAAATATTCCCGCAAATCGATCGAAATGTGGGAAAAAACGGGCGACAAAAGTTTCAGATTGATGGATTGTTTGAACACTATTGCCCTGGCTTATCAAAAACAAAAAAGATATGATTCTGCAATAGTATATTACAAGCAGGCATTGCAAAATGCAAATAAGGTAAATGATCCAATGTGGATTGGAATTATTTCGGGTAACATAGGGCAGATATACTATGAATTTGGAAACTATGATACAGCCCGTTCATTAATTACATTGGCGTATGAACATAGCCTGCCTGGCTATTGTGCTGAGAGTGCAAATGCTTTGCAATGGCTATCAAGAACCGATCTTGCTTTAGGCCGTACTACCAGGGCGCTGTTTGAAGTAAGGGAAGCTTTTGGAAAACTGCGGTTATCTCAGACTTATGATCCCGGTTATTATTCCTACCTCCGAAATACATACTATGCAGCAACCATGGTTTTTAAAGCGATGAAGGAATACGACAGCGCTTTTTATTTCAACAACCTTTATACAGCTTTAAATGATTCGCTTGAACAGTTAGTTGCCGCCAGCAGCCTCTCCATTACCCGTGCCCGCATGAACGATTTAAACAGCCGGAATAAAATACAGGCGCTTAACCGCGAAAAGCAGTCAGCAATAACTACCCGCAATATCATGGTAAGCAGCGTAGTATTCTTTGCCATAATTGCCTTGCTGCTAATAAACCGGAAAAGGCTTAAAACGAAACTGGAGAAAGAAAAGGCGCAACAGGAAAAAGCGCTGGTGCAGCATGAAAAAATGCTGCTGCAGCAGGAAATGGTATCGGCGCAGCAGCAACTAAAAATGTTTACGGAAAATATCGTTGAAAAATCGGCGCTAATAGAAAAGCTCCAACAGCAACAGGAAACAAGGCTGGTTAACCAGGAGCAGGATGTTATAGTACAGGAACTGGTACAGCAATCTATTTTAACCGAGGCTGACTGGCTGCATTTTAAAACCCTTTTTGAAAAGGCGCATCCCGGTTTCTTTCCCCGGTTAAAAGCACAATCAAATGATATTACCCTGGCCGAAATACGCATGGCCGCCCTTACGCGCATGCAGCTTACCACGCAGCAAATGGCCAATGTGCTGGGCATTTCTGCCAACAGCATTGTAAAAGCCAAACAGCGCCTGCGCCTGCGGTTTAACCTGCAAACCAATTATGAGGTGGAGGAGTTTATGCAGAAGCTTTGAGAAATGTTGGATGTCTGATTTGCCAATGCCTGATTTAAGCAGAAGATTCACAATTAATATTGAGGCATTTATTTCTGTCAGCCATAGCTATATAAGGCAAGCATTCATTACTTATCACTCACCGTTCGGCACTCTCCATTGAAATTTTGTTCATTTCCAATACCTTATGATCCTGTCACTTTTTGTCACCCCCTTCGTCACTATTTGTCACCTCAAAAATTTGCATTCCCCTAACTGCCTGTAATAATTTGCTGCCCGTTGCAAAGCGCGGAACTATGTATGCTGAGAAAAAATTTATCAACCATTCTTATCATCCTTATTGCACTAGTACTCATCGCTCTTATTCTATGGGTGTTTGAAAAAAGAATTGAGAAAATAGAAATGCAGCAAATAAGCAGGCTAATAAGCAAACCACAGGTGAGAACAAGAATGGTTGTGCGGGGCCAAAAGAGATATTGGATCAATAAACCGAAGCATTGAACCAGCTTAAGCACAACATCTTAGGTGTGCAGCTGCCGATAATTATAATTATAATAATTTTTAACAGTAAGAACTAAAGAGGAAGGAGCCAAAATTAACAGGAACAGTAAACGGATAATTGAACCAGTTTTTCATTTCATCAAAATAAAAAACAATCATTATGAAAAAAAGAGCAATTCACACTTTGCTGATGCTGTTATTAGTAAAGGTAGCATCGGCCCAAAGCTGGGGTACCACCGGTAACAACGGTTTAACCACATCTAACTTCCTGGGTACAACGGATGCAAAGGATGTAATTTTTAAGACCAATAATGCAGAACGGGGAAGGTTAGCTTCCACCGGTTTCTGGCGGTTTGGCAGCGCAACTAATTTTGCTAAAATAGACTCTGCCGGCAAACTCAGTTTTGGCGGCACCGGCGCTTACCTGGTAGCAGGAAATAAGTATGCGTTTCAATACGCAGGTAACACTAATTATGGATTATTTTTCAACAGTACCAGTATTCAATATGAATTTCGTAACGGTAGTGCCACGCCGGTTTTTTATGTAAACGCCAATACCGGCAACAGTGTATTTAACGGCACTTTAAAAATTGGTGCTTATACACTGCCCTCAACTGATGGCACAAACGGACAGGTATTAAAAACCAATGGCAGTGGGGTTGTAAGCTGGGGCAGTGGTAATAGTACTGTTTACACAGCAGGCAATGGTATAAATATCACAAACAATGTAATAAGTGTTCCCTATTTAAAAACAGATGGCAATTTTAATACTGGTGTTGGACAATTAGCACTTATTTCCAACACAACCGGCGGTAATAACACAGCCAATGGTTATGAGGCACTCGGTAACAACACAACCGGCTCTGCTAACGTAGCAAATGGTACCAATGCACTCGGTGCCAACACAACTGGCTACTATAACACAGCCAATGGCTATCAGGCACTCGGTTACAACACAACCGGCGCTTATAACACAGCTAATGGTATCTGGGCACTCGGTGCTAACACAACCGGCTATGATAATGCAGCCAATGGCGCTCAGGCACTCGGTTACAACACAACTGGCTATGATAACACAGCCGATGGCGCTCAGGCGCTTTATTCCAATACTACGGGATATTCTAATGTTGCCATAGGTGTTAATGCGTTATATAATAATACTGTCGGCCACAACCTTATTGCTATTGGCGATTCTGCTTTATATAATCAGGTTGAAAGTCCTATCTATGGAAATACAGCTATAGGCAATAAAGCGCTGTACGCAAATACTACAGGTTTCAACAATACAGCATTGGGATCGGGTGCGCTCTTAAACAATTCTACAGGCTTGGCGAATGTTGCTGTTGGCGAGAGCGTGTTAACATCCAACACGATAGGAGGTGATAATACAGCCAGTGGCGTATTTGCACTTTCAGCTAATACATCAGGTAACGATAATTCAGCCAATGGAGGTTTTGCACTTATGGGTAACACAACAGGTAGCGATAATTCAGCTGATGGAATAGCTGCACTTTTACAAAATTCAACGGGTTCATATAACACAGCCAGCGGAGGAGAAGCTCTTAATACCAACACCACAGGCTCTAACAATTCCGCTTTAGGTTACAACGCTACTGTTTCTGCCGGAAACTTAACAAATGCTACTGTCATAGGTGCTAATGCTACTGTTGATGCCAGCAACAAAGTAAGAATAGGTAATACCAGCGTAACCAGTATTGGCGGGCAGGTTGGCTGGACTACCTTCAGCGATGGCCGCTACAAAAAAAATATTAAAGAAGATGTAAAAGGCCTTGCCTTTATTAATGCCTTACGCCCGGTAACCTATACTTTAGACCTTAAAGCCGTAAACGAATATTACAATAAAGGAAGAAAACTTAGCGACAGCGCTTACAAACAAATGAAAGCAGCTATGGCAGATGGTGAAGCTGCAGGCAGCAAAATTATACACACGGGCTTTATTGCACAGGAAGTGGAAGCCGCCGCTAATAAACTTAATTATGATTTTGATGGCGTGGATAAACCCCAAACAAAAGATGGCCTGTATGGTTTGCGCTATAGTGAATTTGTAGTACCGCTGGTTAAAGCCGTGCAGGAATTAAGTAAAGGCAATAATGATAAAGATGAAAAAATTGACAGCCTTCAAAACCGGTTAAGTAATGTTGAAAGCGAATTACAACAGCTAAAATCACTTGTATTGCAAATCCAGCAATGCAGCCCCTGCGCCGCAAACGCTTCTTCATCAGCAGCTATCAATAAACAGTCAATAGTGCTGGCAGATGCAGCTGTGCTGGAACAAAATGCGCCTAACCCTTTCAACAATGCTACCACCATCGGTTATACGCTGCCGCAAAAGTTTGTTTCAGCAAAAATTATCATTACAGATAAAAACGGTAGCCCGTTAAAACAGGTAAACCTTTCCGCTCCGGGCAAGGGAACCATTAACATTGATGCGTCAGTGCTGGCTGCCGGCACATACAATTATACTTTGTATGTAGATGGTAAAATGGCAGGTTCAAAACAAATGGTATTGACAAAATAATATCAGGTAATTCCCAAATCATCCTGCAACAGGCGCTTAAGCGTTAGGTTAATAATTGAAATAGTCATGAAAAGTTAAGTAAAACGGCATTATCTGCAATAATGCCGTTTTTATGCCTGCTCTGGCAAAGGGAACCACATGATTATTTTCGTGACAGGCAGGTGTGACGTTAAAGGGTTGTGTTTTTCCCCGTGCATAATAAAACAAGGCAGTTGAACCTTCTTTTTACCCCCTTTTCACCTCTCACTCTTATGATTATCAAACTATTTCATTTGTCACTTTTTGTCACCTCTAAAATTTGTTTAAGGGTCGTAGCCGCAATTACCTTGTAGCTGCTTTAGAAACAACATTCATCCAAAGCATCAAAAAATCATCATTATTAAACCTTACACTATGAGAAAGATAATTTTTGTGCTCGCCCTTGTTTTAATGATTTACCTGCTGTATGCAGCGGTATTATGGCCATTGTTTAAAAGTGCAATGGCTGTAACAGAACAGTCCGTAGTATATGCCCCCGGACAACATCATTGACCTGTTAAAAAAGTATGCCTAATAAATGCAATGACCTGCGCAGGCAAACCTCAGTAACTGTACTATAACCAAAATATTTAATCATCCAAAAACATAAAACCATGAAAACAGTTTTTACAATCTGCTGCCTGCTTATGGCATTACAAAATGTGGTTGTACAGCAAGCCTCTGCCGAAAACACTTCCGTAATACAAATCTCCATAAACGATACATCGGTAGTTGAAGGCAATAACGGCGTTAGTCCAATGCGGTTTAGTAAAGCAGTGGTAAAACCGGTTACGATAAACTACCTTTTCCAGGATGGAAGTGTGCAGGTTGATAACGACGAAGTTGTTTCTTTCAACAACCAGGAAGCACAGGCTGCTGTGGAAACGGTTAAGTTAATACCTAACCCCTCACAGGGAAGGTTTAACGTTATACTAAACGGCTATAGTGGTAGAGTGTTGGTACAAATAACCGATGGTGAAGCAAGAACTATACGATATTATGTATTGCAAACAGCTACAAACAACACAACAAGCCAGTACATTGATTTAAGCGAGTGTAGCCCTGGTATTTACCATGTTATCATTACTGACGAAAAAGGTAACCATATAACAGAAAGGATGATGACAGTAAAGGACAATTTTAAATAGAATAATTAACCCGCTATTTTAATTTGTCACTTTTTGTCACCTCTAAAATTTGCATCCGGGTAGTGCTCACAATTACCTTGTAGCTGCTTTGAAAACAACATCCATCCAAAGCATCAAAAAAATCATCATTATTAAACCTTACACTATGAGAAAGATAATTTTTGCGCTCGTCCCTGTTTTAATGGTTTACCTGCTGTATGACAGCGGTATTATGGCCATTGCTGACAAACGTAATAACCATAACGGAGCAATCTGTAGTATATGAAGCCCCTCAATCAGGAATATATTAATCACAAAAACAAAACAAACACTTCCATGAAAATTGTAAAACTAACAGCAGCAGTTGTAATCCTCGCTTCCTGCAACCAAGCAACAGAAACCAGCAACACGCTCAAATGGGTGCCAGATACAAAAGCGGAAAATTTAAAAGGCAATGTTGAGCAGATAGTAACAGAAACGTATTTTATTGATAGTGCCACCAGCCAAAAAGGTAAGCTGGAAAGCAAAACCGTGGAAACTTATAACAATGATGGATATGTACTTACTTACAGCAAGTTTACAGCCGCAGACAGCAGCACACTGCTTACTACTTACGAGGCTATTGACGCGAATGGGCATTATGCAGGCTATACCAGTACTAAAAACAGCAAACCTTTTTCTACCATGAAATTTGACATTGACAGCGCCGGCAGGTTGGTTGCTGCCACTTCAACAGATTCAACCGGCAAAACAGATTCATATTATACAAGTATAAAAGTGAATGATTTCGGACAGGCTGTTTCCGGTAAACAATTGAATGCCGACAGCAGCCTTAAACTAATATTTGCCGGCACATACGACAGCATATATATAACAAAAGCGGAAAATAAAGACAGCGCCGGCAAAACCATTTCATTAACCACTGTTCAGTACGACGATAAAAGAAACATAACGAAAATGGATGCTGCCACCACTGTTAAAGATTCCACCACCAACACCAGCACTACTTATGTATTTGATAAGTTTGATGATAAAGGCAACTGGGTGCAGCAAACCACAAACGAGAATGGCAAGCCTAAAGAAATAGCTATTCGTACTATAATGTATAAGCAGTGATTTTAAAGGTATGAGCAATGAAACAAAAAGGCCCTTCCGGAGAATATGAGATAAAAAGAAAATAAATTAACGTGAGATCGGGATAAGCTATTGATCGTTATTCGACCTCATCCCAACCCTTCTCCAAAGGAGAAGGGTTACGGCAATAACCTGCATTGAGTAAAAGTAACTGTGTTTCGTTATATGTTTAAGAAAAACGTTTCAACCCTTATTATCATCTTAGTTGCCTTAATGCTTATTGCAATTATTATTGTAGTTTTTGATAAGCGCATTGAACAGATAGAGTTGCAGGCAGGCAGTAAGAAATAACAGAAATATTAAAAAGCAGGTATTCAAAACAAACATTTTATAAGATAGCATTTCAAGGTTGTCATCTAAAACCAATTATCGCTAAAACAAACATTATGAGGCCATTCAAGTTAAACATCAAAACCAACTGTTGCGTCCTTATTTTTTCTCTGCTGCTTTTAAAAGTTTCAGCACAGCAGACAGACAATACTTCATTAAAAGCGCAAATTCCCAATTCACAAAAATTATTTATCCCGGATTATAATGATCCCGGAGCTACTATTTATCGTTCTGCAAAAGGTGTTCCCGGTCCGGGCTACTGGCAAAACCGTGCAGACTATCTTATTCACGCAACTTTAAGCGATAAGGATTCATCCATCACCGGCGATGTAACTATACAGTACATCAACAACAGCCCCGATTCATTGGATTATGTATGGCTGCAATTAGACCAGAATCTTTTTAAACCAAACTCAAGAGGCGCTGCAACAGCAGCTGCAAACAACGACAGGTTTGGTGTAGGTGGTTACGATAAAGGCGGTTATAATATTACAAATGTCAGTATTACTTATGCAGGCAAAACATATACAACAGAACCAATCATAAGCGATGCAAGAATGCAGTTGCGCTTGCAGCAGCCTGTGCATCCGGAAGGAGATAAAATAACTATAAAAGTCAATTATAACTTTTCAATACCCGTTCATGGTGCAGACCGCATGGGAAGATTTACAATGCCTGAAGGACAAACTTATGAGATAGCGCAATGGTATCCGCGCATGTGTGTGTATGATGATGTGCAGGGCTGGAACACGTTGCCCTATATGGGCCTGGGAGAATTTTATTGTGAATACGGCAATTATGATTATTACGTAACAGCACCTGCTGAAATGATTGTGTATGGTTCTGGCGATTTGCAAAATCCGAAAGATGTGCTTACATCAACAGAAATAAAACGCCTTGCCGATGCCGCCAAAAGCGATAAAACCATTTATATAATTCAGCCGGATGAAGTTGCCAAACCGCAAACAAGGCCAACAACACAGGGCATGCTTACCTGGCATTTTAAAATGATGAATACAAGAGATGTTGCATGGACTGCTTCAAAGGCATTGGTGTGGGATGCAGCAAGGGTAAACCTTCCATCAGGCAGAAAGGCAATGGCAATGTCTGCCTATCCGTTGGTTAGCATAGGAGACAGCGCTTATTCAAGAGGTACAGAATATTTAAAGAACAGCATAGAAATTTATTCGAAAGCCTATTTTGAATATCCCTGGAATAATGCCGTTAATATTGGCGGGACAGTTTCGGGTATGGAATATCCCGGAATTATTTATGACCATTACCAGGCTACCGGTTTTCATTTGTATGACCTGATAACGCATGAAATAGGACATAACTGGTATCCTATGATTGTAGGCAGCAATGAAAGAGCATATATGTGGCAGGATGAAGGCTTTAATACTTACATTAACTGGTATTCGGAAAAGACCTTTAATAATGGCGAATATGGTTATACAAAAGACTCGATGTTTTCATTATATAAACAATATCTCAATAAAGATTTTCTTCATCCCCATTCACCGCTAATAACACCTTCAGAAGCAATGCCATTGGATACGTACGATTACGGAGACTATTATTTTAGAACAGCAATGGGCTTAACACTATTGCGTGATGTAGTTGTAGGCGCAGACAGATTTGATTATGCTTTTAGAAAATACACAGAAGCCTGGGCCTTTAAACATCCAACGCCTTATGACTTTTTTCATTGCATCAACAACGCAGCCGGTGAAGATTTAAACTGGTTCTGGAAAGAGTGGTTCTTTACAACAGATACATTAGACCAGGCAATTTCAAACGTGAAAATTTCAAATGATACGGCTTATATAACCGTTGAAAATAAAGGTGGTTTAATTATGCCTGTTATTGCTAAAATGTATCAATCCAACGGCGATACAGCAACCATTAAGCTGCCTGTTGAAATATGGCAGCGCGGCAGCACCTGGACCTTTATTTATGCATCAAAAAACCCGCTTCAGAAAATAGTGCTTGACCCTGATGGCTTACTGCCTGATGTTGACAGGACAAACAATGAATGGAAGGCCGGGAAGTAATGTGTGAATAATATGTGCAGCCCGGCGATAAAATGTACAAACCCGAAAATGAACGCATAACCATGTGGTGATGTCGTTTATAAATACCAGACAGCTTATTTAATAATTATAAATATGAACAAAGCACATTTTCTAATTTTTGCAGTAATAATATTTGCTTTAAACGCGTCCGCACAAAACAGTAATAAAACAAATAAAGCAGACAGTATTTACCAGGCAAAAAAACTGGTAGGCACATGGAGGCTTATAGAATTTACAGACCTGGATTCCGTATCTGGAAAATGGACATATCCGTATGGAAAAAATCCAAAAGGTTTTTTTACATACACCAAAAGCAATATTGTTAACCTGAATATATCTTCTGAAATACCATTAAATATATCTGAAGACTCATCAAAAAATTACTCCGTTAATTTAGATAATTATATCGATCACTTTGCTTTGGGGTATTTCGGAACGTATTCTATTGACTTCAAAAACTCAACGGTAATACATCATGTAACCGGAGGTTCTATTCCATATTATATAGATACAGACCAGCCAAGGCCATTTACTTTTAAAAATGATACTTTAATTATCGGTGATAACAAAACATGGAAAAGAGTTTTGATAAGAGCAGATTAAAACAAATGAAGAAAAGTTTGCTATTAAATGGGCATACCAGTATATGAATTGCGATGCTTTTGCCATATTCGCTTTAGATGAAAATGGTAAAGCGCAAAGCATAAAAATGAAAGGCATTTCGCCTGATATAGATTTCAGTTTCGATTTCCAGGATCTTAATTTTGAAAGAGTGGAGAAATAAAGGCCTGCTTTATTGTCTGACGTTGACAGAACAAACAATGAATGGAAGGTTGGTAAATGAAGAGTGAATAATGAAGAGGTTTGCAGGTACCCAGGCACAATATTTTGAGTTGAACCATATAAACACATAGTTAATTCACAGGCCGGATTGTTTCAAATGCTATGTGAATACCTATGTGCCTATGTTACTATTGTGGTTCAATTCTTTATATAGCCATATCCTGTATTACACCTTAACTTAATAAACTCTTACAATTTCATAAGTGCCCAATTGCGATTGCCGCGTATGAGATGAAATAAATTTTCCTGTCAACTCGCTTATATGAAAATAATTGAAGCTTTGTAAAACATCTGTTTTAAAACCTTTTGCAGGCAAAGAATCTATTTCTGTTTTATTTCCATATATAATTAATGGCCTTGTTGTATAAACATCAGATTGTTTAATAGTATCTGCATAATTAAAAGGTGCATTGCAGTAAAAAGTAAATGATGTTTGTGCTACACATCTGTACAATGTTACCTGTTGTGTTAATGGCTGGTGTTGATTGTACCATCTTCCCGCATGCATACCTGCCTGATAATTCATTATTGTTGGATACAAACACAGGTTTAAAAATGAACTTAAAAGAAATGCAAAACAAACTGCTTTACATACAGCATTCAAAATAAAATCATTTCGTTTACGAAAGAATATTATGCCTGTTAGTAATAGTAATATGCAAAATAAAATAAGATCAGCAGCATCCAGTAATACAACAACGGTTAATGATAAAGCAACCAATAGCAAGAACACTACAAGTAGAATTATATTAATGCCTTTTTGTTTTTTTGATGCATCTCTTTCAGCAAGCCAGTCAGCTGTCATCATTGCAAAATTTGGAAATACAATCACTATATAATATGGCAATTGAAACTTTGAAAAAGTAAACATTAAAAAAGTCATCAATGCTGAAATTGTAACAATGTACCGCCCAGGATTATTGGTTTTTCTTTTAGTGAAATACTGAATTACCGCTGCATATAAAAACAAACACCAGGGCAGAAAGGCCCAGAGTATGGTATGAAAAAAGAATGAAAGATCGCCTTTGCCTTTTATTGGACCATTATTAAAAAACCTTCCAAACTGGCTATCCCAGAAAAAAAATTTTATACCTGAAACATTGGTTTGCCCGAACACAATTTTTTCAGGATGCATATCAAACTGCACATACAAACAATATAATTCAGGCAGAATGAAAACAAAACTTAGCGCTAAAAATAAATACCATTTAAGTTGAAAAAATTCTTTCCACTGTTTTGTGATTATCCAATAAAAAATTAAACCTGAAGCAATAGTTACCCAAACAAAAATTCCTTTCGTCATCATTGCACAGGCACAATAAATTGCTGCATAAACAATATGCATCGAATACCTGGATTTTGTTATGCAGTAAATATGATAAAGCCCTGCAATAATCAAGGCTGATAAATAGCCTTCTGCCCGTACATCAAAATTTGAAAGTATAACATGCAATGCAGTTATATAAATGATTACAGAAAGCTGCGCAACTTTTTTATTGTATAGTTTTAAGGCAAGCCTGTAAGTATAATAAACACCCAGCAACCAGAATAAGAATGAAGGAAGCTTGTAAGCGAATGCAGTATAGCCAAATATCTTAAAACTAAATGCCGTTATCCAAAACGGAAAATGAGGTTTATCCAACCAATCGCTGCCATTGCCAATAAGATTAACCCAATCATTTGTTTGCGCAATGTGTTTTGAAATGGTTGCATATAATGTTCCATCCGGCTCTAATATTTCATTGAATAAACCAAATGAATTTAATATAATTCCAATGCAAACAAGAATAAAAAAAGCGCCGGTTGAAAGCAACCCGTTATCAACATTATTGCTTTGAAGAGAATATAAATTCTTTTGCATTTGCATTAAACATGCAATTTCCCATTATATTCTGAAGTAAACTTATTTTGGATATTTTTCTTGCAGTAATTTATCTAAACCACACCATTCGAAGTTGTCTGAATTTACAATTTTCAATCACCCCTTTAACTATAAGTAATAAAAAAGCAGGATTTACGCAAATAAAGTATAACCATCGTTTAAAAATAGAGGATTTCAATTATGAGAAATCTATAAAATCACTTTTAGACGGCTTCATAGAAAGATTGTTTTTCTTATAAACATCAATTTACTGTCAATACGCTTTATTTATGTCAAACAGATATAAAAGAGGGACAAAACAGAGACAAAAGAGGGACCAAAGAGAGGTAATTACTCTGTTTAGTACCTCTTTGGTATCTTTTTAATTTCTTTTTTATTATACTTTAATATGCTCAAGCTTCGTTTAAAGTATTTTTATATGAGCCCTGGAAACTGCTTAAAATTCTGTTGAACAGCGTGCACAGGGATAACAGAGGTGTATTATTTCTCTGTGCAAAAAATTGTCAAAAAAGTTTAATTCATCTGCAATAAATCTGCAGCATCAGCGGTAAGAGTTACTAAAGATTTCGTTTTTAAACAGCTGCTTACATCTTTATAATTTTCTGGCTTCCTGTTTCTATATTGTTGCTTAACACCTGTATATAATAAGTGCCCGGTTGTAAATTTTCGCCAACAACAATGCCGGAGTTATTTGTTTTGTATGTATTGATGAGATTTCCTTTCGCATCAGTTAGCCTGATAATTTTTTCGCCGCTTGTTTTTGAAAGGTCAAGCATAAAACCTTTTGTGCTTGGGTTTGGATATGCACCAATTAAAACAGATGATTTTGTTGCAAGGGCAGCTGTTGTTAAATAATTAAAGCTCCCGTTTTTATTGCCTGCAACAATTACTGTTTGATTATTTATTGCAGTCCATTCAGGCGATAACATTTCATCATTATTAATTACCGGTGCATTCAAAGCATTTTTTATAAATGCCGGATTTGTTTTATCGCCATTATTCTGGTAATAAACATTATTTACAAAAAGATCAGTAAAGCCATCTTTGTTCCAGTCGTAAAAAGAAATATTTTTTAGGTCTGTGTTCTGAAGAAATGCAAATGGATTTGCATTATCGGCAGTTGATGTAAACACAGGTTTTGTTGCAGTGCCTGTGTTCTTTAAAAAAACAACATCACCATTATCATCTGATATAATGCAATCAAAAACTTTATCATTGTCTACATGAGCAAAAACAAAATTGCTTATTTCCAAACCTTTTAATTTAACCATGCTTAAAGGATTAAATGCTGCTGATTGTTTTTCAAACACAGGTTCTTTCGCATTTCCTGTATTCAACATAAAAGTTATACTGCCATTGCTGTTGGCAATAAAACAATCTTCATCACCATCGCCATCAATATCAACAAACCGCGGAATGATAAGGCCGGGAATATGAACATTGTTCAATGGATTATCGGCGCCCTTCATCATTGTAAAAACAGGAGAGGCATCAGTGCCTGTGTTTTTATAATAATGAATTGCTGAAGTGGCCAGTCCGCTGTTCTTATAATTAAATTCACCACTGAACAGGTCTGTTTTTCCATCATGATTAATATCAACCAAACAAGGCTCGCTCATTCTGTTTGATTCAACATGCTGCTTGTTTAAAGGGTTAGATGTCTCTGCAAATGTTTGCGCATTACTGCTGATAGAAACGCTATAAAAAAATATTGAAAGAATAAAACCCGAATAAGTAGTAAGTTGGTTTTTCATGTGCCGGTTATTTTCGTTAAAATTAATTGTAAATTATATTATTTTTGGAAATAACGCAATCTTATGAAAAATAAAAAACTACTATCAATTCTATCTGTTTTAAGCGTATCCGTTTTCTGTTTATCCTGGAGCTTATCAGTAAATAAAAATTTCTCACCCTTTACAGACGATGAAGCATACAGTATGCTTGCTGATCATTATTTCAACGATCCGTCATTACTCAGCCGGCCTGTTGCGCAGGATGTTTTAGTTCAGAAAATTCAAGGAGATAATCAACATGTATTATTGATTGCCTTTTATTCAAAGGATAATTATAATGGCAAAAGCATTACATTAAATGTTGCGGGCAGAACACTTATTTTAAAAGATGATGGAACCGATGGTGATAAAATTGCGGGCGATGGTTTGTATACTGCAAAAATTGACGCCAATGCAGAAGATTTTAAACAGCTTGCAGTTGCGTTAAATAAACGCATGCAGCAATCGGGTACGGCTGCTTATCATTTTGAAAACCGTTCATTGGTATATAACGCAGATGCAGCACCTGATTTCAATGCAAAACAATTTGATAATTTTCAACCTGCATCAATATCAGGTTTAAACAGTTTTGATACCAGCAACACAAGTATTTTAAAAACGAACTGCCTTTTTGTTACTGATCTTAAAGTAATAGAAGATCCTAAACGCACATGGAATTCATGTACACAAACAGGAACATTATATGGTGCGTGGACGTTTCAAAACCTGATGAAACAATTGGCAACAGTTAATCCCAAAAAACCTCCAACCGATAAACAACTTTCTGATTTTGTTTTGAACTGGTTGGATAACTGGTCAACAACACAGATAATAAATGGCGATTCTGTAATGAAGCGCCCTTTATTAAAAAAAGTAATCACCAATCCATGGTTGCAAAAAAGTGCTGACAATGGTGCTCCGCAAGGCCAGCTGGATATGCGCTTTGCTCCATTCCGTTTGCTTGCAATTGTGAACCGTTTTGATCAACGTGGAAGTTTCCCTGGTGAATTTGCAGGAGAAGCGAGACTGATTTTTACTTTGATCAGTTCTGATTGCACTCAAAAGAAAGCATACACCATTGCTTTTGAATATGCTGTTAACAAACCCAATAATTGCGATTCTATATTTGATTGGGCAAACCAATGGTATAATCTTAAAAATCTCACTTTAGGTTCAGCACGCTACAATGCAGCTTTGCAAAAAATTACAGACCAGTTTACTTTATTTGGAGATAATCCCAACAAAACAAATCAAAACTGTTTGAACAGCCTTCACGTAAACGACCAGGCTTTAACTTCCGGGTTAGATCCTTTAGCAGGAGAATTCAGGCAATTTATTGTTAGCCCTACAACACACCAGATGGTAATGGAACCCGTTAGAAATTCACCCGCTGATATTTACAATGTACAGGCAGATAATAATGATGTTCGCCGGTTTGCGCAATTTGTAAATGACAGCACTTCAGTAATTTTAAAGCAAGGTTTTATTGATATTCCGCTTACATATAAAGACACGCCTTTTCTCGGTGGTAAAACAAGAATTATAGGTGCACAACCCGTAGGGCAGCCAACAGGAAACATAAGGCAACCATTCCATTGGGATGGCTCAGAACCACGCAAAAGTGGTGCATACATCAAGAGTAATGAAGCAAGGCATATTATTTCATTGAACGCCTGCAGTGGATGCCATGCAGGTGAAACGCAAACTTTTTTCTGGCATGTTGAACCAACATTTTATGGCACTGAATCAACACTTTCAGGTTTCTTAACAGGCACTGCCGGATTTGGCGGTGCAGTTGATTTTGATAACAATCCAGGCAACGATAGTATGACTGTTTTGGATGCCCAACTAAGGCCTGTAAACAATCCAACATATTATATTTATAACGACATTTTGCGCAGGGCGATGGATCTTGAAAATTATGTTACCGCAGATTGCGGAAGTGTACTACAAATAAAGAATGAGCTTTTATTCAAACCGTTGAACATGGTGCATTAATTATCCGCATCTTTCATTGAAGGCCGCGTATCTTTTGGATCGCGGCTTTCGTATTTTATAATGAAATCGCTCAGGTCAGGTTTGTATTTTCTATCGCGGTTTAGTTCATAATTGTATATCGTTTGTCCAAGCTGGTAGGTAAAAGGATGTGCTACTGTTTCAAAATCATATTTGTCATCATTCAAAATTTCATCGCTGTTTGCATAAATTATTGAGGCCAACATAAACTCAACTTTATTTTTAAAATCTACAACATAAGATGCATCAATTAAGAAACCATAAGCCCATCCAACTTTATTGAACACGCGAATATTTGCAGGCATTGTATGATGCATGCTATCCCGGAAGAAAAATTTTACATAGCTGTCATAGTATTGTGCAGTGTCGTATTTCGGATAATTTGTTTCTGATGGATATTGAGAAAGGTATTGTTTCATAAAAGCATAATCATCTTTTGTAAGATTAAATCTTTGCTGTTGCGGAACAGATTGCGGAAATAAAATGGTTTGCAATATTTTTTGCAGATCTTCAAGTGGAAGATTATTCACTTTGGTGAAATCTATAGGTTCATTTATCAGGCTGTCATTATTATCGTAATGTGCTTTACCGATCTTTATCGTGTGTGAAAAATCAAATGAATCAGTATTGTACTGCATCGGTTGATTGTAAATAATCTTTCCATCTTCATCAATAAAATTTATTGGATTTGTATGACGGTTTTGATCTTCAGTAAAACCCATGAATTCTCTCGTAATGCGAATACTTTTATAACCTTTTTCTTTTAATTTCCTGTTGATGGTTTGTTGCCCGACAAACTGGTACATGCGATTGTATGCATCATTATCACTTATTAAAAAAGCTTTCTTTATAAAGTTGGTGATTGATGGATAATTCGTTTCTGATGAACTGTCATACAATTCTTTTTCCTGTAGTGCATAAGCGCTGTCGAACTGCATGGATGTGTATTTATCTACACCAGGCTTTTTCATTTCATTCAACTTCTCCAGCGATAATGCTGCGAGCGGAAGTTTTACGGTTGATGCAGGATTGAAATAGAATAATGAATCAACATTAAAATAATAATTCCTAAATGTTGGAACATTATTTTTATCACGGTTGATCTGCGTGTAAATTATTTGCAAACGATAATAATCAGGATCAGCTAAAACGCGTTGAAAAAGAGAATCATTATTTGATGATAAAATGTTTTTTAGAAATGCATCTGTTTTATGTTGTGCATAAAGAGTAAATGTTGATACGAGACAGATCAAAAGAAAAAATTTTCTCATAATAAATGTCTTTAAGTTGTACGAATCAATATTTAAACTCAGCCTTATCTTTTGCAATTTTTTCTTTCATATATTTTTGAAAATTATCATCAGCGCCTTTAAACAAATAAATGTAATCTCCACGTTCGCGTGCAAACTCACTCGTAACACTGTCTATAATTGTTATTGATTGAAAATCTTTCGCGAAATCATGTTCTTTCTCATCATGATCATCTGTAACCAACACAAGATTTTTCAAACTGATCTTCGCCGGCAACCAATATAAAAAACTTGCATTATCACTGTATGCTTCGGGCAAATGATATTTAGCCGCATAATAATTTACAGCGCCGGCCATTCCATAATTATCACAAAAAATAATTGTATTATGTTTTTCAGAATCGCTGAGCATTGCATATGCTTTGGCGGTTTTCTGCGCCATTTCTTCCCAACCCAGCATATCAGAAAAATCCTGTGGTAATGGATGATCTTTCAGGTCTTCCCACTTTAATGCGCCGGTTTGTTTTGTATTCATTTTTATATACAAATCTGCAAGTGGTTGTGGCGGCAAAATGGGCAAAGCAACCGGTAAAACAAGTAAACCAATCGCAACTGGAAAAGCAATAAATGCAATGCGTAAAAATCTTCTTTTCACGGAAGTAAATTTTTCAAGTTGCGTAGCGCCAAACGCAAACAATGCCGGGTAAACGCCCGCAGCATAATAACTCTTGCCGCGGCCAATCAGCAATAAAATGATGACGAATATGTATGCTAATCCAATGTATCGGTACTGTTTTGAGAAAAGCGTATAAAATAATCCCGTAAGCCAAATAAAAAAACAAGGAAAATTGAGGAGCAATTGGTCGCTCAAAAAACTAACAGGACTTATATACTGTAATTGCGTTTCCTGCAATTCTTTCATATGAAATATAATCGGGAATTGATTTTGATATTGCCACAAAAAGTTTGGAAGGAAAATTATAAATGCGATCAATGAAGCAAACCAGAAATGTTTATTGATGAAAATTGTTCTGTGTTCAGTGAATAATAATCCCAACAAAATACTGGTTGTATAAAAAGCAACCGAGTATTTACTCAACATACCCAACGCAACACTTACACCAAATATATACAGCCATTTATTTTGATTTGTTTGTGTAAAGCGAATGATACTGTATGCGATCATCGTCCAGAAAAATATTTCAGGCGCATTGGGCTGAAACAAAAAAAACATGCGCAGGTAACCGCCGAAAATGAATGGGAAAAATAAAAGTAATAATGCAAAACTTTTTCCTCCAAGTGATTGAATAATTTTCCCGGCAACGATAAACGTTGCAGCACCAAATAATGATGGCCAGAGTTTTATCCAGAACATTCCATCGCCAAACAAATGTGTAAGCCATGCAAATACGGAAAGCATTGGCGGCACTTCCATAAAACCAAAAGCAAGATGATGGCCTTCAGCGAGGTAAAGAAACTCATCGCGATGCGGTTCATAAACAGGATTCTGAAGAAAGTAAGGAATGATGATTTTAAGCAGCGCGAGAAAATATAATAAGCGGTTGTTTTTGGCCATGCAAAAATTTTATGTAAGATAAGCACACCATTTTATTTTTATAAAGCGAGTACTTTTGTTTTAAACTGCTAACATGAAAATCATCATCATTGGCGCATCAGGAACAATTGGTAAAGTTGTTACTGAAGAATTAAGCAAGCGACATGAGATAATTAAAGCGAGCCGTAATAAAGGCGATGTTCAGGTTGATATACAATCGCCGAAATCTATTGAATCCATGTATAAACATGTGGGTAAATTTGATGCAGTGGTAAGCACAACCGGTGAAGGATATTTCGGTCCTTTGAAAACGGCTTTAGATAAAGATTTTAGAAAAGGCGTTGACAGCAAATTAATGGGGCAGGTTAATCTTGTTCTAATCGGCCAGCACTATATAGATGCAAAAGGATCTTTTACTTTAACCAGTGGCATTCTGGCCGAAGATCCCGTTGTGCTTGGTTCCAATTTAAGTATGGTAAACGGCGCCATAAACAGTTTTGTTATTGGTGCATCGATCGAACTCGAAAATAATGTGCGCATCAATTCTGTAAGTCCAGGCGTTGTAGAAGATTCACCGGGCTACTTTCCCTATTTCCCGGGACATATTCCCGTTATGATGGACAATGTTGTTGCTGCTTATGTAAGAAGCGTTGAAGGCGCTATTACCGGAAAAATTATTAAAGTGTTTTAGTTACTATAACAATTTCAATGTATGTTTTATACGATTGATAGTTTCTTCTTTACCCAACACTTCTGCTATATTAAAAACATGCGGACCAAACTTTCCTCCTACCAACATTATGCGCAATGGCAATAAAACATCACCAGGTTTCATCTGGCTTGCTGCAGCAATTTCTTTAAAGCTATTTTCCAATGCTTCATGTTGCCACGTTATTAAAAATTGATAAGTGCGAATTAGTTCAACAAAGAATTGTTGTTTGTGTTCATTCCATTTTGGTTGTATTGCAGCTACGTCAATTTCTTTTGGTGATTGAAAAAAGAAAGATGAGTGCTGTACAAAATCAGTTAACAACGTACAACGGTCTTTCACCAATTCAATTACAGTTTTTAATTTCTCATCATCATTTACTTCAATACCGGCATCAGATAAAGTTTGCTTAACTGTAAACTGTAAATTATCAACTGTCAATTTCTTTATCCATTCATGATTGAACCATTTTGCTTTTTCATAATCAAACTTTGCGCCTGCTTTATGCACACGCTCAATTGAAAATTTTTCTATCAGTTCATTCAGTGAAAAAATTTCCTGTTCTGTTCCATCATTCCAGCCAAGCAAAGCGAGAAAATTTATGAATGATTCCGGTAAAAAACCACGCTCACGAAAGCCGTGAGTTAATTCACCGGTTTTAGGATCTATCCAGTTCATGGCAAATACAGGAAAGCCTAAACGGTCGCCATCACGCTTGCTTAATTTTCCTTTGCCATCAGGTTTTAATATCAATGGTAAATGTGCCCACTCAGGCATGTTATCCAAACCAAATAAATATTTCCACAATAAAACATGCACAGGTGATGAAGGAAGCCATTCTT
Source organism: Bacteroidota bacterium (assembly GCA_013286425.1). Lineage (GTDB taxonomy): Bacteria > Bacteroidota > Bacteroidia > Chitinophagales > Chitinophagaceae > Parafilimonas. Next base: position 23,158 of record JABDFS010000054.1, read on the forward strand.
CGCCGCGAAATGCGTGTGTGATCTTCATTAAATAATCATCAACAACAACAGCAAGGTGATACGTTGGCATTCCATCTGCTTTCAACAAAACTTTATCATCAACCTGCGAAGTATTAAAATTTACTGCGCCGCGGATCATATCAGTAAAACCTACTGTTTCATCATGCGGCATTTTTATTCTTATAACATGCGGCACATTTTCATCCAGTAATTTTTTTGTTTCATCGTCACTTAATGTCAATGAATTTTTCATCTCGCTGCGTGATGATTGACTATATTGAAAATTAGAAACAACTTTTCTTTTTTCTTCCAGTTCCTGTGGTGTATCAAATGCATAATATGCTTTGCCATCTTTCACTAATTGCTCAGCGTATTGTCTATACATTTCTTTGCGTTCGCTTTGACGATAAGGTGCATATTCGCCGCCATGCACAACGCTTTCATCAGGGTTTAATCCGCACCATTTCAAACATTCAAAAATATATTCTTCTGCGCCGGGCACAAAACGGTTCTGATCAGTGTCTTCAATTCGTAAAATAAAATCGCCTTTGTGATATTTTGCAAACAGGTAATTAAACAATACGGTGCGCATGCCGCCAATATGTAAGCCGCCTGTAGGTGAAGGCGCAAAGCGCACTCTTACTTTTTTGTTCATAGTGCGAAATTAATAATCGAAAATTTATCGCTTAGACTATTCATCTGCTTGCAATAAAAATTTACCGCTTATGCGTGTTGTGCTAATTTTAAGCTGAATTGAAAATATATATTACAAGTGTTGCGACCAAGGAACGATGCCATGAAATACTAAAGCTTATAACCAAAAAAATCTTAAGAATACAAACCGCCATTGATAGAAAGTACCTGCGCCGTTATATACGAAGCTTCTTTGCCTGCAAAAAAACTAATTGCGTGTGCAACTTCATCGGGCAAACCAAAACGTTTTGCGGGAATAATTTTGCTTAACTCTTTTTCATCGAGACCTTCGAGCATATCTGTTTTTATAAAGCCGGGCGCAACTGCATTTACCGTTATGTTGTAACGAGCAACTTCCTGCGCAAGCGATTTTGTAGCGCCGATAACACCGGCCTTTGCAGCAGCATAATTTGTTTGTCCTGCCATGCCTTTTAAACCTGAAAGCGAAACAACATTGATGATGCGGCCATATTTTTTTGCGAGCATTTGCAGCAATACCGTGCGTGTTACATAAAAAAAACTATCAAGGTTTGTAGTGATGATGTTATCCCATTGTTCATCGCTCATCCAGCTCATCAACCCATCATCTTTAATGCCTGCATTGTTCACCAACACTTCAATATTTTTATCGGTATTGCTTTCAATCCATTTGCCTAAAGTATTTTTTATTGCTTCTTTATCAGCAACATCAAACTGCAATAATTCGCCGTTACCATTTTGTTCCTTAATTAAATACAAAGTTTTTTCAGCTTCTATTTGATTGCTTTTGAAATTGATGAGTACATAATAACCTTCACTTGCCAAACGAATGCAAATTGCTCTGCCAATGCCTCTTGAACCGCCGGTTATCAATGCATATTTCATTTGCAATTTTTTATTCTGTTATATGATCGAATGAAACAGGGTCTGATGTTTGCAAAAATTCTTTTACAAGTTTCAGATCGTTATATTTTGTTTTGTCTTCTATAAACTTCGGAAATATTTTTCGTAATGATTGATGCACCGATCCTGTTGATGATGATAACTTGTCTTCGCAATTGAGATAATCAACTGCCTGCAAAATACTCATTACATGTATGCTCAAAACAGTGAAAGAATTTTCAATTACTTTTTTGGTGAGCAACGCTGCATTGCTGCCCATACTTACTATATCCTGGTTATCGTTGTTGTTGGGGATGCTGTGTACATACATCGGGAATGACAATGTTTGATTTTCTGCAACCGTTGATGTTGCTGTAAATTGCATGCCTTGCATACCAAAATTCAAACCCAGTGTTCCAAGGTTAACGAACGGCGGAAATTTTTGGTTGAGTTTATCATTCAGCAAATAATTTAATTGTCGCTCTGCAAGCATTGATAATTTCAGTTTATCCATTTCAAGTGAAACATAATCGCCGTGAAAATTACCGCCATGAAAAACATTTTGATTGATGTGATCAACAACAGGATTATCATTTACAGAATTCAATTCATCAACTAAAATTTTTTCTGCATGTTTGATGGTATCATACACAGGCCCGAGCACCTGCGTTACACAACGAAGTGAATAATATTCCTGCACTTTGTCTTCAAAGATTTCTTTTTGCAAA